>NZ_JBYSZP010000006.1:59125-296749 GCF_058787295.1 Pseudomonas sp. FW305-3-2-15-E-TSA4 | reverse complement strand
GCGTCGGGTCAGTCAATTCATCTTTCAATGACACACCGCTTTCGCGAGCAAGCCCGCTCCCACAAGGGGATTGCATTGCAACGAAGGCGTCGCGGTGATTGAAAAGTGAATGAGCCCCTTCCGTCATTTACCCCAAAAGTCGCGTTGACAAGTTCCGGAAAGCCTACCGATACTTCAGCGCAGTCATACGACAACCTACAACAAACCTAATAACAACGTGTAAGGGATTGCCATGACGTCTACCTCTACTCCCCGCGCCCCGTTCAACCGTCTGCTGCTGACCGGCGCTGCCGGTGGCCTGGGCAAAGTCCTGCGCGAACGCATGCGCCCTTATGCCCATGTCCTGCGCTTGTCAGACATCGCCGCCCTCGCCCCAGCCGTTGATGATCGCGAAGAAATCGTCCCCTGCGATCTGGCCGACAAACACGCCGTGCACCAACTGGTCGAAGGCGTCGACGCAATCCTGCATTTCGGCGGTGTCTCCGTGGAGCGGCCCTTCGAAGAAATCCTCGGCGCCAACATCTGCGGCGTATTTCACATCTACGAAGCTGCACGCCGCCATGGTGTGAAGCGAGTGATCTTCGCCAGTTCCAACCACGTCATCGGCTTCTACAAACAGGACGAGCCGCTCGACGCCAGCTGCGCCCGCCGCCCCGACGGCTACTACGGCTTGTCCAAGTCCTACGGCGAAGACATGGCCAGTTTCTACTTCGATCGCTACGGCATCGAGACCGTCAGCATCCGCATCGGCTCCTCGTTCCCCGAGCCGCAGAACCGCCGAATGATGCACACCTGGCTGAGCTTCGACGACCTCACGCAATTGCTCGAGCGCGCGCTGTACACGCCAAACGTGGGCCATACCGTGGTCTACGGCATGTCCGCCAACAAGAACGTCTGGTGGGATAACCGCTTCGCCAGTCACCTCGGTTTTGAAGCCAGAGACAGCTCCGAAGTGTTCCGCGAAAAAGTCGAAGCGCAGCCTATGCCCGCCGCCGATGACCCGGCGCGGGTCTATCAGGGCGGCGCGTTCGTCGCGGCCGGCCCCTTCGGCGACTGACCACTCTGCCAACGACGCAAAGGAATGAGTATGCAAGCCGAATTGATCGTCGATGCGCGCAACGCCGTGGGCGAAAGCCCGGTCTGGGTGCCGCAGGAAAACGCGCTGTATTGGGTCGATATTGCCAACGGCGGGCTGCAACGCTGGAGCGCTGACACCGGCCATGTGCATGTCTGGAAAACCCCTGAAATGCTCGCCTGCATCGCCCGTCACAGCGGTGGCGGCTGGGTTGCCGGCATGGAGAGCGGCTTTTTTCATCTGCACCCGCACAGCGACGGCAGCCTCGACAGCGAATTGCTCGCCACCGTCGAGCACAGCCGAGCAGACATGCGCCTCAACGATGGTCGCTGCGACCGCCAGGGTCGTTTCTGGGCTGGCAGCATGGTGCTGAACATGGGCCTGAACGCATCCGAAGGTCGGCTCTACCGCTACGGCGCCGGGCAGTCTGGTGTGATCGAAGCGCGACTCGACGGCTTCATCGTGCCCAACGGCCTCGGCTTCAGCCCTGACGGCAAGACGATGTACCTGTCGGATTCACATCCAGACGTGCAATTGATCTGGGCCTTCGATTACGACGCCGAGACCGGCACACCATCGAATCGGCGGATCTTCGTTGACATGAACCACTTCCCCGGCCGGCCGGATGGCGCTGCCGTGGATGCCGAAGGCTGCTACTGGATCTGCGCCAACGACGCCGGACTGATTCACCGTTTTGCCCCGGACGGGCGCCTCGATTTCTCGCTGGAAGTGCCGGTGAAGAAACCGACGATGTGTGCCTTCGGCGGCAGCCGCCTGGACACCCTCTTCGTGACCTCGATTCGCCCCGGCGACGACCGCGATCCGCAATCCCTGGCCGGCGGCGTGTTCGCCCTCAATCCCGGAGTCAAAGGCCTGGAAGAACCACTGTTCGACGATTCCCTGTAACACCCGCCTCTGCTGCACCGCTGCGCCTTGAACACAAAAATAACAAGACTGGAGACTCACCCCCATGAACTTCAAACGCACCTTGCTGGCCGCTGCACTTCCGCTGATGTTTACCTTCACTGGCGCCGCCCAGGCCCTGCAACTCAAGTTCGCTGACATCCATCCCGCCGGTTATCCCACCGTGGTGGCCGAAGAAAACATGGGCAAGACCCTGACCCGGGAAACCAACGGCGAACTGACCTTCCAATACTTCCCCGGCGGCGTGCTGGGCTCAGAAAAGGAAGTCATCGAGCAGATGCAAGTCGGCGCGGTACAGCTGTCTCGCGTCAGCCTGGGTATCGTCGGCCCGGTAGTGCCGGACGTGAACGTGTTCAACATGCCGTTCATCTTCCGCGACCATCAACACATGCGTAACGTCATCGATGGCCCGGTAGGCGACGAGATCCTCGACAAAATCACCAACTCCGAATTCGGCCTCGTGGCTCTGGCCTGGATGGACGGCGGCACGCGCAACGTCTACACCAAGAAACCGGTACGCAAGCTCGAAGATCTCAAGGGCATGAAGATTCGTGTCCAGGGCAACCCGATGTTCATCGACATGATGAACGCCATGGGCGGAAACGGTATCGCCATGGACACTGGGGAAATCTTCAGCGCCTTGCAGACCGGCGTGATCGACGGCGCGGAAAACAACCCGCCGACCCTGCTCGAACACAACCACTTCCAGAACGCCAAGTTCTACAGCCTGACCGGTCACCTGATCCTGCCAGAGCCGATTGTGATGTCGAAAATCACCTGGGAAAAACTCACCCCGGATCAACAGGCGCTGGTCAAAACCGCCGCCAAGGCTGCCCAGGCTGAAGAGCGCGTGCTGTGGGACAAGAAGTCCGCTGCCAGCGAAGAAAAACTCAAGGCCGCTGGCGTCGAGTTCATCCAGGTCGACAAGAAACCCTTCTACGACGCCACCGCACCGGTGCGGGAAAAGTACGGTGCGAAGTACGCCGACCTGATCAAGAAAATCGAAGCCGTGCAGTAACGCCTCCCGCTCCGTCCTCATTAACCAGGCCCAGCGCACCTGATCACTCAGGCGCGCCCGGTTACGGTGGAACCCGATGAAGAATCTACTGCTGCGTATCAACGACAAGATCTACATGACGTGCATTTGGGTCGCCGGCCTTTCCGTTCTGGCGATTTCCCTGATGATTCCCTGGGGCGTGTTCGCCCGCTACGTGCTGGGCACCGGTTCGAGCTGGCCAGAGCCGACGGCGATCCTGCTGATGATGGTGTTCACCTTCATCGGTGCCGCCGCCAGTTACCGCGCCGGTGCGCACATGGCCGTGGCCATGCTCACCGACCGCATGCCACCGCACGTGAGATCCGCGGCGGCGATATTCTCGCAACTGCTCATGGCGGCGATCTGCATTTTCATGACGATCTGGGGCGCCAAGTTGTGCATGTCCACCTGGAACCAGTTCATGGCAGCCCTGCCCGATCTGCGGGTTGGCGTGACCTATCTGCCGATTCCCGTGGGCGGCTTGCTGACGCTGGTTTTCGTCCTGGAAAAACTCTTGCTCGGTGACCAGAGCAAACGGCGGGTCGTGCAGTTCGATCTGGTTGAAGAAAGTGAAGGTGGCGCTTAATGGACGCTCTGATTCTGCTAGGCAGTTTTATCCTGTTGATCCTGATCGGCATGCCAGTCGCCTATGCGCTGGGCGCCGCCGCGCTGATCGGTGCATGGTGGATCGACATCCCGTTCCAGGCGGTGATGATCCAGGTCGCGTCGGGGGTGAACAAGTTCTCGCTGCTGGCCATTCCGTTCTTCGTCCTGGCCGGCGCGATCATGGCCGAGGGCGGCATGTCGCGGCGTTTGGTGGCGTGTGCCGGGGTGCTGGTGGGTTTCGTGCGCGGTGGCCTGTCGCTGGTCAACATTGTCGCCTCGACCTTCTTCGGCGCGATCTCCGGTTCCTCGGTGGCCGACACCGCGTCGGTGGGTTCGGTGCTGATTCCGGAAATGGAACGCAAGGGCTATCCACGGGATTTCTCCACCGCGGTGACCGTCAGCGGCTCGGTGCAAGCCCTGCTCACGCCGCCAAGCCATAACTCGGTGCTCTACTCCCTGGCCGCCGGTGGTACGGTTTCGATTGCCTCGCTGTTCATGGCGGGCATCGTGCCGGGGTTGCTGATGAGCGCCTGCCTGATGGTGCTGTGCCTGATCTTCGCGAAAAAACGCGACTACCCCAAGGGTGAAGTCATCCCGATGCGCCAGGCGTTGAAAATCGTCGGCGAAGCCCTCTGGGGCCTGATGGCGATGGTGATCATCCTCGGCGGCATCCTCTCGGGGATCTTCACCGCCACGGAATCGGCGGCCATCGCCGTGTTGTGGTCGTTCTTCGTGACCATGTTCATCTACCGCGACTACAAGTGGCGTGAACTGCCGAAGCTGATGCATCGCACGGTACGCACGATTTCCATCGTGATGATCCTGATCGGCTTCGCCGCGAGCTTCGGCTACATCATGACCCTGATGCAGATTCCGGCGAAAATCACCACGCTGTTCCTGACCCTGTCGGACAACCGTTACGTGATCCTGATGTGCATCAACGTCATGCTGCTGTTGCTCGGCACGGTGATGGACATGGCGCCGCTGATCCTGATCCTGACGCCGATCCTGATGCCGGTGATTCTCGGCATCGGTGTCGACCCGGTGCAGTTCGGCATGATCATGCTGGTCAACCTCGGGATCGGGCTGATAACACCGCCGGTGGGCGCGGTGCTGTTTGTCGGCTCGGCGGTGGGCAAGGTCAGTATCGAGAGCACCGTGAAGGCGCTGCTGCCGTTCTACGCGGTGCTGTTCCTGGTGTTGATGCTGGTCACTTACATCCCCGCCATTTCCCTGTGGCTACCGCATTTGGTGTTGTAACAACCTGAAAGATCGCAGCCTCGTTTCACTCGACAGCTCCTGCATGGGAATGCGATTCCTGTAGGAGCTGCCGAAGGCTGCGATCTTTTGATCTGCCAACATTCAGGCACGCAACAACATATACCCCGCCACCACCAGACACACGCTGGCAAACCCCACCTGCAACGTCCGCGCCGGCACCCGGGCGCAGAGTTTGCGGCCGATGATCATGCCGACGATGCTGGCCACGATAAACGCCGCGCCCTGAGCGTCGATGCGCACTCCGGCATGGAAGGAGCCGATCACGCCAATCGCCGAAATCAGGCTGATCACCATCAGCGACGTCGCGACAATTCCGCGCATTTGCACATCGGTCAGTTGCTTGAACGCCGGCACGATCAGGAAACCACCGCCAACGCCGAGCAAGCCCGAAACCACACCGGTCACAGCACCCAAAGCAGCGAGGGTCGCGGTGCATTTGGCGGTCCAGTCGAAACGCCCGGTCTGCTCATTGAGCATGCAGTTTTTCTGCCCCCAGCTCGCGTGGCCGTGGTCGCTCGGCCCCTCTTGCGCACGCTCGCGGCGCAGCATGCGCCAGGCCACCATGACCATCAGCAGACTGAAGAGGATCATCAGGATCTTCTCCGGCAACTGGTGCGCGAAATAAATGCCCAGCGGCGAAAACAGCGCACCGAGCGCGGCAATCAGCAACGCCGCGCGATAGCGCACCAGGCCATGACGCAAACCGTCGATCGCCCCGACTGCCGCCGCACTACCGACGGCGAACAACGCCACGGGCGCGGCCTGGGTCATGCTCCAGCCGAGGCCAAGCACCAGCGCCGGCACCGCGAGAATCCCGCCGCCTGCCCCGGTCAGTCCGAGAATCAGCCCCATCAACACGCCAAACAGACTTGCCAGCAACATAGGGAGTTCTCAGTCGACTTTGGACAAACCGGTCAGCCACTCGCGGCCCTTGAGCATGCCGTTCCAGTAGAACCACGGCAGTAGCGTCGCCTTGAGGAACCACGCCGAGCGGCGCGGCACGGTCGCATCGAGGGCGAAAGTCGGCAGCAACTTCCCGCCGTAACCAAACTCGGCGAGGATCACCTTGCCCTTCTCCACCGTGAGCGGGCACGAACCGTAGCCGTCGTACTTCAGTGGCAGCGGTTGTTGCTTGCGCAGGGCCAAGAGGTTTTCGGCGACTACGACGACCTGCTTGCGCACGGCGGCAGCGGTTTTCGCATTGCTGGTGCCGCAGATATCACCGAGGCCGAACACCTCGGGGTAACGCGGATGTTGCAGGCTGTGCGGATTGACTTCGCACCAGCCGGCAGCGTCGGCCAGCGCACTGTGGGCGATGAAATCCGGTGAGACCTGCGGCGGCACCACGTGCAGCAGATCGAAAGTTTTCGCCTGTGTGGTGAGGTTGCCGTCAACATCCTTGATCTCGAACCAGGCGGTTTTCGCCGGGCCGTCGACCTTGACCAGGTTGGAGTTGAAGGCCAGTTGCGCGTTGTACTTTTCGATGTACTTCATCAGTGGCGGGACGAAGGTCGCCACGCCAAACAGCGCCGCGCCGGCCAGGTTGAACTCGACGTTAATGTTGTTCAGCACAGCGGTTTTGCGCCAGTGATCGCACGACAGGTACAACGCCTTCTGCGGTGCGCCGGCGCATTTGATCGGCATCGCCGGCTGAGTGAACAACGCCTTGCCACCACGCAGTTTCTGCACCTGATCCCAGGTGTACTGCGAGTGCTGATAGCAGTAGTTGGACGTCACGCCGTGCTGACCGAGGCTTTCCTGCAGGCCTTCGATCTTCTCCCAGGCCAGCCGCAGGCCGGGGCAGACGATCAGGTTTTGGTAAGTGACGCGGCGTTGATCGTTGAGCGTGAGCTGACGTGCGTCGGGATCAACCGCAGTCACTGCCGCCTGAATCCAGGTGGCCTGACGCGGCATCACTTTGCTCATCGGCCGCACGGTGTCCTTGACGTCGTAGGCGCCACCGCCGACCAGCGTCCACGCCGGTTGGTAGTAGTGCTGGGCGCTTGGCTCGATCACAGTGACTTTAAGAGTGGGATCACGCTTGAGCAGACTGGCGACGAAGCCGATGCCGGCGGTGCCGCCGCCGATGACCACGATATCGGCACTGATGGATGGGCCCCAGTGTTGATCGTTCATTGCTTGTTCCTTATTGCTGCATGCAAGGATTTCCGGCCATCGCACAAATCCATTGTAGGAGTGAGCCTGCTCGCGATAGCGGTATGTCAGTCTATGAAGATGTTGGCTGATACACCGCTATCGCGAGCAGGCTCACTCCTACAGAGATTGTGTGGTGGCTGACATTTATTGATGGCCCAGGCTTTTCAGCACCGCTCCGCAATACAACCCAGACAGGGTCTTCATCACCTGAATCACTTCAGGACTGGCCAGACCGTAAAAGATGTATTTGCCTTCACGACGAGTCGCCACCAGGCCTTCATCGCGCAGGATGCCCAGCTGCTGGGACAGGGTCGGCTGGCGCACGCCGGTCATTTTTTCCAGTTCGCCGACGTTGCGCTCGCCCTGGGTCAGCTGGCACAGGATCAACAGGCGATCCTCATTGGCCAGCGCCTTGAGCAGCGCGCAGGCCTTGGAGGCGGACGCCCGCAACTGGGCGACTTCACATTCGGTCAGACTGGATTGCATTTGCACGATGCCTTCAAGGTCACTTAAGCTGCGAACATTATGTTTTTAGATAAAGTGTTGCAACCCATTTCCCTGGTTCAGGTTGGTGTCCATGCCCGCGCAGATTGAAGCTTTCCTCGACCCCGCCTCCTCGACCTACAGCTACGTGGTCTATGAAGCCGATGGCGGGCAGTGTGCAATCGTCGATCCGGTACTCGATTACGACGGCGCCGCCGGACGCACCTGCACCACGCAGGCCGACAAAATCATCACCTTCGTCCGAGAACACCACTTGCAGGTGCAATGGCTGCTGGAAACCCACGCCCACGCCGACCACCTGTCCGCCGCGCCGTACCTGCGCCGCGAACTGGGCGGCAAGATTGCGATCGGCCAGTCGATCAGCAAAGTGCAGAACGTGTTCAAGGCGCTATTCAATCTGGAACCGGAATTCTGCGTCGACGGCTCGCAGTTCGATCACCTGTTCGCGCCGAACGAATCGTTCAAGATCGGCAACCTCAACGCCACCGCCCTGCACGTCCCCGGTCACACCCCGGCGGACATGGCCTACCTGATCGATGGCGAACAGATTCTGGTCGGCGACACGCTGTTCATGCCAGACGTCGGCACCGCCCGCTGCGACTTCCCCGGCGGCAACGCGCACCAACTGTTCAACTCGATCCACAAACTGCTGGCCTTCCCCGCCAGCGTCAAACTCTACGTCTGCCACGACTACCCGCCCGAGGGCCGCGCGGCGCAATGCCAGACCACCATCGGTGAGCAGCGTCTGAGCAATATTCATGTGCATGACGGGATCGATGAGGCGACGTTTGTCGAGATGCGCACCAAACGTGACGCCGGGTTGGGCATGCCAACGCTGTTGCTGCCGGCGATTCAGGTGAATGTGCGGGCGGGGAACATGCCGCCGGCCGAGGACAATGGTGTGGTTTATTTGAAAGTGCCGATCAACAAGCTCTAAAAGCAAAAGATCGCAGCCTTCGGCAGCTCCTACAGAAACACGGTTAATGCGTGCTCTGTGTAGGAGCTGCCGAAGGCTGCGATCTTTTGATCTTCAGGACCCGAGGGTCAACCCATTCGCCGGCAACGGCAACGCCGTCTTGTAGCGCACCTGCTTCAAGGCAAAACTCGAGCGGATATTCGCCACCCCCGGCACCTTGGTCAGAAAGTCCATCATGAAGCGCTCCAGCGCCTGAATCGTCGGCACCAGCACCCGGATCAGATAGTCCGGGTCGCCGGCCATCAGGTAGCACTCCATCACCTCGGGGCGGTCGGAGATCGCCTCTTCGAAATGCTGCAACGCTTCCTCGACCTGTTTCTCCAGGCTGACGTGAATGAACACATTCACATGCAGGCCCAGCAGGTCGGCATCCAGCAGCGTCACCTGCTCGCGAATCAGGCCTAATTCTTCCATCGCCTTGACCCGGTTGAAACACGGGGTCGGCGACAGGTTCACCGAGCGCGCGAGGTCGGCGTTGGTGATGCGCGCGTTCTCCTGAAGGCTGTTGAGAATGCCGATGTCGGTACGGTCCAGTTTGCGCATGAGACAAAACCACCTGTTTTTTATGTTTATGCAGAATTTCTATCTGCAAATCGTCTCCAGCGCAACGAAACAGAGAGAAATATTCTTCTGGCCCGGGCCTATGATTGTTGTAGGACAAGATTTCTTTCACCCAAGAATGATTGCCAGCTCACTACAAGAAATTCACAAGATCGAGCGTAGAATCCATGACCCAAGCGTATGAACCGCTGCGTCTGCACGTCCCTGAACCCTCGGGCCGCCCAGGCTGCAAAACCGACTTCTCCTACCTGCATCTGACCGATGCCGGCACGGTGCGCAAACCTTCCATCGACGTCGAACCTGCCGACACCGCCGACCTGGCGCGTGGGCTGATTCGGGTGCTCGACGATCAGGGCAACGCCCTCGGCCCCTGGGCTGAAAACGTGCCGGTCGAGATCCTGCGCAAGGGCATGCGCGCCATGCTCAAGACGCGGATCTACGACAACCGCATGGTGGTCGCCCAGCGCCAGAAAAAAATGTCGTTCTACATGCAGAGCCTTGGCGAAGAAGCCATCGGCAGTGCTCAGGCCCTGGCCTTGAATATCGACGACATGTGCTTCCCGACCTACCGCCAGCAAAGCATCCTGATGGCCCGCGAAGTGCCGCTGGTCGACCTGATCTGCCAACTGCTGTCCAACGAGCGCGATCCGCTCAAGGGCCGGCAGTTGCCGATCATGTACTCGGTCAAGGACGCCGGTTTCTTCACCATCTCCGGCAACCTCGCGACTCAATTCATTCAGGCCGTCGGCTGGGGCATGGCCTCGGCGATCAAGGGCGACACGAAAATCGCCTCGGCCTGGATCGGTGACGGCGCCACCGCCGAATCGGACTTCCACACCGCCCTCACCTTCGCCCACGTTTACCGCGCGCCGGTGATCCTCAACGTGGTCAACAACCAGTGGGCGATCTCGACCTTCCAGGCCATCGCCGGGGGTGAAGCCACCACTTTCGCCGGACGCGGCGTCGGTTGCGGCATCGCCTCGCTGCGGGTCGATGGCAACGACTTCTACGCGGTCTACGCCGCTTCCGCCTGGGCTGCCGAGCGCGCCCGGCGCAACCTCGGCCCGACCATGATCGAATGGGTCACCTACCGCGCCGGCCCGCACTCGACCTCCGACGATCCATCCAAGTACCGTCCTGCCGACGACTGGAGCCACTTCCCGCTGGGCGACCCGATTGCCCGCCTGAAGCAGCACCTGATCAAGGTCGGCCACTGGTCGGAAGAAGAGCACGCCGCCGTCAGCGCCGAGCTCGAAGCCGAAGTGATTGCCGCGCAGAAACAGGCCGAACAGTACGGCACCCTCGCCGGCGGCCAGATTCCAAGCGCCGCGACCATGTTCGAAGACGTCTACAAAGAGATGCCGGAGCACTTGAAGCGCCAGCGTCAGCAGTTGGGGATCTGACATGAACGATCACAACAACAATATTCAGTTGGAAACCGCCATGACCACGACCACCATGACCATGATCCAGGCCCTGCGCTCGGCCATGGATGTGATGCTTGAGCGTGACGACAATGTGGTGGTGTTCGGTCAGGACGTCGGCTACTTCGGCGGCGTGTTCCGTTGCACCGAAGGCCTGCAGACCAAGTACGGCACCTCGCGGGTATTCGACGCGCCGATCTCCGAAAGCGGCATTGTCGGTGTTGCGGTGGGCATGGGCGCTTACGGCCTGCGCCCGGTGGCAGAGATTCAGTTCGCCGACTACGTCTACCCGGCTTCCGACCAGATCATTTCCGAAGCGGCGCGCCTGCGTTATCGCTCGGCCGGCGAGTTCACCGCGCCGATGACCCTGCGCATGCCGTGCGGCGGCGGGATCTATGGCGGCCAGACCCACAGCCAGAGCATTGAGGCGATGTTCACTCAGGTCTGCGGTCTGCGCACCGTCATGCCATCCAACCCTTACGATGCCAAAGGCCTGCTGATCGCCTCCATCGAAAACGATGACCCGGTGATCTTCCTTGAGCCGAAACGCCTGTACAACGGCCCGTTCGACGGCCACCACGACCGCCCCGTAACCCCGTGGTCGAAACACCCGCAAGCCCAGGTGCCGGACGGTTACTACACCGTGCCGCTGGACGTCGCCGCGATCACCCGTCCTGGCAAGGACGTGACCGTATTGACCTACGGCACCACCGTGTACGTGTCGCAAGTTGCCGCTGAAGAATCCGGCGTCGACGCCGAAGTCATCGACCTGCGCAGCCTGTGGCCGCTGGACCTGGAAACCATCGTCAAGTCGGTGAAGAAAACCGGCCGCTGCGTGGTGGTACACGAAGCCACCCGCACCTGCGGTTTCGGCGCCGAACTGGTGTCGCTGGTGCAAGAGCATTGCTTCCATCACCTGGAAGCGCCGATCGAACGCGTCACCGGTTGGGACACCCCCTACCCGCACGCGCAAGAGTGGGCGTATTTCCCAGGGCCGTCCCGAGTGGGCGCGGCGTTGAAACGGGTCATGGAGGTCTGAATGGGCACGCACGTTATCAAGATGCCGGACATCGGCGAAGGCATCGCAGAAGTCGAACTGTCGCAGTGGCACGTCAAGGTTGGCGATCTGGTGGTTGAAGACCAGGTGCTGGCGGACGTGATGACCGACAAGGCAATGGTCGATATTCCATCGCCGGTCCACGGCAAGGTGATTGCGCTCGGCGGTCAGCCGGGTGAAGTGATGGCGGTCGGCAGTGTGCTGATCAGCATCGAAGTTGAAGGCGCCGGGAACCTGAAAGAGTCCGCCGCGCCAGCACCGGTTGCTGCGCAAGAGCCGCCTGCTGCGCCGAAAGTTGAAGCCGCAGTCGAGAGCAAACCTGCCGCAGCTGCTGCACCGCGTTCCGCACCGGTTTGCCAAGGCCCGATGGTTGCCCGCGAGGCTGATGAACGTCCGCTGGCCTCGCCGGCCGTGCGCAAACATGCGCTGGATCTGGGCATTCAATTGCGTCTGGTACGTGGCACCGGCCCGGCCGGTCGTGTGCTGCACGAAGACCTCGACGCCTATCTGGCGCAAGGTCAGTCGAACGCTTCGGCGCCGGCAGCTGCCGCGTACGCCCAGCGTCACGATGAAGAACAGATTCAGGTTATCGGCATGCGCCGCAAGATTGCCCAGCGCATGCAGGACGCCACCCAGCGTGCCGCACACTTCAGCTACGTCGAGGAAATCGACGTTACCGCGATTGAAGAACTGCGCTCGCATCTGAATGAAAAACACGGCGCCAGCCGTGGCAAGTTGACCTTGCTGCCGTTCCTGGTCCGCGCATTGGTCGTCGCCCTGCGTGACTTCCCGCAGATGAACGCCCGTTACGACGACGAAGCCCAGGTCATCACCCGCCTCGGCGCAGTGCATGTCGGTGTCGCCACGCAAAGCGATGTCGGCCTGATGGTGCCGGTGGTGCGTCACGCCGAAGCGCGCAGCCTGTGGGACAGCGCCGCGGAAATCTCGCGTCTGGCCAATGCCGCACGCAATGGCAAGGCCAGCCGCGACGAATTGTCCGGCTCGACCATCACCCTGACCAGCCTCGGTGCGCTGGGCGGCATCGTCAGCACGCCGGTGCTGAACCTGCCGGAAGTGGCGATCGTCGGCGTGAACAAAATCGTCGAACGGCCAATGGTCGTCAAAGGCCAAGTGGTGATCCGCAAGATGATGAACCTCTCCAGCTCCTTCGATCACCGCGTGGTCGACGGCATGGACGCGGCGCTCTTCATCCAGGCCATTCGTGGCTTGATCGAACAACCCGCAACCCTGTTTGTGGAGTGACGCCATGCAAACCTTGAACACCACGCTGCTGATTATCGGCGGCGGCCCCGGCGGCTACGTCACGGCGATTCGCGCCGGGCAACTGGGCATTTCGACGATTCTGGTCGAAGGCCAATCGCTGGGTGGCACTTGCCTGAACATCGGCTGCATTCCGTCCAAAGCGTTGATTCACGTGGCCGAGCAGTTCCACCAGACACAACATCACAGTCAGCATTCGGCGCTGGGTATCAGTGTCTCGGCGCCGACCCTCGACATCAGCAAAAGCGTAGAGTGGAAGGACGGCATCGTCGATCGCCTGACCACCGGCGTCGCCGCACTGCTGAAAAAGAACAAGGTCCAGGTCATCAATGGCTGGGCCAAAGTCATCGACGGCAAAACCGTGGAAGTCGGCGATACGCGGATCCAGTGCGAACATCTGGTGCTGGCCACCGGTTCGACCAGCGTCAACCTGCCGATCCTGCCAATCGGCGGGCCGATCATCTCCTCCACCGAAGCGCTGGCACCGAAGTCCGTGCCCAAACGTCTGGTGGTGGTCGGCGGCGGTTACATCGGACTGGAGCTGGGCATTGCTTACCGCAAGCTCGGCGCCGAGGTCAGCGTGGTCGAGGCGCAGGATCGTATCCTGCCGGCCTACGATGCCGAGCTGACCCAACCGGTCCACGAAGCACTGAAGCAACTGGGCGTGAAGCTTTATCTCAAGCACAGCGTGCTGGGTTTCGATGGCACCTTGCAGGTGCGTGACCCGAACGGCGACACCCTCAATCTGGAAACCGATCAGGTGCTGGTGGCAGTCGGGCGCAAGCCAAATACTCACGGCTGGAATCTCGAAGCGCTGAACCTGGACATGAACGGCTCGGCGATCAAGATCGACAGCCGCTGCCAGACCAGCATGCGCAACGTCTACGCCATCGGCGACCTGAGCGGCGAGCCGATGCTCGCGCATCGCGCCATGGCTCAGGGCGAAATGGTTGCCGAGCTGATCAGCGGCAAACCCCGCGAATTCAACCCGACCGCCATCGCCGCCGTGTGCTTTACCGACCCGGAACTGGTGGTGGTCGGCCAGACCCCGGACGAAGCCAAGGCTGCCGGGCTGGACTGCATCGTTTCCAGCTTCCCGTTCGCTGCCAATGGCCGGGCGATGACCCTGGAATCAAAAAGCGGCTTCGTGCGGGTGGTAGCGCGGCGCGACAATCATCTGATTGTCGGCTGGCAGGCGGTCGGGGCAGGCGTTTCCGAGTTGTCGACCGCATTCGCGCAAAGCCTGGAAATGGGTGCGCGCCTCGAAGACATCGGCGGCACCATTCATGCGCATCCGACCCTGGGTGAAGCGGTGCAGGAAGCGGCGTTGCGGGCGTTGGGGCATGCGTTGCACCTGTGATGGTGGGTGGCTGTAATGGCCCCTTCGCGAGCAGGCTCGCTCCCACAATGGGAATGCATTTCAAATGTGGGAGCGAGCCTGCTCGCGAATTCTCAGGCGCAACCGGAATTATCTGTCTGTCATCCGATAGTCCGGGCTGCGAAACCGCTCAAGAATGAAGTATTGTTGTGCCCATCCAAAAAAACGTCAGAAGCCTTGAACCGTTTCGACGGTTGTTCAGTGATAGAGGGTGTCATGGGTAACGAAAGCATCAATTGGGACAAGCTGGGTTTTGACTACATCAAGACCGACAAACGCTATCTGTCGTACTTTCGCAATGGCGAGTGGGACAAAGGCACCCTGACCGAAGACAACGTGCTGCACATCAGCGAAGGCTCGACTGCCCTTCACTATGGCCAGCAGTGCTTCGAAGGCCTGAAGGCTTATCGTTGCAAGGACGGCTCGATCAACCTGTTCCGTCCTGACCAGAACGCCGCGCGCATGCAGCGCAGCTGCGCCCGCCTGCTGATGCCGCACGTGTCGACCGAGCAGTTCATCGAAGCGTGCAAGGAAGTGGTTCGCGCCAACGAGCGCTTCATCCCGCCATACGGCACCGGCGGCGCGCTGTACCTGCGTCCGTTCGTGATCGGCGTGGGTGACAACATCGGCGTGCGTACCGCGCCGGAGTTCATCTTCTCGGTATTCGCGATCCCGGTCGGCGCCTACTTCAAGGGCGGCCTGACTCCGCACAACTTCCAGATCTCCAGCTTCGACCGCGCCGCCCCACAAGGCACCGGTGCGGCCAAGGTCGGTGGCAACTACGCCGCCAGCCTGATGCCGGGCTCGCAGGCCAAGAAAGCGCACTTCGCTGACGCCATCTACCTGGATCCGCTGACTCACAAGAAGATCGAGGAAGTCGGTTCGGCCAACTTCTTCGGGATCACCCACGACAACAAGTTCATCACCCCGAACTCGCCATCCGTGCTGCCAGGCATCACCCGTCTGTCGCTGATCGAACTGGCGAAAACCCGTCTGGGTCTGGAAGTGATTGAAGGCGACGTGCTGATCGACAAACTGTCGGACTTCAAGGAAGCCGGCGCCTGCGGTACCGCGGCTGTGATCACCCCGATCGGCGGGATCAGTTACAACGACCACCTGCACGTGTTCCACAGCGAAACCGAAGTCGGCCCGGTCACCCAGAAGCTCTACAAAGAGCTGACTGGCGTGCAGACCGGCGACATCGAAGCGCCAGCGGGCTGGATCGTCAAGGTTTGATCTGACGGCTGCTTAGGCACAAAAGCCCCCATCGAGTGATCGATGGGGGCTTTTTCATGGGCGCTGTTGCTGTAGCCACTCAATCAACACTTCGGTGTGCGCCGACGCTTGCGGGGCAACACCGTAGTAATAGCGTGGCAGCGGCATGCGCAGATCCGGCAACGGACAGATCAGGCGACCACTCGACAAATGCGTGCCGAGCAAAGTGGTTGGACACAGCGCGATGCCCTCGCCCGCCACGGCCGCTTCCAGCACCCGGTGCATGTAATCAAACTGACGGATCACCTGGCTACTGCTCTGGCTCTGGCCGAAATGCATGGCCCAGTGGTGCCAGTCTTCACGCCGCGCCCTGACGGTCAGCAAGGTATGCGCACTGAGGCCGGCGAGATTTGTCAGCGGCAGTCGCTCAATCAATGCCGGCGCCGCGACCATGACCAATTCATCTTCGAACAACGCGTGCGCCTCCAGCGTCGGCGCCCAATCGTCACGGCCCCGGCGGATGACAATGTCGAAATCGTCGCGGGCCGGATCCGGCGATTGGGTCTGCGTGACGACCTGGGTGTCGATGTGCGGATGCTGCACCGAAAAGTCCGCCAAACGAGGCGTCAGCCATAACAGGGCGAAGGACGGCCGGACATTGATCGTGATCGTCGGCCGCGCTGCCTGTCGCCTCAACTCGGCAGCGGCGTCGGCAATCTGCGCCAGACCGGCGCTGACTTGCTGATAAAAAAGCTCACCCGCCGGCGTCAGCAGCGACTGCCTGATGCGCCGTTCAAACAACAAAACGCCCAGATGTTCTTCAAGCAATTTGACGTGGCGGCTGACCGCACTATGGCTGACATGCAGCTCGTCGGCCGCCAGGCTGAAACTCTGATGACGAGCAGCCACAGCGAAGGCGCGAACCGCATTGAGCGGGGGAAGTGAATTTTTCATGGGTCTAATTTAGTCACATATGCACTGCATTTAAAGCGTTTGTCAGCGCGTTGCCGCCACGCCAATCTGCCCGCACGCAGATACGCGATTCGACGGAGCAACATCATGCACAGCTACGGACTCTTTGTATTGTTCGCCGCCCTGACCATTTTGAGCCCCGGCCCGGGCGTGGTGCTGACCCTGTCCAACGCCGTGCGCCTGGGCTGGACCGGCGCAGTACCCGGCATTCTAGGGATCGCCTCGGGCGCGTTCGTGGTGGCTGCCCTCAGCGCCACCAGCGTCGGCTTGATCCTCAGCGCCTCGGCCGAGGCGTTTACCGTGCTGAAATACGCCGGAGCTGCATACCTGTTGTACTTGGGCTTCAAGAGCTGGCGTTCAGATCGTTTCCGTAGCCTGCAGCAGGTTCGCCCTTCTCGTCCGGGCTACCGTTTTCTCGAAGCCGCGTCCCTGCAGTTTCTCAATCCGAAAGCGATCTTCTTCTTTCTGGCCGTATTCCCGCAGTTCATCGACACTGAACAGGCTTTTTACCCGCAGTTCTTCAAACTGGTGGCCTCTTACGCGGTGCTGGTAATTCTGGTGCACGGCAGCTACGCCCTGCTCGCCAATGCGGCCAAAGGCTGGCTGTCGAGCCCGAAAGGATCCTGGCTGGCGGCAAAAGTCTCGGGGGCGACCTTTGCCGGTTTTGGTCTGCTGATGGCGTCGGCAACCCGCTGATCGACCTGCTCAGGCTCATCCTGTTTCAAGGCAATTCGCTTGCCGGCTCGCGCGGCAATCCCGCTGGCCTGACCATTTTGCTGTTTGCCCATCCGTGCCTGAGTGATCAACCCGGGGATCAACTCCCCTTCCGGCAGATTCTTCCAGAACCGCACCGGCAAATGCCCTTGCATGACCTTCTCGTTCAATCGCGCCGGGTTGAAGATGTGGCTGTAGTACGTCAGCCATAACACGCCGTGCGGATCATCGACGTTCTGCGCCAGTTGCTGCCATTCCACCGGGCACTGGCGCTGATGAATCAACTGTTCGCCATCGTAATAAACCCCGTCACGCGGCGTGGCGATCAACCAGCGATGCCGGCCCATGCGCCTGACGAAATGTTCGCTGGCGCTGCGCAGGATGTCGTGGGCCGGTTCGTGCCACGCGACGTATTGCGGGCCTGGCTGATCCTGCGGGCGTTCGATGAAACGCACGAACGCATGCAAATGGTGGGCTTCGCGCTGCACCTGCTTAATCCGCCGCTGCAACTCGCTGCCGAGCTTGTCGCCGGCCATCATCGCCGTGCGATCGCCATGGCTGACTCGCCACAGCACTTCATACAACAGACTCCAGCGCTGGTCGCCCCGGTAGCGCGCGGCTTGCTCCAGGGTGTCGAGCAGTGCACGGGGGATGCGTGCCTGAAACGGCCCCTGCCCTTCGGGTACCGAGACGTCACTGGCAAACAGATCGCTCACCCCTTCCGACGCCCAGCTCACCAGACTCGGGTCGACTTCATGGCTGAGCAGCCAGCGTGCCTGCTGGCGCCAGGTGTCGAACAGGTCGTCGCAATCGAGATTGATCATCCCCACAACCCCATCTGCTGCGGCTGCGGCCGGTCGCGCAGTTGCTGATAGAGCATGTGGCTGGTGACTTCGGCCTGTTGCGGGTGGTAGTCGCTGGTGATGATGAACGGCTTGGCCTTGGCCAGCACACAACGCATGCGCGCCACATCTTCGTAGCGAATGCGCCGTTGCTGGCGCAATTGCACCAGACGTTCGGTGGTGCGCAGACCGATGCCGGGGATTCGTGCGATCAGCGACGGCTCGGCGCGATTCAGGTCCAGCGGAAACACTTCGCGATTCTGCAGCGCCCAAGCCAGTTTCGGGTCGATGTCCAGCGCCAGATTACCCGGGCCCTTGAGCAACTCATCGGCGCTGTAGCCGTAACTGCGCAAGAGGAAATCGGCCTGATACAAACGGTGTTCACGCATCAGCGGTGGCGCGGCCAATGGCACGCTTTTCGGGCTATCGGGAATCGGGCTGAAGGCCGAATAGTAAACCCGCCGCAAGCGGTAGTTGCCATACAGCGACTGGGCGCTGTGCAGGATCGTGCTGTCGTCGGTGTCATCGGCGCCGACGATCATTTGCGTACTTTGCCCGGCCGGGGCGAACTTCGCCGAACGCGGTTCGTTGAGCACCGTTTGCACGCCGGTGTAAATGGTGTTCATCGCCTGCTTGATCGAACCGATCTGCTTCTCCGGCGCCAGGGTTTGCAGGCTGGCGTCGGTGGGCAGTTCAATGTTGACGCTGAGGCGGTCGGCGTAACGCCCGGCCTCTTCGATCAATGCCGGATCGGCCTCGGGAATGGTCTTGAGGTGAATGTAGCCGCGAAACTCGTGCTCTTCGCGCAACAGCTTTGCCACGCGTACCAGTTGCTCCATGGTGTAATCCGCCGAGCGGATGATCCCGGAGCTGAGAAACAGCCCGCTGACGCAGTTGCGCCGGTAGAAATCCAGAGTCAGCGTGACCACTTCCTCGGGGGTGAAACGTGCACGCGGCACATCGCTGGAGCGGCGGTTGACGCAGTACTGGCAGTCGTAGAGACAGAAATTGGTCAGGAGGATTTTCAGCAGCGACACGCAACGGCCGTCCGGCGTGTAGCTATGGCAGATACCCATGCCATCGGTCGAGCCCAACCCGCTCTTGCCTTCGGAGCTGCGCTTGGGCGCACCGCTGCTGGCGCAGGAGGCGTCGTACTTGGCGGCGTCGGCGAGAATGCTGAGCTTGTCGATGATTTGCATGGCGCGGGCTCTTTACTGTGTGGATATACAGTATAGGTCCGAGCACGGGGTTACAAGGTGGTAGAAGCGCACCTCGTCGGGCAGAAGCTCAAGATCAAAGAATCGCAGCCTTCGGCAGCTCCTACAGGGATTGGGCAGGGTCGAGAATTAGCGGGTGTACGCGATTACTGTAGGAGCTGCCGCAGGCTGCGATCTTTTGATCTTTGCGTCTAAAGGCAACTCAAGACCAAACCGCTTACCCATTTCCTTTCGCCCCGCCACGGTGAGCGCCAACGCCCGACTATCAAGATCCTGCGTCACCCACTTGCGTTTCAACGCCATCTGCAACAACGCCGCGCCCAGCGAACCGCCCAGATGCGGCCGGCGCATGCTCCAGTCCAGGCACGGGCAGGCAAACTTGCGGCGCAAGGTACTCAAGTCCTGCACCTCAATCCCCAAGCTCGCAAACAACGCGTCGCCGGTGCCGCTCAAGCGATAAGCGCGCTCATCGGTTTCCACCAGCCACCCCGCCTCGAGCAAACGGTCGTGGAGCAACACCGCCAGCGTGCCGGCCATGTGGTCGTAGCAGGTGCGGGCGAATTGCAGGCGATCCGGGGTGTGCGGCTTGAAGCTAGGTGCGGCGTTCTGGCCGATCACCATCAGCGCTTCCAGCGCCTGAGCCACGCGCTGATCGGCGAGGCTGTAATAACGATGGCGGCCCTGCACGTGCAGGCGCACCAGTGCCAGATCCTTGAGCTTGGCCAGATGTGCACTGGCGGTGGAGGCGCTGACTTCCGCCACGGCCGCTAATTCAGTGCTGGTGCGGGCGTGGCCGTCCATCAGCGAGCAGAGAATTTTCGTGCGTGCCGGTTCGGCGATGGCGGCCGCCACCTGCGAAACGCCGATGTCTTGATGTTCTGCGTGCATATTTCGTTCCCCGACGAATCGTCGTCGCTGCGGACTGAAGATACTCGCATCACTTTCCCGACCACAAGGCTGTGCACCATGGACCCGATCATCGCTGCGACGCATGCCGATCCCTACCCCTACTACGCCAAACTGCGCGCCGAGGGCGGACTGACCTTTGATCATGGATTGAAGCTGTGGGTCGCCAGCAGCGCCCGAGCGGTGCGTGGGGTGCTGACGCATGCCGATTGTCGGGTGCGACCGTTGCAGGAACCGGTGCCCAAGGCGATTGCCTCGGGGCTGGCCGGCAAGGTGTTCGGGCAGTTGATGCGGATGAACGATGGCGAACGTCAGCGCTGTCCGCGTGCGGCAATCGAGCCGTCACTGCAGTTGATAGATGACGAGCAAGTACGCGCACTGGTGGCCGCGCGTCTGATTACAGCGGACGCCGACGGCTTGTATAAGGCGATGTTTCGCGGCCCGGTGTGCGTGGTCGCGGCGCTGCTCGGCTTCACCCCGGCGCAAGGCCGGGCGATCAGTGAACTGACCGCGGATTTCGTCGCCTGCCTGTCGCCGCTGAGCAATGACCTGCAACTGGCGGCGGCGCATGCGGCGGCGGAGCAATTGCACGGCTATTTCATCGAGTTGCTGGCCGAAGCCGATAGCGAGTTGCTCAAGGCTATCGAGCAGCGATTTACAGGAGACGAAGAAACCCTGATCGCCAACCTGATCGGTCTCTGTTCGCAGACGTTCGAGGCCAGTGCGGGACTGATCGGCAATGCACTGATTGCGCTGCGACGTCAGCCCGAATTGCGCCATGCCTCAGTGGACGCACTGCTGGCCGAGGTTCAGCGATTTGATCCATCGGTACAGAACACTCGGCGCTTTGTCGCACAGACTTGCGAGATCGATGGCGTGCGGCTCGAGGCTGGCGAGGTGATTCTGGTGCTGCTGGCCTCGGCCAACCGCGATCCTTCGTTAAATGCAGAGCCCGAGCGGTTTCTGCTGGATCGTCCTGACCGGCGCAGTTTCAGCTTTGGCAGCGGCCGGCATCAGTGTCCGGGGGCAGACGCTGGCGTTGAACATTGCCGCTGCGACTGTCAGAGAAACCCTTGATCAGGGTATGAATCTGCAACAACTGACGTGGCATTACCGCCCATCGCTCAATGGGCGGATTCCACTGTTCAGCGCGGCACAGCCTTAGTCGCTGTGGCTCAGCGCTTGGGGTTGAGGCTCATGATGCGCGTGCCCTGCTCTAATCCCCTGTAGGAGCAAACTGGCGATGTCGATACCGAATATCAGATAAAGAAAATCAAGCTTGATTTATATCGGTTTCGATATAGCCTGCTGATAGGTGACCTCTGCCACTCTTTGCAACACACCGCCGCAACGCATTTTCGTCGGAGCCATTACGCTTATCCTTTCAACAAAGGAGAAGTCGATGCCAAGACACAAGGATGTGGTGTTTGTCGCAAGTGCACTCAAGGATCTGAGAGCTTTTCCTTTGGATGCTCGCAGAGCTGCGGGATTTCAATTGGATCTGTTGCAACAGGGCGACGAGCCTTTTGATTGGCGCCCCATGAAAACCGTAGGACGGGGTGTCAATGAAATCAGAATCACCGAAGACTCAGGAGCGTTTCGAGTGTTTTATGTGGTCAATCGGCCTGACGCGATTTATGTGCTGCACGCCATGCAAAAGACCACTCGCAAAACTGAAACGCGAGATATAGAACTGGCACGCGCCAGATACCAGGAAATAGGTTAAGCCATGAAGGATCATCAACACCCTTCCCAGCATTTCTCAAGCATCTGGGACGCGCTGGAAGACACGCCGCAGGACGCGGCCAACATGCGCCTGCGGGCCAAACTCATGCGCACGCTTTGCGAGACGGTTCGTGCCTGGGAGCTTCCTCAGAAGGAAGCCGCCAAGCGCTTGGGGATTACTCAGCCACGCCTCAATGACGTACTCAACGGTAAAATCGACAAATTTTCTCTGGATGCGCTGGTCAATCTGTCGGCCGCAGCGAAACTGGAAGTAGACATCTGTTTCCCCCAGGCCGCACCGCTGCACTGGGCTTGAAGGCAGCTCGGATTCTTAGGCCAAGAGGCGATGTCGTTACTGCATCCGCCTCAATCCTCCCGCGTCAAAACCTCCAACAATTCAATCTCAAACACCAGATTCGAATTCGGCGGAATCTTGCCCATCGTCCGCTCGCCGTACCCCAAATGCGCCGGCACCAGCAGTCTGCGCTTGCCGCCCACTTGCATGCCCATCAGCCCCTGATCCCAACCCTTGATCACCCGGCCCGTGCCAATCACGCACTGGAAAGGTTTGCCACGGCTGTGAGAAGAATCGAACTCGCTGCCGTCTTCCAGCCAGCCGGTGTAATGGGTGGTAATCAGCGCGCCTTTGACGGCAGCCTTGCCCTCGCCCACCCGGAGATCGATTACCTGCAGTTCATCATTCATGACATCCACTCAATCGCTTAACTGGCGGCCGTTTTCCCAGAATTGCCGGTGATTGGCAAGCCGATTGCGCAGAGCAACGCTATCACTCCTCGGATTGTGGATCTGGCGATGCAGGAGGTCAGACGCAGCAGGATTTTGAGGTGGGAAGCCCTGCACGAGTGCATGCGCAGGGCCTTTGAGTCGGGGGGTATTAACGCTCGACAGGTTGCATTTCGACAATGGTGCCGTTGGTGATCATGACCATCACGTACTTGTCATTGATCTGCACCCACTGCGCCTGATCGACCGGTGCTTTCAAGCCTTTCTGTTTCCAGTTTTTCAACGCTTTGTCGCTGCGCTGATAAATGTCTGGAGCCCGGTCGTTGACCTTCAATTCGCGGTCGCTGGTCGGCGACTGGACCGTGGGTTCGCTTGAGGTTTGCGCCGCTTGAACAAGTGGGCTGATCCCGGCAATGCCGGCGACCAGGGCCAGGCTGGCGATTAGGGTTTTGCTGTTCATCGGTGAACCTCCTTCAGATGTGTGATACCTGAACTCCGACTGCGGAGGACTGGAATCATTCCTTGTTTTTGCGTGGACTGGCCAGGGATTGTAGTTGCCTGTGAGGCCGCTATCGCTGGCAAGTCAGCTCCCACAGGTTTGCTTGGTGTTGCAGGGACAGCGGGTACACCGCAAAAACTGTGGGAGCTGGCTTGCCAGCGATGACATCGGTACATGCAGCATCTTCATTACCTGAACCACCGCTTTCGCGAGCAGGCTCGCTCCCACAGGAAGTGGTGTTTCAGGGAATTGATCCGTTTTGCACATCAATCCATGCCAACAATGCAATTAACATCCTGTTACAGCTGCGCGACCATCCGCCGCAATAACAACCGTGCGCCGCTTCCACGTCGCGCACGTCATAAAAGCGGTGGAGATTTTTCTATGACAGCCTCAATCCCACACGGCGGCTCGCGGGCCGGCGCCATTTTCCGGGTCACCTCGGGCAACTTCCTCGAACAGTTCGACTTCTTTCTGTTCGGCTTCTACGCCACGCAGATCGCGGCGGTGTTCTTCCCGGCGAGCAGTGAGTTCGCTTCCCTGATGATGACCTTTGCCGTATTCGGCGCAGGCTTTCTGATGCGTCCACTGGGCGCCATCGTGCTGGGTGCGTACATCGATGACGTCGGTCGGCGCAAAGGGTTGATCGTCACCCTGTCGATCATGGCCAGCGGCACGATCCTGATTGTGCTGGTGCCCGGATACGAGACCATCGGTCTGTTTGCGCCAGCGCTGGTGTTGATCGGACGGCTGTTGCAGGGCTTCTCCGCCGGTGCGGAACTGGGCGGTGTTTCGGTGTACTTGTCGGAAATCGCCACCCCTGGCCGCAAGGGCTTTTTCACCGCTTGGCAGTCCGCCAGTCAGCAAGTGGCGATCATCGTCGCGGCAGCCTTGGGCTATGCGCTGAACGCGTGGATGGCGCCGGATGTGGTTGCCGATTGGGGCTGGCGCATTCCGTTTTTCGTCGGTTGCATGATCGTGCCCTTCATCTTTTTCCTGCGGCGTAACCTGGCGGAAACTGAAGAGTTCGCCGCACGCAAACACCGCCCGAGCATGAAGGAAGTGTTCCGCACGCTTGGCCAGAACTGGGGCGTGGTGCTCGGTGGCATGTTGATGGTCGCGCTGACCACCACCGCGTTCTACCTGATCACCGTGTACGCGCCGACCTTCGGCAAGACCGTGCTGCACCTGAGCACTTCCGATGCGTTGCTGGTGACCTTGCTGGTTGGCGTGTCGAACTTCTTCTGGCTGCCGATTGGCGGCATGTTGTCCGACCGTGTCGGCCGGCGCCCGGTGCTGATCGCCATGGCGCTGCTGGCACTGGCCACCACCTATCCGGCCCTGTCGTACCTGGTGCAGGCGCCGAGCTTCAGTCACATGTTGCTGTCGCTGCTGTGGCTGTCGTTCATCTACGGCATGTACAACGGCGCGATGATTCCGGCGCTGACCGAGATCATGCCGGTGGAAGTGCGAGTAGCCGGTTTCTCCCTCGCCTACAGCCTGGCGACCGCGATTTTTGGCGGTTTCACCCCGGCGATGTCGACCTTCCTGATCCAGTACACCGGCGACAAAGCGGCGCCGGGTTACTGGATGAGCGTCGGCGCACTGTGCGCGTTGTGCGCCACGTTGTACCTCTATCGCCGCGCAGGCGGCCGTTTGCAACCGGTTGCCGCATAAGGAGCAATCACCTTGAAAAAACTGATCAATCTCAGCGCCATCGCCCTCTTCGCTTTCAGCGCCCTGGCCCATGCTGAACAGCTGAATGTGATGACGTCGGGCGGCTTCACCGCCGCCTACAAAATCCTCGGCCCGAAATTCGCGGCCGCCACCGGCAACACCCTCGACACCCAACTCGGCCCGTCTATGGGCAAGGCGCCGGAAGCCATCCCTAATCGCCTCGCTCGCGGTGAGCACGCCGACGTGGTGATCATGGTCGGCTACGCCCTCGATGACCTGATCAAACAGGGCAAGGTCGACCCGGCCTCGCGGGTCGAACTGGCGGATTCACGGATCGGTCTGGTGGTGCGTGAAGGCGCGCCGAAGCCGGACATCAGCAGCGTCGAAAGCCTGAAGAAAACCCTCCTCGACGCAAAATCGGTGGCCTACTCCGACAGCGCCAGCGGCGTGTACATCGAGAAGGAGTTGTTCAACAAACTCGGTGTCGAGGATCAACTGAAACCGAAAGCGAAAATGGTCCCGAAAGTCCCGGTCGGCTCGGTGGTTGCCACCGGCGATTACCAACTGGGCTTCCAGCAGGTCAGCGAATTGCTGCCGGTGCCGGGGGTGACGTTTGTCGGGAAGATTCCGGAGTCGGTGCAGTCGGTGACGCGCTTCGCCGCCGGCATCCCGGTCGGCGCACAGCATCCAAAAGAGGCCAAGGCCCTGCTCGACTATCTTGCCGCGCCTGCCGCCCAGGCTGACGTGCAAGCCACCGGGCTGGATTCGGTCAAGCGCTAAGCGTTGGTGGCTGGACTTTCATTTCCACTACCAGCCGCTCCAGTTCCAATGCCGCCGGGGTCAACGTGCGACCCCGGCGCTTGAGGATGCCGACACTGCGCATCACTTGCGGATCTGTCAGCGGCACCCGCGTCAGGATCGGATGATCCGGCCCGGGCATCGCCATCAGCGGCACCGCCGCCACCCCCAGCCCCGCCTCCACCAGACCAATCATGGTCGTCACATGCCGCGTCTCGCAGATGCTCGGGCGCTGCGGCACCACGCTGCTCAAGGCCTGATCGAGCAGAAAACGGTTGCCCGACGTCTTGTCCAGCGAGATGTAATCCTGCTGATAGAACTCGTCCCAGGTCACGCTGCTGCGTCCGGCCAACGGGTGATCGCGCCGGCAAGCGACGACATAGCACTCCTGCACAAGCGGTTCGAAATCGACCTTGGCATCCTGCGTGCCCAGAAAACTCAACCCGAAATCCGCCTCGCCGTTGACCACTGCGCTCAACACGTCGTGGGCGCTGGAGTCGAGGACTTTGACCTTGATTCGCGGAAACTGCTGGTGATAGCGAGCGACCACCCGCGGCATGAAGTAGTACGCCGCCGAGGGTACGCAAGCCACGGTGACATGACCGAGTCGGGTCGATGCGACTTCACTGATGCCCAGCAGCGCCACGTCCAGATCATCCAGCAAACGCTCGACGCTGGGCATGAAGCCACGCCCGGCCTGGGTCAGGCTGACTTTGCGCGTGGTGCGCTCGAACAGCTTTACGCCGAGGGCGTCTTCAAGCTTCTCGATGCGTCGGCTCAGGGCCGGTTGTGACAGGCGCACGATGTCGGCGGCCTTGCGGAAACTGCCCTGCTCGACCACGGCGCGAAAGGCTTGCAGGTCGTTGAGGTCGAAGTTGATGGCCATGGCGGACTCGAAAAGATTGATTCGTGAAGGCTATCAATGTAACCAAATGATGCAATTTATTACAGATTTGATGATATCGCCCTTGCGGGAGCGGGCTTGCTCGCGAATGCGGTGTCACAGTCGCCATCAACATGGACTGAACCAGCGCTTTCGCGAGCAAGCCCGCTCCCACAGGGTTTTGTGGTGGATTGACGAGCGGCGCAGCCCTTATCCTTGTCACCCCCCGCCGTACCGCTGTCAGGAGTCAACCCATGCCCCACGAAGGCAACCTGTTACAAGCCGCTGTCGTGTTTCTCTTCGCAGCCGTGCTCACCGTGCCACTGGCCAAGCGTCTGCAACTGGGTGCGGTGCTCGGTTATCTGTTGGCGGGGGTGATCATCGGCCCGTCGGTGCTCGGCCTGATCGGCAATCCGCAGAGCGTTGCGCATATCTCGGAACTGGGCGTGGTGTTGCTGTTGTTCATCATCGGCCTTGAGCTGTCACCCCGTCGCTTGTGGGTGATGCGCAAGTCGGTGTTCGGCGTAGGTCTGGCGCAGGTGCTGCTGACGGCGGCGGTGATCGGCGTGCTGGCGTTGTACGTGTTCGGACAGCCGCTGAACAGTGCGATTGTGCTCGGCCTTGGTCTGGCGCTGTCGTCCACCGCATTCGGCCTGCAAAGCCTGGCCGAGCGCAAGGAGCTGACCAGCCCCCACGGGCGACTGGCGTTTGCGATTCTGCTGTTTCAGGACATCGCCGCGATCCCGTTGATCGCGCTGGTGCCGATGCTCGCCGGCAGCGCCCACGCCAGCAGCAACGCGGAAAGCCTGAACCACGGTCTGCAGGTACTCGGCGGAATCGCCGTGGTGGTAGTCGGTGGACGTTATCTGCTACGCCCGGTGTTTCGCGTGGTGGCGAAAACCGGTCTGCCGGAGGTCTCCACCGCCACCGCATTGCTGGTGGTGATCGGTACGGCGTGGCTGATGGATCTGGTCGGCGTGTCGATGGCGCTCGGGGCTTTCCTCGCCGGCCTGCTGCTGGCGGACTCGGAGTATCGCCATGAACTGGAAGCGCAGATCGAGCCGTTCAAAGGCCTGCTGCTCGGGCTGTTTTTCATCAGCGTCGGCATGGGCGCCAACCTGAGTCTGCTGCTGAGTGCGCCGATCACCGTGCTGGGCCTGACGCTGCTGCTGATCGGCTTGAAGTTGCCGCTGCTGTTTGTGGTCGGGCGTCTGGCCGGTGGGCTGACCAAAGTCAGTGCGATTCGCTTGGGTATCGTGCTCGCCGCCGGCGGTGAATTTGCCTTTGTGGTGTTCAAGATCGGGCGCGATCAGGGCCTGTTCGAACCGCGCCTGTATGACTTGCTGGTGCTGACCATCACCTTGTCGATGGCCTTGACGCCGTTGCTGCTGTTGATCTGTGCGCGACTGGTCAGCCCGAAAGTGCAGCCGGTGGAGGTGCCGGAGAAATTCCGCGAAATCGACACCGAGGCACCGCGCGTGGTGATTGCCGGCATGGGGCGAATGGGCCAGATCGTGGCGCGGATTCTGCGTGCGCAGAACATCAAGTTCGTGGCGCTGGACACCTCGGTGGAAACCATCGAACTGTCGCGCAGTTTTGGCGGCGTGCCGGTGTTCTACGGCGACCCGATGCGCCCGGAAATCCTCAATGCGGCGAAGGTTGGCGAGGCGGAGTATTTCGTGATTGCCACGGATGATCCGGAGACCAACATCAAGACCGCCGAGATCGTGCGCAAGCTGTATCCGCACATGAAGATCATCGCTCGCGCACGTAACCGTCAGCACGTGCACCGCCTGGTCGATGTCGGCGCCGAAGCGATTCGCGAGACCTATTACTCCAGCCTGGAAATGAGCCGCCGTACCCTGGTCGGCCTCGGTCTGACCCAGGCCCAGGCCGATGCGCGGATCAAGCGTTTCAAACACCATGACGAACAGGTGCTGGAAGCCCAGCACGCGGTCTACGACGACGCCGCCAAAGTCCTGCAAACCGCCCAGGAAGCCCGAGCGGAACTGGCGCGGTTGTTCGAGTCGGATCAACTGGAAGAGGAAGCGCGCAAGGTCTGAATTCACCACAATTCCAATTGTAGGAGTGAGCCTGCTCGCGATTGCAATCTATCAGTAGCCATCTCTGTTACTGACACACCGCCATCGCGAGCAGGCTCACTCCTACAGGAATTGTGGATGGACTTAGGCCATTTCCAATTCACGTTCTTGCTTGACCGGCGCCACCTCAAACCGATCCGCCAGGAACGGTGTGATATCCAGCGGCAGCGCCTCCTGATTGACCAGTTTGTCCAGCAGCACGCCAGTGATCGCTGAGGTCAGAATACCGGTGCGGAAATGTCCGCAGGCATTCAGGTAACCCTCCACCCCACGCATCGGCCCGAGGATCGGCAGCTCATCCGGCGAGCCCGGACGCAATCCGGCCCAGGTGCGCTTTAGATTGACGTCCTTGAGTTCCGGCAGGCACCGCACCGCGCCCTGCACCAGTCCGGCGATTTCCGGGTAGGTGGTGGTGACGTCGAAGCCTTTGTCTTCGGTGGTGCTGCCGATCAGGATTTCGCCGTTGTCCTTCTGCGCCACATAACAATCGCTGGTAGTCAGGCAACCGTTGAGGATTTTCGGCATGCGTTCGGTCAGCAGGATCTGGCCTTTCACCGGTTTCACCGGAATCCGCACACCGGTGGCCCACTCACTCAAGTCCGCCGCCCAGGCACCAGCGGCGTTGATCAGGGTCTTGCAGTGGAACACGCCCTCCTCGGCCGTCTGCACGCCAGTCACGCGGCTGCCGTGGTGCAACACACCGGTGACGTTGGTGTTGACGAAGATGTCGACGCCATTCTGCCGCGCGCCTTCCATGTAGGCGTCGGCGAGACGGAACGGGCTGACCTGGTGATCGCAAAGAAACTCCAGCGCGCCACGGGCCTCATGGCTGACGCTCGGTTCCGCTTCACGCAGCGCCGCCTGATCGAGCCAGCGTACCTGATCGGCCAGATGCGGAATGCAACTGACGATGTGCTCGGCGTAGAGGCGGTCTTCGTCGTCATAGATGACGAACTTCAGCCCGGTCTTTTCGAACTTGAAATCCATCCCGTGCCTGTCCTTCAGCTCGCGATGCAGCGCCGGGTACAGCGCATTGGACTGCAAGGCGAAATCGAAGAACGACTCCGGCAGGATGTGCGGCGTAGTGGCGTCCACCGCGACCGCCGCGCCCTGGGTTTCGCGCTTGCGGTTGGCCGACATCATGCGGAAGAAAATCACCCCGCAGCCCAGCCCCACCGACTCACCGATGGCCCACAAGCCTCCGGCCGAAGCGCGGGTCGCGTTGCCCGGGCGCTTGGCGTCGATCACCGCCACCTTGAGGCCCTGGCGCTTGGACAATTGATAGGCGCAGGACGCCCCGATCACGCCGCCACCGGCAATGATCACGTCATAGAACTTACTCATGGGATGCGGCCTCCGTGCCGACGGACTGGAACGCGGAAAAAGGGATCGGATCAATCGGGAAGCGCGGACGCAGCCAGCCGACGTCCTTGCGCCCGGTGGCCTGACGCAAGCGGTCGCTGCAGTAGCCGACACACATCCGCCCCTGACAATCGCCCATGCTGACGCGGGTGCGCATTTTCAGGCTGGCGATGTCTTGCACGCCCTGCTCCAGCGCCAGATCGATGTCCGCGCGGGTGGCGTGTTCGCAGCGGCAGATCACGGTGTCGGCGGCCGGCAAAGCGGTCTGGCCGACACCGCGTTCGGTGTAGCGATCAACAGCCGCGCGGAAGCGCACGATGGATTTGAGTTTGCCCAGATAACGATCGCGGCGAACCCGCGCCAGCTCTTCTTCGATCACCCCGCGTTGCAGGAGGATCGAGGTGGCGGCGATCTTGCCGGCAAGCATCGCCGCTTCACCGCCGCGAATCCCGCCCATGTCACCGGCCAGATGCACGTGCGGCTCGTTGCTTTGCTGCCAGTTGTTCGAATTGGCGCGCAGGTAACCGTCGTCGCTGAAACCGTGATCGAGGCCCATCTGCTGACTGAGCTGGGTGCGCGGAATGAAGCCGTAACCGACCGCCAGGGTCTGCGCTTCGAAGCGCTCGATGCGCGTCAGGTCCGGCTCCCAGCTGGCCGAGTAAGGTGCCACGGTGACGCTTTTCAGCTCGCCGTCGCCGTGGGCTTCGACCACGCCCCAGCCGTAGTTCATCGGGATGCCGTGCAGTTTAAGGTAAGCAAGCATGCTCAAACCGTCGAGGAACAGCTGCGGCTTGTTCAGCAACGCCAGGCTTTCGCGGGCGATCTTGCCGAAGGCGCAGGCTTCGTACACGCCCGCGACCTTGACGCCGGACGCGTGCAGCTGCGTTGCCACCAGTGGCAGCAACGGCCCGGTACCGGCGATGACCACCGGCCCCTGCGGCTTGACCACGCCACTTTTGATTTGCAGTTGCAGGCCGCCGAGCATGATCACCCCCGGCAGGGTCCAGCCGGGAAACGGCACGCTGCGTTCGTGGCAGCCGGCGGCCAGCAGCAATTGCGGATATTCGATCTCGTGCAGCTGCTCGTCGCCGTCGAGCACCACCAGCGCGCGGGTGCCTTCGGCGCCGACCACGCGATGATTGAGGCGCACGTCGATCAACCCGGACTGTTCCTGGAAATCACCGTGCAGTTTGCTCAGGGCTTCGGAATAGCGCGGCCCCAGATAATCCAGTTGCACGCCGTCGCGCAGCGGCCCGCGATAGACCACGCCACCAAGACGCGAGGCCTCTTCGAGCAAGGTGCAGCGCACCCCATGACGCGCCAGCTCGATGGCCGCCGCCATTCCCGCCGGACCACCGCCGACGATCACCGGTTGCAGGCTCATACGACCTCCTGCTCGTTGATGCGGTTGACCTGGGTTTCGATCTGCATGCCGTCGCGCACCACGGTCTGACAGGCACGGCGCTTGTGGCGGCCGTTGATCTTCACCAGGCAGCACTGGCACACACCCATGCCGCAGTAGGCGCCGCTGATCTGGCCATGGTCGTTGCGTGCGACCTGGCGCACGCCAAGGGACTGGATAACGCTCAGGACGGTTTCGCCAATGGCCGCCGTCACCGGTTGACCATTGATGTGGACGGTCATATCCGCCTGGGTCAGGGGCTGGATATCGAAAGTGCGTTCTAGGCAGTGCATTACGAAGTTCATCCGTGAAAAGGTTCAGGGGGAAGGTATTGCGTCAGCTCCTTGCTGCTCTACACCGTGCGGCCCGTTTAATTGTTCGATTACAGGCGGGCTCGCGGGTACTTCGTCAGCGCAGCAAAGTGCGCGTGAAGCACTGTAGTTCAAACCTCAGCGAAGGCCTGGAACATTTACGTTAGGGGAAGTTACAAACGCGAATATTGATCCAGGCCAGTGAAAGCGGTCGGATTGTTCAACGATTCGGTTGAAGAAGACGAATGGTGCACGCCAGAAAGCAAAAAGCCGCTTTCACCGTGAAGTGAAAGCGGCCGAGGCATGGGCCTCAATGGAGCATTGGAATCAGTGTACGAACAGGGCGATCAGGATGATGATCGGGATTGGCACACCGAGGAAAAACAGTAATAGAGAGCGCATGGTGATTCTCCTTGTTAACGGACTGGAGGCAGAGTGGTCGTGGTGGCGTAGGTCTCGACTTCAACGTACTCGACCGCATCCCGGCGACGACCGCCGAAGGTGGCTGCGAGACTGGCGAAGAACGCACCGGCCAGCAACGCGATGAACATCCACAGCGAGGTCCAGGCAGCAACTTTCGCAGCGGTGTCGGCAGCCTGTTGGGCTTTGACTTTGGCGTTGGCGATGGCCTTCTGAGTGCGGGCATACACTTCATCGACACGCTTCTCGGCGTCGGCCTGGCTCAGATTGGTTCGTTGTGCGACCAGTTGCGCGAGGTAGGTACGGTCTTCCGGACTGAGTTGGCCGTTGGCCAGGCTCTGGGCGAAGATCCGCGCTACGGCGCCATGGGCGGCATCATCACTGACCGATGCTGGACGGTCATCGCGGAACAGATTGTCGATGTAGTAACCGTACTGATTGCTGTCGGTGTTGGCCGCTGCGCTACCGGCAGCCTGAGTCGCGGCTGCCGCTGCGCCACCGGCGACACTGGCACCGGCCTGCACACCGCCACTGATCACACTGCTGACCGAGCCGACTACCAATACTGCGGTGACCAGCGTGGCCACACACCAGGCGAGGAAGCCATGGGCAGTATCACGAAAATACACTTCATCCCCGTGCATGTTGGCCCACTTCACCCGCAGCCGACCGGCGATGTAGCCACCCAGACCGGAGGCGATGATTTGCGTCGCCGCCAGCCAGACAATCGTCGAAATTCCCAGACCCTTGGCGCTGATGCCCTCCCCGGCCCAAGGTGAAACGGCAGAGAATCCCAAACCGAAGCCAAGCAGCACTAAAATCATCGACAGTGCTGCGGCCGCCGCTGCGCCCGCGAAAATCGCGCCCCAGGACACGCCTGACACGTTGCTCGACTCTCCTTCGAAGGCAGGATAAAACCCATCAGAGGATCTATTCATTGTTGTAGTGCTCCAGGCATGAAAAATGGTGTTACAACTCGTCACGAGATGAATTGCAGCGACCGTGCCAGTCGAGAGCACGAAATAAATCTTTCAATTTCAACGATTTAAAAAGACTGAACTTCTACATTCATTGCAATTTGCAACAATGGACGGAAAGCAGCGGGTTTTATGCATTGACGCCAACGCCGCAAAGCGCCCCGAATTGACGTTTGTGACAGGCTATACATGAAAGTTAATTTAAAGCGCGACGCAAAATACTTGGCAAAATGCAGCCATTCCGTTTGAACCGATCAAGGCCTGCCCTATGACGCGTATTTTGACCATCGAAGACGACGCCGTGACTGCTCGTGAAATCGTCGCCGAACTCAGCAGCCACGGCCTGCAAGTGGATTGGGTCGACAATGGCCGCGAAGGCCTCGACCGCGCCGTCAGCGGCAACTACGACCTGATCACCCTCGACCGCATGCTGCCGGAACTCGATGGCCTGGCGATCGTCACCACTCTGCGCACCATGGGCGTGGCCACGCCGATTCTGATGATCAGCGCCCTCTCCGATGTCGATGAGCGCGTGCGCGGCTTGCGCGCCGGCGGCGATGATTACCTGACCAAACCGTTCGCCACCGACGAGATGGCCGCACGTGTGGAAGTGCTGCTGCGCCGGCAGAACAGCGTCGCCACCCAGGCCACCACGTTGCAGGTCGCCGACCTCGAACTGGATTTGATCAGCCACGAAGCACGCCGCGCCGGGCAGGTCCTGACGCTGCTCCCCACCGAATACAAGCTGCTGGAATTTCTCATGCGCAACAGCGGGCAGATCCTGTCGCGGATGATGATTTTCGAAGAAGTCTGGGGCTATCACTTTGACCCGGGCACCAACTTGATCGACGTACACATCGGTCGTCTGCGCAAGAAGATCGACGCGGCGGGCAATGTTCCGCTGATTCGCACGGTACGGGGCTCGGGTTATGTCATTGCCGAACCCGTCTGACGGCTGGCGCTCCTCCAGCAGTCGACTGCTGGCGCTGTACAGTTCACTGTTCGTGGCCTGGAGCGCGATCCTCATGGGGGTCATGTATTTCGAGGTCTCCAGCTATCTCGATAACCTCGCCAAACATTCGCTGATGCAACGTCAGCATCTGTTTTCGCACTTTCGCGGTGAGCAGCTGGAAGAAGCGCTCGCCGCCAGCATGACCTTTGATATACGCGGCATCGACGCCTATGGCCTGTTCGACGCCCAGGGAGTTTACCTCGGCGGTGCTTTGCAGCAACTGCCCGAAGGCCTGCCGCTGGATGGCAAGATCCACACCCTGGATGACTGCGCCGATTCCGATGACCCAACCCTGCCCGCCGACAGCTGCGACGCGGTGGCGACTCAGACCCGCGACGGCCGCTGGCTGGTGTTGTTGCGCGATAACGGTTCGTTGTTCGCTGTGACGCGGATCATTCTGCACGCGTTGTTCTGGGGGGTATCACTGACGATTCTGCCGGGGATTGCCGGTTGGCATCTGCTGCGCCGCCGACCAATGCGCCGCATCCGCGCGATTCAAGACAGCGCCCAGGCGATTGTTGCCGGCGACCTGACCCACCGTTTGCCGCTGTCCAACCGCCGCGACGAACTGGACATGCTCGCCGCCATCGTCAACGCCATGCTCGATCGCATCGAACGGCTGATGCATGAAGTCAAAGGTGTGTGCGACAACATCGCCCACGATTTGCGCACGCCGCTGACGCGTTTGCGCGCGCAGTTGTATCGCATGCAACAGCAGGCTGGTGAGGGTTCGCAGGAAGCGGCGCAACTGGATCTGGTGCTGGCCGAGGCCGATACGCTGATGGCGCGGTTCCGTGGGTTGCTGCGGATTTCCGAGCTGGAAGACCGTCAGCGGCGCTCAGGTTTTGTCGAGCTCGATCCGGTGCAATTGCTCGAAGAACTGCATGAGTTTTACCTGCCGCTGGCCGAGGAAGGCGAGCTGCTGTTCGTGCTGAACATGCCGGAAACCCTGCCGCCGCTCAATGGCGACCGAGCGTTGCTGTTCGAGGCGCTGGCGAATCTGTTGAGCAACTCGATCAAGTTCACCCCGGCAGGCGGTACGGTGATTTTGCGCGGAGTGAATGACGGTGGGCATACGCGGATCGAAGTCCACGACTCCGGCCCCGGGATTCCCGAAGCCGAGCGTGAGGCGGTGTTCCAGCGTTTCTATCGTGCCGAGGGCGGGCAACCGCAGAGTGGCTTTGGCCTGGGTCTATCGATTGTCGCGGCGATTGTCAGCCTGCATGGCTTCAATCTTGAGGTGGGCAGCAGTGAGCTGGGGGGCGCGAAGCTGGTGCTGGATTGTCGACAGAGTTTGATCGCCAACTCCTGATCCCCTGTGGGAGCGAGCCTGCTCGCGAATGCGGTGTGACAGTCAATGCAGATGTTGACCGATCCGACGCCTTCGCGAGCAGGCTCGCTCCCACAGTTTTTGCGTTTTGCCTGTCAGGTCGGGTAATTGGCCCGCAGCGCCTCAAGGCCACCCTGATAGATGCCGGTGAACAGCGCCACCACTTCTTCCTCGCTCACGCCTTTGGCGTTGAAGCGTCCCGACCACGTTACCCGGGCGCCCTGCCCCTGAGCTTCAACCTTGATCGTCGCCAAATAGTCAGTCGCCGGGAACGGTGCCTGTTCGATCGAGTAGCTGTAGGTCCTGGCAGCGTTGTCGAACGCTTGCAGACGCTCGATCACCACCGCGCCGTCGGCGGTTTGCAGGGTGCGCACGCGTCCGCCTTCGCTCAGCTCACTCTTGGGAATCAACGGCAGCCAGTCCGGCAGCGTGTTGAAGCCGCCGATCAATTGCCAGACCTGATCGGCCGAAGCCGGGATGTCGATCGTTGCTGATGCAGTTGCCATAAATAAACGCTTCTCCAGAGTGTTCGCGGTTCAGATCGCCATACTGTCGACTACACCGCCATCCACGCGCAAGGCCGCGCCAGTGGTGGCGGAGGAAAACGGCGAAGCGATGTACGTGACCAGATGCGCCACCTCGGCAACATCGGCCACTCGCTGGATGATCGACGTCGGCCGCGCTCGGCGCACAAACACATCAGCCTCTTCACGCAGATTACGGCCGGACTCGGCCGCAGCATCCTTGAGCATGTGTTCCACGCCACCGGTAAAGGTCGGCCCCGGAAGGACTGCATTGACCGTCACGCCAGTGCCCGCCAGACGTTTGGCCAGGCCATGGGACACCGCAAGGTTGGCGCTTTTGGTCACGCCGTAATTAAGCATGTCGGCCGGGGTCGCCACACCGGATTCCGAGGACAGGAAAATCACCCGTCCCCAGCCCTGCTCGACCATCGCCGGCACGTAATGCCGCGACAGGCGCACGCCGGAAATCACGTTGACCTCGTAGAAACGCGTCCACTCGCTGTCCGGGGTGTCAAAGAAATCCACGGCGTCGAAGATGCCGAGGTTGTTCACCAGAATGTCTGCGCGCGGTTCAGCGGCGAACAGTTTTTCCGCACCTTCGGCAGTGCCCAGGTCGGCCGTCAGTCCGCGCAGTTGCGCACCCGGCACCTGCTTGCGAATGCTCGCCAGCGCTTGCTCGACCTTGGCCGTTTCACGCCCGATCACCACAACCGTGGCTCCGGCCTCGGCCAGTGACTGACTGATGCCCAGACCAATGCCACCCGTGCTGCCGCTGACGATGGCCAGTTTTCCACTCAAGTCGATTTTCATGGGTTCACCTCTTCGATGGGCAATACACGGACAAATAGAAGGAATGGATCAGCGTAGACGCGATGTTGGCCGGATGAAGGCGTTGCCGACCAAAGACTGGTCACGACCGATCCGACGCCTCTGCGAGCAAGCCCGCTCCCACTTGGGATTGTCGGTGGATGGAGATTCTCGGGCTGGCGGGCATCAAGGGTGGGAGGGGGCTTGCTCACGACGGGGCCGGGACATCCGGCATCAATGGTCACTGACCCGACACCTTCACGGGTTCAGCGGCGTCCTACACTGAAAGGATCAGCCGCTTTTCAAGAGATGACCATGAAAATGTCTGCGCAAATGACCGTGGTTGCGGTGCTCGCCACCCTCGCCTACCTGGGCCTGGCGGTGTGGGGCATTGGCGGGCCGGCGGTGTTCTTTTCGCATGGGGCGCTGGTGCTGGTGGCGCTGGCCACGGTGCTGATGGTGGTGGCCTCGCTGTTCACCGATGTAAACATGAGTTCGGGCGAGCGCGAGGACCGCGCCAATCGCTGGGTGATTCCGGCGTTCGGCGTGATCGGTCTGGTCAGCGGATTTCTCCCGGCGTACTGCGATCGCATCGACTTCTGGACCTTCGGCGCTGAAGACGTGCGCTGGCTCGGCGCGCTGTTGTTTATCGTCGGTGGCACGCTGCGACTGTGGCCGGTGTTTGTGCTGGGCCGACGGTTCAGCGGCCTGGTGGCGATTCAGCCGGGGCATCGGCTGGTCACCGACGGCATTTACACACGCCTGCGCAATCCGAGCTATCTGGGGTTGGTGGTCAACGCGATGGGCTGGGCGCTGGCGTTTCGTTCCAGTGTCGGTTTGATTCTGGCGGCGCTGACGCTGATTCCACTGATCGCGCGTATTCACTCGGAAGAGGCGCTGCTGCGCGGGCAGTTTGGTGCAGAGTACGAGGCTTATTGCGCGCGTAGCTGGCGATTGTTGCCGGGGGTTTACTGACGCCATCGCCAGCAGACTGAACTGGCTCCTGCAGTGTTGGATAGCGGGCAACATTTACGGCCCGACATTGATCGAATGTGGGAGCGGGCTTGCTCGCGAATGCGCTGAATCAGTCGACATCGCATGCAACTGAAAGACCGCATTCGCGAGCAAGCCCGCTGCCACAGGGGACTTTGTAGTGTCAGGCCTTTTGCAGGTGCAGTTGACCTTGGCTATCGACGACAACGCTCAGCGGCTCATAACTGTCGATAGTCGCGTGGCGGGTTTCGAGGGGATGCTGGTGCGTCGTGGTGATGATCATCAGCGCTGCACCTGCCGCTTCAGCAGCCTGGATGCCGACGGTGGCATCTTCGAAAATCAGGCAGTCGCCAACCTCAAGCCCCAGGCGCTTTGCGGCCAGAAGATAACCCGCCGGATCAGGTTTGCCAGCCGTCACATCCTCCGCCGTGATCATCACTGCAGGCTCGCAAATCCCCGCCGCAGCCATCCGCCGCAACGCCAGAGCCCGTGGCGCCGAGGTCACCATGGCCCAGCGTTCGACAGGCAGGCTGGCGAGAAACGCCGCGGCCCCAGGTATCTGCACAATCCCTTCGACATCATCGATTTCCGCCTGCGCGATAAACGCCGCTTGCGCCTCGGCGTCCACTTCCGGCAGGTTCAGCCGGCGGATGGTGTCGATGGCACGAGCACCGTGGATGGTCGGCAGGAAACTCTCGACATCAACCCCGTGGCGCTCAGCCCACGCTGCCCAGACTCGCTCGGCAGCAGCGATGGAATTGAGGACGGTGCCGTCCATGTCGAACAGGAACGCGCCGAACGCGCGATCAAAGACGTTATCGTGAGCAGACAAAAGGTCGCATCCTTTGACAGAACTGGGCGGATTGGCCGGGCAATGTAGCATTTTTACCCGGCAGTTCGACCCGCCACCTCAGTGCAGACGTGGCGCCTTGGACTTGAAAGCGCTGTCGACACAGTCAAGCAACTGGCCGATCGCCCAGGGCTTTTTGATGAACGCCACCGGATGCTTGACCCCGGAAGTTTCCGGGGTTTCATAACCGGACATGACCATCACCGGCTTTTCCGGCCAGCGGTCGCCAACCAGATTGGCCAGCCCGGCGCCGTTGATTTCACCGGGCATGGTGATGTCGGTCAGCAGCAACGCGACATCCGACGCGTGCTTTTCCAGATACAGCTTGGCGGCATCCGCGCTGGTTTGCGGCTCGACCTTGAAACCTTCCTCCTGAAGAATTTCGCAGAGAAACTCCAGAATCAACGGGTCGTCCTCAACCACCAGAATCAACCCGCCAGGAAGGAGCGCGCTCGGTGTCGGTGTTGGACTCATGAACTGGCACTCCCTGAATTGCATTAACGACTTAGCGGCTCGAATCCGCTGCTTATCTGGTATGAGCAGCGCGCCCTGCATAAATTCATTTTTGATACAGGTCTTTTCTTAACAGTGGTCAATCGCCTTGGCTGACCGGCGTTCGCCAAGCGGTTTTTGTGGTTAAAATGCCGGCCCTTTTGCTTGCCGACCGTGACTGATGAACCCTGAAGCCCTCGCCACCCTCCGCGCCCATCTGCTGCCTGCACTCGCCACGGCGCCGAGCGAAACCCGCCGCCTGTTCCATGGCCGTGGGCGTTGCTGGCCGGGGCTGGAACAGTTGACGGTGGACTGGCTGCAAGGCGTGGTGCTGGTGTCGCTGTTCAAGGAGCCGCAGCCCGAACAGCTCGAAGCGCTCAAGCAATCGCTGCTCGACCTCAGCACCTCGGCCGAGTGGCAACAGTCCGGCGCCCACACCTTGCTGGTACAACATCGTTACCTGCCGCAGAGCACCGCCGAATGGCTGCTGGGCAATGAAATCGACGAGATGAGCATCGTCGAGGGCGGCTTGCAGTACCGCGTCGACCTGGGCCGCAAGCAAAACGCCGGGCTATTTCTCGACATGCGCTACGGGCGCAACTGGGTGCGTGAGCAGGCCGCAGACAAACGCGTGCTGAACCTGTTCGCCTACACCTGCGGGTTTTCCGTGGCAGCAATCGAAGGCGGCGCCAGCCATGTGGTCAACCTCGACATGTCCCGCGCCGCACTGAGCCGCGGTCGTGACAATCACCGGCTGAACGGGCATGACCTGAGCAAGGTGAGTTTCCTTGGCCACGACCTGTTCAAGTCGTGGGGCAAGGTGATCAACAGCGGCCCGTACGACCTGGTCATCATCGACCCGCCATCGTTCCAGAAAGGCAGTTTTCTGCTGACCAAGGATTACCAGCGCGTATTGCGTCGTTTACCGGAATTGCTCACGGCAGACGGCACGGTGCTGGCGTGCATGAATGATCCGTCATTTGGTTCGGACTTTCTGATTGATGGCGTGACGCAAGAGGCGCCAAGCTTGCGCTTTGAGCAGCGGCTGGAGAATCCGCCGGAGTTTCCGGATATTGATCCTGAGAGCGGTCTGAAGGCGCTCGTCTTCAAACGCCTCGACTGACCCGACATCCCGCGAACCCCGCTCATCCCTGTAGGAGTGAGCCTGCTCGCGAAGACTGACTCACCGGCAACCCATTTCTTCAGAAGGACAAAACCCGCCGCCCCGATCAACCGGGGCGGCGGGTTTTGTCGTTCAGGCCGAGATCAACCGTCCCCACCTACAATGCGTGCTCACTGAGCATGCCGCTGACGACTTTCGCCCTGTCCTGCCCGCGAACAATCACCCCGGCGCCTCACGACCGTTCATCGCAAATACCTCCTCACCTGTAATTTCTGACAGTAGCCAACCCTCAGTCACCCGCCTTAAATGACTCCGTCACTCAAACTCGTGCCGGAGTACCTGCCATGCTGACCCACCCCGTTAACGGCATTGCCCCACAGGCCTTGCGAGCTCCGGACATCCCCGGACGTACCGAGCCGCCATTGCCATCCGGTGAATGGGGCATCAATCGTGCAGCCGCACTGGACAACTTCCCGCTCAAGGGCCTGAAAGTTTTCATCCTGCCATGGGCCGACATGAGGAAGAGCGACTGGGTCGAGTTGTACTACGATGGCGCCAGCGTCGATCAGCACACGATCACCGAGGACATCGAGATCGACGAGCGCGTGACCTTGTGGGTGCAACCGGGTCGCATCAACAGCGGCCCTCATACACTGGGCTATACCGTGCATCGCGCCAACCAGGTCGCTGAACCTTACGAGCCGCCAGTCAGGATCTATATCAAGCTCGAACTGCCCGGTGGCCAGGATGTGAACCCCAGGCCCGGTGAGCATTCGGAGCTGTACCAATACATCGATCCGCAAATCGTCGCCGACGGCGTGGACAGTGACAGCGCCAAAAATGGCGTGCAGGTCATCATCCAGGCCAAACCCGGCAGCCCTTCGAAACTGCCTTATCCGAACTGCGCAGCCGGTGATGTGATCACGCTCAGTTGGGGCGGCGTGCGGGTTTACTCCATACCGGTCACGCAGCCCCAGGTCGACGACCCGGACGCCCATCCCATCGTTGTCCTGGTCACTGAAGCGGACATTCTCGAGGCTGGGGACTCAGGTCCCGACGGACTGGCCGTGACCTTCACCGTCCACGACCTTGTAAACAACGCGGCCGAAGACTGGTGCACGGAAACCCGCATCGTCGTCGACACCGGCAACTCGCGACTGGATGCACCGATCCTTGATCAGGCCAACGGTCACGTCCTGGACCTCGATTTGCTCAATGACGAGGAACTGCTGCTGAAGGTCTGGGCTGACCCAGAGGGGGTGTACCAGGAAAACGATGTGATCATCATGTACATCAAGGGCACTTCCGAAAGCGGCGAGCCAGTGAAGCGCCAGTCTCGTCAAACCATCAGCAAACGACCGCCGGTGGTGGTCGAAATCCTTTTGCCCAACAGCGCCGCTCGGGCACTGGCCAACACCCAGGCGCTGTTCTTCTACGAGCTGGAACGGGGCGGCGCGGTCATTCAGCACTCCAGAGGTCGCTTCATCAGCATCATCGGTGAACCTTATCGTCTCGCAGCGCCGATCGCCGTGGATGCCGTCGGTGGTGCGCTCCACCCAGACCTGGCGCCGATTCGCGTCCGTATCCCTAACGACGAGCGTATCGAAGAAGGCATGGCCATTGAACTCAAATGGCTGGGCACCCGGGCCGACCTGAGCACCTATGAGCCGGAGCTGCCGTGGCATTTCCCCGACGCGGACGAGGCCACACATCCGGCAGGGTTCATCGTCAGCGTAGATGATAACCGGCACCTCAAGACCCTCGAGGGCGGTACTCTGGATCTGTCCTACAACGTGCTCAGCGACGAGGACGATGAGATCGTCATTCGGGCATCCTTGCATGCGCCACTGCTGACGGTGGGCGAAGCAAAACCGGAACTGGTGCCACCGATCGTCCTTGGTGAACAGGACGGCGCACTGGAACCCAAGGACCTGCCCAACGGCACGAGCAAAATCACCTGTCCGAACCCGATCGCCAACCCGACCAAAGCCAAAGATGTGGTCATCTGGCAATTGCGTGATGCCTATAACGTGCTGCTTGACGAAGGCAGCAAAATCCTCAACGCCCTCAATGCCGGCAAACCTGTGGATTTCACCCTTGATGCGGCATTTGTCCAGCAGTATTTCGAAGCCCGACGAGGGGAAACACTCAGTGTCAGCTACAGCATTCTGCGGTTCGAAACAGGCAATACCAGTCATTCGAACCCGTTGGTTTTTGTGGTGGGTAATTCACACTCCGGAAAGCTCACTGTTGTAGGCAACCGGTCACAGACCTCCCCACGCTACCATTCGAACTTGAGCCGTCTGACCGCCTCTTTTCTAATAAATGGAAGAATCAATACCCCAACTGAAGCTGTATGGATGTACGCGGGCGATACCGAAGGTGCCCTAGCCCAGTCGTTTCTTGATACCGAACCAGAGAAACCCTTGATCGTTTCCCTGCTGGACGGTGAGAACATCATTGCTCGCACAGTGCTGCGTCCCGGCAACGTCAGCGGGATATTCAATCTCGCAAACCGTCACAGCGGCTGCATTATCAAAGACGACGGAAGTGTTTTTGGATGGAGTGATAACACTGAAATGTTGCCGCCATCCGAGTTGAAAGATGTGCGTTATGTGGCAGCTGGCGGCCACGCATTTGCTGCACTGAAAAAAGACGACACCGTCGTTGCCTGGGGAGCTACTTCTCTTGGAGGCTACATTGCGCCAGAAATCGAGAAAGAACTTACGAATGTAGGAAAACTGGCAGCGACCGATGGCGCTTTCGTCGCCCTCCGTAAAGACGGCCAACTTGTCGCATGGGGCAACCCTGAATATGGAGGCTCGATCCCTGTATCTGCTATCTCTGAGCTCGGTCCTGCCAAAAAAGTCATCGGCAACACCGCAGACTTCACAGTGCTATTAATTGACGGTCGCGTATTCAGTTGGGGAGCCAGTTGGCCTGAGGGATTTTGGGTATCCGGTGCGCGCGGAGCTATCCAACTGTCTGCAAGTGACCGCGCCTTTTGTGCGCTGAACGCTGATCGCAGTGTCGTCGCATGGGGATCGCCCGAGCACGGGGGCGTGATGCCTGGCAGAACACATAATTGTGCAGAAGAAGTCGTTCTTGTCACCTCCACCAGTGCCGCATTCGCCGCCCTGAGATCTGACGGGACGGTCATCGCGTGGGGAAACCAACGGTTTGGTGGCGAGACGCCCAGCGGTCTTCAAAGCGTGTCACATCTATCGGGGTCGACGACGGCTTTTTGTGCGCTCAAAACCGACGGTTCATTATTCGCATGGGGGGTGTCCGAGGAGGGTGGACAGATTCCCGAAGGACTTGCCCCTGCCCTTTCAATCGCCAGTTCCTATGGCTCATTCAGTGCAGTGCTCACCACACATCGCGCCGTTTCCTGGGGCGTAAACACCTCATCTACGCAACTTCAAGCCGTTGCTTGTGCCTACGCAGCCGGCCCGCATCTGGTGCTACTGAGCGCGGACAGGCAACTGCAGTCGGCAGGCCCGAACGCGCCTGATCTGAAGGCATTGTCAGGGCTGGTTTCTTACACCGAGTGAGTTCATCTCGCTCACATTGCCTGCCCGCGAACAGGGCACTCGTCGAATGGAGTTACAGGTATGAACACCAACACCAAAGCAATTCCGATCGTCAAACAAGTAGCAATCATGGGGGAACCTGAAATAGGTGGAACCCTGACTGGCAGCTACATATATGAAAACCCAGATGAAAATCCCGAAGGGAAATCCACCTTTTGCTGGTATGACGAGGCAAGCGGCGGAACCGTTATCGCGACCTCAATCGACCTGACCTTGGTCACTGCGCATGCAGGGATGAAACTTACGTTTTCGGTGACTCCCGTTGCGGCATCGGGAGAAACAGGCATCGAATCATTTTCCAGTCCCGTTCAAGTAGTCCAGGATGGTTTTCAAAACATTTCAGATGAAGAAAGTGAAAACAGTTTTTTGAAACAGAGAGGCCAGTTCGCTTTTCATGCGAACGGACCAAAGGACGGAGTATTCACCTCCACCGCAGGAGCATTTGCCCTGAAGAGCAGAGTCACACAAAACGTCACTGTTGTAGGCACGCAGAGCTTTGGTGGCGTAGTCCCTCCAGAGATTGCGACATACCTGAGAAACAACCCTGCTATCAGAATGTTCACCACCACAACGAATTTTGGTGCCCTGGTGCCCATAGGTGAACACAATCAGTTGCTCGTCTGGGGGCCTGGAATACCGGCGACGTTACCTAACCTTCAAGACATCAAGTCGGTCTACAGCAACGGCTCCTCGCTAGCGTTCATATATGAAAATCCGCCCTCCGGGGAAAACACCATCGGCGCTGTCGGTACGGCAGCAACGGGCGGTGTGGTGCCGGTCGAAGTACAAAACAAACTGATGTTTGATCGCCCGAAAGCCATCTACGCCACTCTCGATGCTTTCACCGTGCTCACAAACAGTGGACGCGTATATGCCTGGGGTAACGCAGCGAATGGCGGGACAATTCCGATCGATGTACAGACTCAATTGAATTCCATGACAGTCGATCGCATTGTTGCTTCCCGAACAGCATTTTGTGCCCTGACGGAATCCGGAGAAATTATTGCCTGGGGCGCTAACGGCGCTATTCCCGCAGCAACTCTTGAGAAAATTTATGACGATGGCGGAGCGCTGAATGTCATTGCCAATGACAGCGCATTCATCGCCATAACCAGAGGCCGCAGAAAAGCCGCTACATGGGGATTGGCTGCATACGGCGGAACCATGTCAGAGGCCGCCGCCAGCCTTGCAGCCAGAGGAAATCTCGCGCTTTGCGCAGCTGCGCCTTGGGCCATGTGCTTCATCAACGAAAGCGGACAAGCGGCTGCATGGGGATCGGCAGGCCACGGTGGTGGAGCCATTCCGGCCCAAGGCGCCGGGGAAGAAACCTCGACTTTGCCCTTGAATGCACAGCCGTTATTGGAGCAAGGCGAAACCCAGGCGCAGATCGAGAGCATGTTCAGCAATGCCAGATTCTCAAAAAGCCTAAATAGTCGCGTGTCTGCCAGTGTCACCCTGACCAACGGTGAGGCGATCGAACTGACGCGCAACGATGGCAGCTTTGTCTTGCTCAACCGGCATCCCGACGGACGCACAAAGAATCTGGTCTCTTGGGGTTTGGCTGCGACGGGAGGCACGATACCCAGCGATATCAAGCAAACACTGATGGCCAGTCGCATTAGAAAAATCTACTGCAGCAATGGTGCTTACGCAGCTCTGGTTGACCAAGGCACAACCGAAGGTGTGGTCGTCACCTGGGGACGTGCCTCACAGGATGGCGGAACAATTCCGGCCGCTCTTCGAGACGCATTGAGTAGCGGTGTTGTCGAAATTTATACCATCCAGGGCGCTCCAGCACCTTCGACCGCGACGGTTCCAGCCGCCTTCGCGGCACGCAAATCTAACAACAATTATGTGACGTGGGGTGCCCACGTCAAACAAGAAGAATTCGAACCAGGGCGCAACTGAGTTAGCGACTACAGCAGTTCACCTGAACGCAAAGGAGCATCGCAATGAGTACGATAGCCGAACCGATTGCGCGGGACGTGATCATCATCGGGGAACCAGTCATTGGTGGTTTTGTACGCGGCAGTTATCGCTATGACAATGCTGATGAAAATCCTGAAGGAGTTTCCCGCTATCAGTGGTATCTCGATAACGTAAAAATCGAAGCGCCGGAAGGTGTAGCCATCGATTTGCGGATAAAGTCTGAGTACAGCGGACGAGCAATCATATTCGCTGTCACTCCGGTGGCCGCTAATGGTGAGACCGGTAAGGAAACCCGCTCTGTCGCCAAAACTGTAGACCCTGATTTTCAAGGCATCACCCGGGAGGAAAATGAGAACAGTTTTTTAAAGCAATGGGGAAATTTCTCCGCCCATGTTCCTGAGCCGCCTGATCGAGTATTTGTCTCGACGGGAGGCGCTTTTGGCCTGATTGATCCGGATACGCAGGATATTTACTTCGAGGGGCAGACGGGTTGGGGATTGCCGGTTCCACCCGACATCATCAATTTTCTGAAAAACAATCCGGCTACTCGATTGTTTTCAACTGAAAAGGATTTTGCCGCACTGGTAACCAACGGTTCGAGCAATCAGCTACTGGTCTGGGGAGCCAATATTCCGGCCGGCCACTCCGTGAAGCTGACTGATATCGAGTCGGTTTACAGCAACCGAGTGTGTTTCGCTTTCATCTATAAAGATCCGACAGGTGATCAAAACAGAATAGGCGCTATTGGTTTGAAAGGCTCCGGCGGTACCATTCCGGAACTGATCCAGCGAGCCCTCTGGTTTGATGCACCGGTCGCCATCCACGCGACGGAAAACGCGTTCGCCGTTCGTACGCAAAAAGGCAAAGTCTATGCGTGGGGCAATACTAATAATGGCGGAGCAATTAACGCCGATGCACAAGTGCAACTCGACAATATATTCGTCGAACGAATTATTGCAGCGGCGGCGGCGTTTTGTGCAATTGGGCGTAATGGCGAAATCGTGACGTGGGGAAAGGCAGCCGATGGCGGTGCAATTCCGTCTGGCAAGCTGGAGACGATCATCAATGACGGTGGCGTTAATTCAGTCACGGCATCTACCACAGCATTTTGCGCAATCACCCGTGACAGACGTAAGGCTGTCAGTTGGGGGCTCAATGGTGAGGGCGGATTGATGTCTGAATCGGCTTCCCTGATCGCAGCGCGTGGCGGTGTACTGTTATGCAAGGCAACTCGTTGGGCGTTTTGCATTATCACCGAACGCGGAGAGGCAGAAGCTTGGGGAGCGCAGCGTTATGGAGGAGCCTCCATCACTGCAGCCACTCGTAACGAGATTGAAGCAGCCATCAAGGATATGCAGCCAAAGCCCGAAGATGCTCACGGTCATGTTGGTAGTCGAGCCATTACAGTTCCAGGAATACTCAGCCTTTATTCCAATGATTTGAGCTTCTTTCTTTTGAGTCAGCACGACGACGGCAGGACCCGAGCCGTGGTGGTCTGGGGAATGAATACTCACGGGGGAGCAATCTCGCTAGGCGTTCGCCAGGCACTGATGGCCAGCAGGATTACTGGCGTTTACTGTACAAATGGCGCGTATGGCGTTGTGGCGACTCAAGGGAGTGTGTACGGCGCGGTCATCGTCTGGGGAGCAACTTTGGCGATGGAAGATGCTGGGGAAATTCCACCAGAATTGGCCCAGTACCTCAGCGATGAGGTCGTGGAGCTCTACTCAATCAAACGTTATCCGTTTTACCAGGCACCGCCTCCCAATCCACCGCCTATTGATCCATCTTTCGCGGCAAGACGTCGAGACGGGAGTTACGTGCTTTGGGGTGGGAATGTTAAGAATCAGTACTATAAGCCGCAACCTGGGCTGAGAAATGGGACGCTGAAGTAGATATACCGTAATGAAAGAAACTTCCCGACATCGTGCCTGTTCAATCACTGATCCGGCACGATGTAGCTCATGGATGTTTAAGCGATCTCTAAACAAACAAGAACACTTGCGTCATTGCCTTCAGACACCAAAAGTCGCTGACTTTCGTGCCTCGAAGGCGGGATCTATTGTGGGGCTGTCGCTATCAGTGATCGGGATAAGGGTCGGTTATTTATTTGATGGCAATTGCGAGCAGGCTCACGCCTACAAGGCATCTTTGCCGGGCACTTAACCAGTGACCAACGCAGATCCACTGTAGGAGCGAGCCTGCTCGCGATGATGCCGTTACTGCTGTCGACTATTCCTATGGCACCACATTATCCAGCGCCTGACTCACCGCCAACTCCCCCAGCATCACCACCTGCGCAATGCCCAACACCGTATTACGACTCGGCCCCTCCAGCGTGCCGGCGAAATCGCCGAGCATGACCGTGGCTGAGGCCAGGGATTCGCGGGCTTCGACGAGCAAGGTTTCTTCGTCCACGGTGGGGTCGATGAGGAAGATTCTGTTCGCTCTGCATGACGAGGTTGAAGGGATCGAGATCTTCAGGGCGCCGGGGTTGAGGTAGAAGTTGATGGCGCGGTCGGTCGCCGCTTTTATCTTCTGCGGGTCGAGGGCTGGGTCGTACGGGATCGAAGTGTCCGGGGGATTGGGTGTGGCTTTGAACATCGATGTACTCCTATTGCAGTTATTCAGGAGCCATCACTCTCGCTACCAAACGAGGGGTGGTGGCCATACGCGGGTTGGTAGACCGGCTGCAATAGGAACCCGGCGCTCACGAGTGAGCCCCACGCATGACCACCATAAAAACGAGCCCCACAAAGGGACTGCAAAGGTGTTGCCATACAGCTATTACAGACGGGCTACCAAACCCGATCACTGATTTTCAGTGACAGGGAAACGATAAGCCCGTCGCACAGCCGTGTAAGCCCGCGGATTCTGGCGTACGCGTCGGTAACGGCGCAAGGCGTTGTAGCCGGTATGGCGTAACGGTTCATGTACTTTAAACGTGGTTGCGGGGTTATGTTTATTTGCGGGGTTTGCTCTGTTGTTTTGATTTTGTCTGATAGGCCGCTTTCGCGAGCAAGCCCGCTCCCACAGTTGGAATGAGTGCATTCAGGTGGGAGGTTGGTCGGTTGGCAGGCCGCCATCGCTGGCAAGCCAGCTCCCAAAATTTGACTGAGTGCATTCAGTTTGGGATTGGTTGGCTGGTGAGCCGCCTTCGCCAGCAGGCTGGCCCTTACAGTTGTATTGGGTGTATTCATTTGGGGATTGGTTGGCTGTAAGGGCGTCATTGCTGACAAGCCAGTTCCCACAGGTTCAGGCAGTGGGTGGGCGCAGCACCAGTGCGAACAGTTCGCCATGCCCGGTCACATTGAGCTTGTGATAGAGATTGCGCCGATGCACCTTCACCGTCTCCGGCGAGATGCCCATCTGCTGGGCGATGGCCTTGCTGGAGAAGCCCTGCAGAATCAGCCGCGCGGTGTCGACTTCGCGGGTGGTCAGGCGCGCATCGAAGCGATCGAGCAGCGTTGCCAGATCCCCCGCCACCGGCTCGCTGCCGGTCCCTTGTGGCGGCAACAGCTGCACGTGTCGGCGCATCGCCGCCAACACCCAGTCGCGCACACACAGCAGACGGCCCTGCTCGGCCAGATCGAAAGCCGTCGAGCGCCCGAGTGACAGGCCAAGCACCCCGCCCTCGACGTTGATCATGAACTGCAACTCGTCCTCACCGACCACCGAACGAAAGTAGCTCTGGTAATACTCGCTGTGCAGAAACTGGTCCGGCGCCACCGAAGCCAGGCTGTGCAGGCCGTCGGCGATGCCGGTCGAGGCGGTTTGGTAGAACGGATCGAGCAGGTACATGCCAGCGGTGTAGCTGGCCAGTTCTTCCTGCTCGTCGGCGCGGCCCTTGCTGTCGAAGTCGATCAGCAATTGCGGTGCCTGCCCCGCCTTCATCAGCGCCACCAGCGCGTTGTCCAGCGGCACCAGCAGGCGCAGCGTGTCGACCAGCGCGCGCCAGAAAGCGTCCTGGCCGACGGCGGCAAATACCCGCGCCAGACTTTGGTGCACCGGCAACTCCTGCAACAACGCGTCCACGCACTACCCCTTTTGTGTAACCCATGATGGGAATGGGTCAGGCGCGCCCGCCCCGATAGGCTGAGCACTCCTGTCAATCACCGGCCTGCCGCAGGCCAGGAGTGCCGCATCATGCGTTGTCGTCGTGGCTATATCAACCGGGGCATCAACCTTGGCCTGCTCGCCTGTTTTGGCGTCACATTCGCCGCCAGTGCCGCGGATGCGCCGAGCGTGCACGTCTACAACTGGTACGACTACATCGGCCCCACGACCCTGGCTGACTTCAAGCGCGACAGCGGCATTCAGCCGGTTTACGACACGTTCGACAGCGCCGAAGTGCTCGAAGGCAAACTGCTGACCAGCCGCAGCGGTTACGACGTGGTGGTGGCGAGCAACTTCAGCCTGCCGACGCTGATCAAGGCCGGCGCCCTCGCCCCGCTGCCTCGCGATCAACTGGCGGGCTGGAACAATCTGGACAGCGATCTGCTGAGCAAACTGGCCAACAACGATCCCGGCAATCAATACGCCGTGCCTTATCTGTGGGGCACCAACGGCATCGGCTACAACGTCGACAAAGTGCGCGCCGCGCTCGGCGACAACGCGCCGCTGGATTCGTGGGATCTGGTGTTCAAGGAAGAGAACCTCGCCAAGCTCGGCCAGTGCGGGGTGGCGATGCTCGACTCGCCGTCGGAGATGCTCCCGGTGGCCCTGCACTACCTGGGATTGCCGCCCAACAGCACCAACCCCGAGGACTATCAGAAAGCCGAAGCGCTGCTGCTCAAATTGCGCCCGCACATCGCGTACTTCAACTCGTCGAAATTCATCAGTGACCTGTCCAACGGCAACATTTGTGTGGCGGTGGGCTGGTCCGGGGCGATGCTCGAAGCCAAGACCAACGCCGAGCAGGCGCACAACGGCGTGAAGATCGCCTACAGCCTGCCCAAGGAAGGCGCGCCGGTGTGGTTCGACACGCTGGTGCTGCTCAAGGACGCGCCGAACCGCGCTCAGGGTCTGGCGTTCATCGACTACCTGCTGCGCCCGGAAGTGATCGCTCCGGTCAGTGATCACCTGTCGTACCCCAACGGCAACCGCGCCGCGACGCCACTGGTGGCTGCGGCCACGCGGGATAACCCGGCGGTGTATCCGTCGGCCGCGGCGATGGCCACGTTGTACACCCTGGAACCGCTGCCCAAAGCCACCGAACGCGTGCGCACGCGGGTGTGGAGCAAGGTCAAGAACGGCCAGTAACCCCAACACATTTCCCTGTGGGAGCGAGCTTGCTCGCGAATGCGTCGGGTCAGTCAACATCTCCTTTGAATGACACACCGCCTTCGCGGGCAAGCCGCGCTCCCACAGGGTTTCGCGTTCAGTCCCGCTCATTCATTTCTGCCTTTTTATAGAGAGACATCCCATGAAACCCCGTGCCCGTGACCTCAACATCCGTATCGGCCAACTGCAACCCGGCCCGCTCAACGCCATCACCGACGTCCCCGGCGTGCGCGTCGGCCACAGTAACGCGCGTGGCCGCAGCGACAGCGGACGTGACATCTGCACCGGCGTCACAGTGATCGAACCGCGCCGCGGCTCGACCAACCAGCAACCGTGCTTCGCCGGGGTGCATGTGCTCAACGGCAATGGCGATGCCACCGGCCTTGAGTGGATTCGCGAGGCCGGGCTGCTGACCAGTCCCATCGCCTTCACCAACACCCACAGCCTCGGCGTGGTGCGCGATGCGTTGATTGCGCTGGATCGCCAACAGCAACCTGACGACGGGCGCCTCTACTGGAACATGCCGGTGGTGCTGGAAACCTTCGATGGCTTGCTCAACGACATCAATGGTTTTCACGTCAAACCCGAACATGTCGCCGAGGCGCTGAATTGCGCGCATGCCGGTGCCGTTGAAGAAGGCGCCGTTGGTGGCGGCAGCGGCATGATCTGCCATGAATTCAAGGGCGGCATCGGCAGCGCGTCACGCCGTTTGAGCAGCGCTCAGGGCGGCTGGACGGTGGGCGCGATCGTCCAGGCCAACCACGGCATTCGCAGCGAGTTGCGGGTCGACGGTTATCCGGTGGGTCGCTACATGGAGCAGGTGGATTCGCCGTTCCTGCGGGCTTCGCTGCCGCATCCTGGCATGGGTTCGATCGTGGTCTGCCTGGCCACCGACGCACCGCTGCTGCCGCATCAATGCACGCGCCTGGCACAGCGCGCCAGCCTCGGTCTGGCGCGCAGCGGCGGCGGTAACGAAGACCACAGCGGCGACATTTTCATTGCCTTTGCCACCGGCAACGAGCAGGTGCCATCCGCCGCTTACGAGGGTAAAGGCGCGCCAACCTGCGACGGCTTGCGCATGGTCAACAACGACCACATCAGCGAGCTGTTCCTCGCGGCTACCGAGGCGGTCGAAGAAGCGATCATCAACGCCCTGCTCGCCAGCGAGAGCACTGCGGGCAACGGGCATGCGGTACCGGGGCTGGATAAGGAAACACTGCTCGCCGCCCTCGCCAAGGCTGGCTGGCCCGGCGCCCGCTGACCTGTAGGAGCTGCGGCACGCTGCGATCTTTTGACCTTGCTTTCATAAATCAAAAGATCGCAGCCTTCGGCAGCTGCTGCAGGAGGTGAGATTCAGATGAACATCTGGGCGCCGATATGTCGCGCCGTTTGCAGATGCTCCTGCGGATCACGCACCTCCGACTCCACCATCAGCGTCGAGCTGACCACCGTCGCCCCGCTGTAATCGAAAATCCCGTGTTCGATCTGCGCCTTCATCGCCGGGCCATAACCGTGACGTTCGTAGGCGCGTTCATCGGCCCCCGCAAGGCCGACCAGATGCACGCGCAGGCGCTGCAGCTTCTTCACATGCTTGAGGTCGCCAGCGAAATCGAACGCCCAGCCATTGCTGAACACCCGATCAATCCAACCCTTGAGCAACGCCGGGATCGACCACCAGTACACCGGGAACACCAGCACCAGAGCGTCGGCCCGATCAATCCGTGCCTGTTCCGCCAATACGTCGGCTGGCGGCCGCGCCTCACGGTGATGCACGGCGAAATCCGCTGCGCCGAACACCGGCTGAAATCCCTCGGCGTAAAGATCGGCGATTTCCCGGGTATTGGCGGGGTTGGCGCGGGTCAAGCTCTCGGCAATCTGCGTTGCCACGCTGTGGGTCAGCGAACGCGGTTCGTGATGCGCCACAACAATCAATGCGTGCATGGTCATTCTCCTGTAAGTTTGCGCTGACCAAGGGCTATATACTCTTGGTAAGTTACGAACAGTAAGTTACGTTTGGTATATAAACAATGTCAACCACAGAAATGACCGAAGCCGATTCCCCTGCCCAGCCGCGACGTCGCCTGTCGCGCGAAGATCGCAACCGCCAGTTGCTCGACGTCGCCTGGCAGATCATTCGGGCCGAGGGCACCGATGCCCTGACCCTGGGTTATCTGGCGGACAAGGCCGGGGTGACCAAACCGGTGGTCTACGACCACTTCACCACTCGCTCGGGCTTGCTCGCGGCGCTGTATCGCGACTTCGATACTCGCCAGACTGCGGTGATGGATGCAGCGATCGACCAGTGTCCGCCAACGCTGATCGACACCGCGACGGTGATCGCCACGGCGTACGTCGATTGCGTGTTATTGCAGGGCAATGAGATTCCTGGAGTGATTGCCGCGCTGGGCAGCACGCCGGAGCTGGAAAAGATCAAGCGCGACTACGAGGCAATCTTCCTCGAAAAGTGCCGCAGTGTGCTGCAACCGCTGGCTGCTGGCGGGGAAATCACCCAGGCCGGTTTGCGCGCGATGCTCGGTGCCGCCGAGGCGTTGTCGAATGCTGCCGCCAGTGCTGAAATCAGTGCCGGGCAAGCGAAGGACGAGTTGTTCGCGACCATCATCGCGATGGTGGAACGGGCCGCCGCCCGTGCGACTAGCGGTACTTGAGTCGGCCCCCGCGCGTTCCCATGATGAAGGTACGCAGGCGCTTGACTCCTGAGCGACTGCGTAGGGAACGGGTGTTCTGAACCCCAAATCAAGCCTGTTCCCTGTTTCATGCGCAGCTTGAGCCTCATGGGCTCTACTTCTCCCCATCAAAGAGCCTTGAGGCTCTTTTTTTGTCCGTTTTTTGCGCCGGACTCAGGACTCAGTGCAGCGTCAGGCGCTGACGGACAAATTCTTCGACGTGACGGGTAGTTTGATCCAGATGCCGGTCGCGCTGTTTTTCGGCATCGAGCATTGCGCGCTTGCCGTTTTTCTGCAGCAGGTAGGTGTGGATCTGCTGCACTTCCAGCGAACGATAGATCGGTGTGGTGTCGATGAAACCGCGCAGGCCATTGCTGCGGTAATGCCGGGTGCTCATCAGCACCTGGGTTTCGCGCGCGCCGATCACCTCGAAACCCAGCGCCTCGAAGTACGGCACTTTGCCGACACTGCAGGTCAGCTCGGCGTGCGGATAACGGCTGACCATCTCGCCGATCATCGCTCGCGCCACGCCCTGGCGCCGATAGCCTTCGCGCACGGCCATGTAGGCGACGCTGCACGCTTCCCAATCGCCTTGCACCGGCAGGTACAAGAGGAAACCTATGACCCGCTCCGGGTCGTCCTCGGCCGTCGCCACCAGCAATTCCACCTCGGTGCCCTTCTCGCCATTCAGCGCCTCCAGATACAGATGCACCTCATAGCCGACCGCGTACTGATAGACGTTGTACAGCAGATTGCTCGGGCCAAGACCGACCGCGCTGATGTCGGTCAGGTAATCGACCACCAGTTGCAGAATCTGGCTGTTGACGCTTTCGGGGCATGGGGATTTGTAGTGGGTGATGCGTGGCATGACAACTGAACTCCGGCGGAAAACCGCGACATCATACCGTGTCCCGCCACCTGCTTTATGTAGGAGCTCGCGGTTGACCTGAAGAAAATTTCATCCTCCGTGGAGCGGATCTTTCGTCGATTTGGCGTCCAATTCTTCAGCTGCGTTCACTTTTTTCACGCAGGCCTTGAGGAGTTGTCATGAGCGTTTTGCGTTCACTGTTCAAATGGCGAAAAACCCTGTTGCTGGTGCCTGTGACACTGGCGGCGCTGGCCAGTGCGCCAGCGTTTGCCCAGCAGGTGGTGATCGTTCAGCAAGCCCCGCCGCCGATGCGCATGGAAGTGATGCCCGGCCCGCGCCCCGGTTATGTCTGGGATCAGGGCCATTGGCGCTGGGAAGGACGCGGCTACGTGTGGATGCCCGGTCATTGGCAACCGGTGAGGTACGGCGCGCACTGGCGACCAGGCCACTGGCAGGCGCGCGGTCCTAACTGGTACTGGGTCGAAGGCCACTGGGCCCGTTGAGCCCGCTCGGCAACAACAACTTATCTACCGGGAAGACCACCATGTCGCGAAACCTGAAAACCCTGCTCGCCGCCTCACTGGTCGCGATCACCCTGTCGGGCTGCATTGTCGAACCGGTACGGCCGCATCGGCCACCGCCGCCGGTGGAAGTCGTGCCGGTCATGCCAGCGCCCGGTTATCACTGGGTCGCCGGTCACTATCGTTGGGATGGACGTGAGTGGCGCTGGGCACCGGGACACTGGCGCGCCTATTGACCTGAGCGGCTGGCGTCACTGCTGTGGCGCCACCACCTTGAACTTGATCGCGATGTCGTTGGACACCACAGTGTCCGCCCACTCCCCCGCCCCGAGTCCGAACTGGTCACGCTTGAGCACCAGCTCACCGTCGAAAATGCCGATCGAACTGTCCGGTTTCAGCTCGACCGGCACCTGCACCTCGCGGGTGATGCCCTTGAGGGTGAGCTGGCCGGCGATCAGATAATGATTGCCCGTGACCCGGGTAAAACGGCTGGACTCGAACACCGCCACGGGAAAGCGCTGCGTATCGAACCACGCCGGTTTCACCAGTTCGGTGTTGGCGTCGGTGCTGCCGGCGTCGATGCTGTTGAGGTCGATGTGCAATGTGGTGTGGGCGCCGGCGAGGTTGTCGCTGTCGAACTGCAGTGTCGCGTCGAACTTGCCGAAGGTGCCGTACATCAGCGAGCCCATCTGGTTGTAGGTAAAGCTGATCTGGCTGGCGGTGGTGTTGACGCGGTTGTATTCAGCGGCCTGCGCCGCGCTCGTGACGCACAGGCAGGCAAACAGTGCCACAGCGGTGAATCGGGCACGCATGGGATTCTCCGGACAGGGCAAACCTTCGAGGCCTCGACTGACTTAAGCAAACAACCGGCGAATGCGCCATGTCATTTGTCTGCAGATGTGGCTCGGGCTCAGACCAGCCGCTCGATCTTCTGATGCTGCCAGACCAGTTTGTAATACAGCGTCTGCAACACCAGCATGCCCAGATACGCCACCGGGAACGCCATCCAAACGCCCTGCAAACCGTACTGACCGTCCAGCCAGTAAGCCGCCGGCAACTGCACGCCGACCACACAGACAATCGCAATAATCACCGGCACCAGCACCGTTCCGCTGGCGCGCATGATGCCGCCGATGATCGCCTGGAAGCCGAACACCAACAGGCTCCACAACATGATGTGCAGCAAGTGCTCAGCCATCGCCCGGGTCGAATCTTCGGTCAGGAACAGTCCCAGCAACCAGTGCGACAACAGGTAACCGAGCACAATCAAACCGCCGGTCAGGCACACGTTGATCAACAGCCCGGTGCGCAGGATCGCTGCCAGGCGTTGCAGTTGCCCGGCACCAATGGCCTGGGCGCCAAGGATCGAGGCGGTGATGGCAATCGACAGCGCCGGAAACTGTACGTAGTTGACGATCTGCGTCACCGCGCCATAGGCCGCTGTCGCCTGCGAGCCGTGCTGGTTGACCAGCGCCAGAATCACCAGCTCCGACAGCGACAACACGATCATCTGCACCCCGGTCGGCAGGCCGATGCGCAGCACCTTGCCGAGAATCGCCGCGTCCAGCCGCAGTGCCGCGAAGAACTCGCGGTCCGGCGCCAGCGGATGGTCCTTGCGAATCAGCCGCCACGCCAGCCACGTCATGGCCGACAGGTTACCGGCCAGGCCGGCGAAGGCGGCACTTTGAATGCCCAACTGTGGCAGACCGAACCAGCCACGAATCAACGCCGGGGTCAGCGCCAGCCCGACCGAGGTCGACACGATCAGCGCCAACAATGGCGACACGGTGTCGCTGACTCCGCGCAGCAATTGCGTGAACAGCACAAACACCAGCATCGACGGCAGAATCCACATCATCACATGCGCATACGCCACTGCGTCGTCCAGTACATCCGCCGGCGTCCCCAGCCCCTGCAAGGCCTGCCGCGCAAACACGCTGCCGAGTACCGCCGCCAGCAAACCGATCAACACCCCCAGCAACAGCGTTGCCCCGGCGATCGCCTTGACCATGTGTGCCTCGCGCGCGCCCCACGCCTGGCCAATCAACACCCCGGCGCCCGCGCCCAGGCCGATCACCAGCGCGATAAAGAAAAAGATCACCGGAAACATCCCCGACACCGCCGCCAGCGCTTGCGTACCGAGCATCTGCCCAATGTAAATGCTGTTGACCGTGCCCGACATCGATTGCAGGAAGTTGGACAACACCATCGGCGCAAGGAACAGCAGGTAGGTTTGCCAGAGCGGTTTGATGGTGCTGGGGGTTTGCATTGAGGATCGTTCTCGGGGTGGGAGATGCGAGGGATATTACGCTAGATGGGCGGGATAAAGTCGGTCGACATCGCCGCTGCTCAAGGCTTAAATGTCGGCACTATTTTTTGTGGAACGCGCCTGCCCATGACTCCGTTGCGAAATGCTCTGACCTGTTCCCTGCTGGTTCTGTTCAGCCACGCTGCCGGCGCCGCCGAGCCCCCGGTTTCCTCCGAATCGTTGCGTCCGTTGCTGACAACCTTGAACGAACGCCTGAACATCGGCGACCTCGTCGCCCTGACCAAATGGGACAGTGGCAAGCCGATTCAGGACAGCCCGCGCGAAGCCCAGGTGATCGCCAATGCCCGCACCCTGGCGACCGAACACCAGCTCGACCCCGAAGAAGTCGCCCAGTTGATCGCTGCACAAATGGAGGCAAACAAACTGGTGCAGTACGGATTGCTCGCGCAATGGCAGGCGGCTGGTGCGGCGCCGGACACGCCGCGACCGGATCTGGCCGGGCAGATTCGTCCGCGCCTGGACGAGCTGCAAACCCGCCTGCTGCGCCAGTACGCCGACTTCGCGCCGCATCGCCGCGACCCGGATTGCCCGGTCTGGCTGGCCAAGGCCCGGCAGGGCCTGACACACGACGCACTGCATGATCTGGCCCTGACCCGCGCCACCGGAGAACTATGCATTCGGGCGCAGAAGCTCTGAATCCGGACTTGCGGCATACATCGCTGGCGTCGATAGTCACCATCACGCCAATGAAGTTCTCATAAAAAATCCGCGGCGTAACATCAGCTCCATACCAACCCAATACACCCCGGAGCACACGATCATGAAACACCAAACCATCCTCGGCATCGCTTTCTCGGTTCTTGCAGTTAACGCTTTTGCAGCAACACCCGTTCAAACCTTGGTCGCTGAAGGCGGCTCGGACAAGTTGATTGAAAGCCGTCTGGCTGAAGGTGGTTCTGATCGTTTGCTGGAGCGCCGTGTTGCCGAAGGTGGCTCGGATCGTCTGCTGGAGCGCCGCGTCGCTGAAGGTGGTTCGGATCGTCTGCTGGAGCGCCGTGTCGCTGAAGGTGGCTCGGATCGTCTGCAAGAACGCCGTGTCGCTGAAGGCGGTTCGGATCGTCTGCAGGAACGCCGCGTCGCTGAAGGTGGCTCGGATCGTCTGCAGGAACGCCGTGTCGCTGAAGGTGGCTCGGATCGTCTGATCGAAAGCCGAAATGCATAAAACAACGGCTCTAAAGCAGTCAAAGAAGCCCGGCCTGATCAGCCGGGCTTTTGCATTTCGTCGTTTGCTGGCGTGGTTCTTTTCAACAACCCGCGTCAGAAAGGATCTTGCCTTGTAGGGCATTGGCGAAACTTCCGACGGTGCTTATCCGAAGCGACCGACTGGCAGCCCGACGCTTAATGCGCATACCATGCGGCCACAACGTCCAAACAGAATTTGCCTGCCCATGCTCAAAGCCAGTCTGCGAAGTCACCTGACCCTCTGGTTCGCCGGTTTGTCCCTGCTGACCCTGGCGAGCGTCGGCTTCTATGTCGGGCATATCGCCACCGAACAGATGAAACAGGTCAGCGGCAATTCACTGCTCAATACCGCGCGTTCTGCGGCAACGTTGCTCGGTGACCAATTACGCGAGCGCCAGCTGGAGGTCTACCTGCTCAGCCGTGCGCCGCATCTGGAACGCGGCGACCTCGACAACCCGGCGATTCTCAAATCGATGCAACTGCGCACCCAGGCCCGGGCCGAGTATGCGTGGATGGGCGTGACCGATGCCGATGGCCATGTGCATCAAGCGGTGAATAATTTGCTGGTCGGGCAATCGGTGCAGCAACGGCCATGGTTCCAGGCTGGCCTGCGCGGTGAGTACACCGGTGACCCGCACGAAGCGGTGTTGCTGGCCAAACTGCTGCCGGGAACGCCCAACGGCGAACCGCTGCGTTTCATCGACTTCGCCGCCCCGATCCGCAACGCCGACGGCCAGGTGATTGGCGTGCTGGGCGCGCACGCGCACTGGAGCTGGGTGACGCGTATCGTCGAATCGGCAGCGTTCTCGCATAAAAATGCGTCGCCAGATATCGAAGCGCTGATCATCGATCACGACGGCAAGGTGCTGTACCCGGAAGCCCTGATGGGCCAGCAACTGGCGGTGAATGATTCGAAGTCGCCGGGCTGGTCGGTCGGCAACGGTTACCTGACCAGCATGGTCACCGTACCGACGCCTTCGAGTACGGCGTTGTCCTGGTCGATTGCCGTGCGCCAGCCACTGGACACCGCTCTGGAGCCGGCGCGCCTGCTGCTCTATAAATTGTTGCTGCTGGGTGTGGCCGCCGCCGTGGCATTCGGGCTGGTGGCGTACTATCTGGCGCAGTATCTGAGCCGGCCGATCGAGCAACTCGCGCACTCGGCCAAACAGGTGCAGAACCAGCAGCCCGGCGCACACTTCCCGCTGCAGCACCCGGTGCGGGAGATCGCCCAGCTTGGGCAGTCGATCGACGCCATGACCCGGTCGCTGCTGGCCAAGGAGCGCGAACTGCAGGAAGCCAACGCCTCGCTGGAAGCCACCGTCGCCCAGCGCACCGCGGCACTGATGCAGGCCAATGCCGACCTGTTGAACCTGGCGACCCACGACGCCCTGACCGGCGTCTACAACCGTCGCCGCTTCGATGAAAAACTCAGCGAATACAGTCTGCTGTTCCGCCGCACCGGGCGACCGTTTGCCCTGCTGCTGATCGACGCCGATCACTTCAAGCGCATCAACGACACCTACGGCCACGCGATTGGCGACGACGTGTTGCAGCAATTGGCGCAACTCATTCAGGTCAGCGTGCGTGCCACCGATTTCGTCGCCCGTTACGGCGGCGAGGAGTTCGCCGTACTGCTGCCGGAAGTCGCCCAGCCTGATACTCCAGAGGTGGTCGCCGAAAAGATCCGTGTCGCCGTGGCCCAGGCGCACTTTCCCGAGATCGGACAGGTCACGGTGAGCATTGGCGTCGCGCTGGCCGACCCGGCGGACAACAGCCACACGATGCTGATCAAACGTGCCGACCAGCAGCTGTATCAGGCGAAAGCGGCGGGCCGTAATCAGGTGGCTTGATCAGCCCTCTTTGACTTCGCAAATGCCGTTGGCCTGGTTTGCCGGGCCGGCCGAGCAAAATCTTTAATTGGAGAACTGCTGCAGATACGCCAGCAAATTATCGATCTTCTCCTCGTCACTCAGCCCCCAGAAAATCATTCGTGTGCCCGGCACCACGCCCTTTGGATCTTTCAGATACGCAGTCAGCGTTTCGCGGTCCCAGGTCTTGCCCGAATTTTTCATCGCCTCGGAATACACGTAATTGGCCGAGGTTCCGGCCGCTCGACCGATGATGCCGTTGAGTTGCGGGCCGAACCCCGGGCGCGCATCCGGGCCAACCTGGTGGCAGCCGCCGCACAGGCGCGGGAAGATCTTTTCGCCGGCCTGCGGATCGCCTGCGGCGCGGGTGGTCGAGCTGAACAGTACGGCGGTGGCGGTCAGGGCAAGCAAGAGTGCAACAGTGTTTTTCATCGAAGGTTCCGGAACGGCTTGAATCTGGCTGCGCAAGGGTAACATCTGTCCCCCGGGCCTTGTTTTACAGGTAAGCGGCGATGACCTTCCTGACGGTGGTCAAGGCCTGCCGCAACACATCCATTTCCACCGAACCCAGGGCCAGTCGAATCGCATGCGGCACATGGGCCGACACTGCAAACGGCTCGGCAGTGGTGACCGAAATCTGCTTCTGCATCAGCTCCACCACAATCTGATCGGCACGCACGTCTTCCGGCAAGGGCAGCCACAGGAAATACGAGTTCGGATGGGCGACGCATGGCAACCCTTTGAGCAACTCGGCAGCCAGTGCCTGGCGCGCCTGGGCATCGTGGCGTTTTTGCGCTTCCAGTTCGATCACGGTGCCGTCGTCGAGCCAGCCGCAGACGATCGCGGTCATCAGTCCCGGGGTGTTCCAGGTGGTTGCGCGAATCACCCGCTCCAGTGCCGGAACGTGGGCCGCAGGCGCAGCAATGAAACCGACGCGCAGGCCGGTGGCGATGTTCTTCGAAAGGCCCGAAACGTAGACCGTGCGCTCAGGCGCCAGGTCGATCAGAGGACGCGGCGGGTCTTCCACCAGAAAAGCGTAGGCCGCATCTTCGATAAGGGTCAGATCATGCCGTCGCGCGATGGCAGCCAATTCTTCGCGCTGCTCGATTGGCATCACCCAACCAAGCGGGTTATGCAGGGTCGGCATGCTGTACACCGCACGCACCGAGCGACTGCGGCAGAGTTTTTCCAGCGCGGCCAGATCCGGCCCCTGCTCGTTGACCGGGATCGCCACCACTTCCAGATGCAACGCCTCGGCCAGCACTTTGAACCCGGAATAGGTCAACGCATCGGCGGCGATCACATCGCCGGGCTTGAGCAACGCCATCAGCGTCACCGCCAGCCCCTGCTGGGCGCCGTTGACCAGCAGCACTTGTTCGGCGTCGACGCTGACACCGCGACTGAGCAAATGGCGCGCGACCGAAGCCCGTTCGTGGGCCCGGCCGGCATGTGGCTGATAGCGCAACAACGCTTCCAGATCTCCCGACAACGCCAACTGGCGTAGTGCGGTGCGCAACAATTGCGTCTGACCGGGCAAGGACGGGTAGTTGAAATTCAGGTCGATCATGCCGACGGCCACGTCTTTCTGGTCGATGCCCTGCCCCGGCGACAACGAGGTTTCGCGCACGAAGGTGCCGCGCCCGGTTTCGCCGCTGACCAGCCCCATGGCTTCGAGTTCGGCGTACACCCGCGAGGCCGTGACCAGCGCCAGGCCTTCCTGCGTGGCCAGTTGCCGGTGCGTCGGCAGACGGGTGCCGGGCGCCAGACGTCCGGTGCGAATGTCGGCGGCGTAAGTGTCGACGAGGGTCTTGTAGCGAGAGCGGGACATGTCGGGATGTATCCATGACAATTTTTTGATTGTCCTGATTCTCAATCATAGGATTCTCTCAAAGCAACCCACAATGAGTGTGAATCGTATGGAACGGACTTCAAACGTGAGCAACCCGGCACTGGAAAAAACCAGCGGCTGGATCAACGGCTTTATTGGCGTGGTGTGCTTCAGCGGCTCGCTGCCGGCGACGCGCCTGGCCGTGCTGGAGTTTGACCCGGTGTTTCTCACCGTCGCGCGCGCCGCCATTGCCGGCGTCCTGGCCGTTGCCCTGTTGTGGTTGTTCCGTGAGCGGCGACCGTCCAGGGATCAGTGGTTTTCGTTGCTGATCGTGGCATTGGGCGTCGTGCTCGGCTTCCCGCTGCTGACGGCGTTAGCATTGCAGCACGTGACATCGGCGCATTCGATCGTCTTTGTCGGCTTGCTGCCATTGGCCACTGCGCTGTTTGGCGTCTTGCGCGGTGGCGAGCGTCCGCGCCCGGTATTCTGGTTCTTCTCGATCCTCGGCAGTGCTCTGGTGGTGGGGTTCGCCTTGTCACAGGGATTGTCCGCCTCGCCCACCGGTGACCTGCTGATGCTGGCCTCGATTCTGGTCTGTGGTCTGGGTTATGCCGAAGGCGCAAAACTGTCGCGCACCCTGGGTGGCTGGCAGGTGATCTGTTGGGCGCTGGTCTTGTCGCTGCCCCCGATGGCAATCGCGAGCCTGTGGCTAGCCCCGCCGTCCTTCAGCGGCATCAGCGTGTCGGCATGGGTCTGTCTGGGCTACGTTTCGCTGTTCAGCATGCTGATCGCGTTCGTGTTCTGGTATCGCGGCCTGGCCCAAGGCGGGATTGCCGCGGTCGGTCAACTGCAGTTGCTGCAACCGTTTTTCGGCCTGGCGCTGGCAGCGACGTTGCTGCATGAGCAAGTCAGCATCGGCATGCTGGTGGTGACGGTGGGCGTGATTCTTTGTGTGGCCGGGGCGAAGAAATTTTCCCGATAGTGATCTTTGGCATCGCCGCTGTGGGAGCGGGCTTGCTCGCGAAGGCGTAATGGCAGTCGATACCGTTTCATCGACATATCGCCTTCGCGAGCAAACCGCGCCCACAACTGCACTCAGTGGTGTTCGACGCCGGCGCGTTTCAACAGCTTCTTGCAGCGCTCGGACAGATGAAACACCTGCAGCTCCTTGCCCGCCTTTTCGTAACGCTCGCGCAGGGTCTTCAACGCGGCAATCGCCGAGTAATCGACGAAGCTCAAATGCCGGCAATCGAGGGTCACTCGTACTGGGTCATTGGCCGGGTCGAACTGGTTGAGGAACGGCGTGGTCGAGGCGAAAAACAGCGTGCCGTGCAGGCGGTAGAGTTTGCTGCCGTCGGCTTCCAGATGCTCATCGGCGTACAACTCGCGGGCCTGCTGCCAGGCGAAATTCAGCGCGGCGATGATGATCCCGCAGAGCACGGCAGTGGCCAGGTCGGTGAACACGGTGATAGTGGTCACGGCGATGATCACCAGTACATCGTTGAGCGGTACTTTGTTCAACACCCGCAACGAAGCCCAGGCGAAGGTCTGCTGCGAGACCACGAACATCACCCCTACCAGTGCCGCCAGCGGAATACGCTCGATCAGCGGCGACAGAAACAGGATGAACAGCAGAATCAGCACCCCCGCCACCACCCCGGACAAACGCCCGCGGCCGCCGGAGCTGAGGTTGATCACGGTCTGGCCGATCATCGCGCAACCGCCCATGCCACCGAATGCGCCGGAGACCACGTTCGCCGCGCCCAGCGCCACGCACTCGCGATCCGGGTAGCCGCGGGTTTCGGTGATTTCGTCGGTAAGGTTCAGGGTCAGCAGGGTTTCCAGCAGACCGACCAGCGCCATCAGAATCGCGTACGGGGCGATGATGCGCAGGGTTTCCAGCGTCCACGGGATGTCCGGCAGCGCGAAGCTCGGCAGACCGCCGGCGATGTGCGCCATGTCGCCAAGGGTGCGCGTCGGCAGACCGAACAGGTAGACCAGCAGGCCCACGCCGAGGATCGCCACCAATGCTGGCGGCACCGCGCGGGTCAGGCGCGGCAGGATGTAGACGATGGCCATGGTCAGCAGCACCAGCCCGGTCATCAGGTACAGCGGCGTGCCGCTGAGCCAATGTTCACCGCTCTTGAAATGCTCCAGTTGCGCCAGTGCAATGATGATCGCCAGGCCGTTGACGAAACCGAGCATCACCGGATGCGGCACCATGCGCACCAGTTTGCCCAGGCGCAACAAGCCGAACGCCATCATGATCAAACCGCCGAGCAACACCGTCGCCAGCAAGTACTGCACGCCGTGCTGCACCACCAGCGCGACGATCACCACCGCCATCGAACCCGCCGCCCCGGAGACCATTCCCGGCCGGCCACCGAACAACGCGGTCAGCGTACAAATGATGAAGGCGCCGTACAGGCCCATCAGCGGATTGAGATGCGCCACCAGCGCGAACGCAATGCATTCGGGCAACAGGGCAAATGAGGTGGTGAGTCCGGCCAGGACATCGGCGCGCAGACGTTTCGGTTTCATGGCTTACCTGACTGAGCGGCCCACGAGGGTGGCCGCGGATGTTCGCGAAAATGAGGGGTGCGGATGTTACGGAATAGTTCGGAATCGGGCCAGTGATCGCTGACACCCGTCGACGCGCGATTTATCCTGACGCGCTTCTGCCCCCATCGAGTACGACAATGACTGCATTACTGACCGCCCGCGACGTTTGCCAGCGCTTGCGCGAGGCTGCGCTGGGTGTGCTGATGTTCAACAGATCCAAGACACCCAGTGATGCCGGACTGATCGCGGTCGATATCGAGGGCTGGCGCCTGTTGCTTGATTTTGAGGGTGGGCACTTGCATCACTGTGAACAGTGCCGCTGCCCGGATGGCCGCGAATGGCAATTCAACAGCCGTTACGGCACCGACCCGGTGAATCTGCTCAGTACCTGGGAACTGGCGCAGATCGAGAATCTGTTGAAGCACTGAGCGCTTCACGGGTGAAGTCGGTTGCTCAATGATGGCACTCTGCCCATAATTCGCCCCCCCCCTTATTCCTCACGCAAGGAAACGCCGTGAACAAGTCTCTGTTGTTGATCCCGATGCTGGCCGTGCTGCTGCAAGGTTGTGGCATGACCATGACCCGCTATGAGCCGAGCTACGAGAACGTCCAGAAGCTCAAGCAGACCCCGCCCCTGCAGGCGATCAGCAATCCTCAGGTAACTGCCGAGTCCGGCGAAGGTTCGCTGACTGTGCGGGCCAATCCGGTGCGCTCGCCATCCGGCAGCATCCCGGCGCACATCCAGGACGCGATCACCGAAGAACTGCGCAAGGCCGGTCTGCTTGATCCGCAGGCTCAGCGTCAGTTGAAAGTGCTGGTGGTGAAGAACAACCTGTCGGCCGGCATGGGCACGGGCGATGGCGAACTCGCTGCACGCTTCACCCTGCTTAATGGGCAGAACGTGGTTTACGACGCGACCAAGCATGTCAGCAGCCAGTGGAGCAGCAGCTTCTTTGGTTTCATTGCCATTCCGAACGCGGTCAACGCCTATAACCCGATGCTGCGCGATCTGCTGAAGGAACTGTACAGCGATCCTCAGTTCATCCAGGCCTTGAAGTAAGGGCGAAAAAAAGAGCCGCGATTGCGGCTCTTTTTTTTTGCTTCAGGCCCGTGGAGTAAGGGGCTCGAGTGCCGAGTATTTCAGGTTGTTGTTGTCGATCATCTGCTTGAGCAGCGCGTTGACCTGACGGGCGAACGTGTCGTTGACCGCCGCCTTCGGGGTGTTGCCCATCAGCGGAATGAACCAGATACCGATCCAGGTACCGACCGCATCATGGTTGCTCGCGGTGGTCAGGGCCTGACCTGTGCCGTCCACGGCTTCGAGGCTCATGGTGTACTGATCGGTACCGTATGCCGGGATCACCCCCAGGCTGAAACCACTAATGAAGCCCAGTACCATCGAACCGGCATTCGGCGGATGGTTGTACATTTTCAGACGCAGGCTGTAATCGCCCGGTTGCTTCTGGAACTCGTCCAGAGTGACACGGCCGAACAGACCCGAATCGCTCAGAATCTTTTGCAGCTCAGGCTTGAGCTGGTCACGCGCCTGCGGCACTTCTACGGCCGAAGCGCTTTTCGGCTCGCCCTGATAGAAGTCGAAGTCCACATAAACATTGGGTTTGTTGGCGTAGCTGGCCATCGATGGCAGTTTGACCGGCGCCACTTCGTCTTTGGTGAAACTGGCACAACCACCGAGCGCAAGCACCAGGCCCAGCGCCAGGATTTTCCCGAATTGCATGTTGTCTTCCCTATGTGAACCGAGCCCAATGATAGCAATGAGCCTCCATTGCGGAGGCGGGGCGGATTCTAGAGAGAGCGCTCGCTTGAGGAAAGACTGAATCGGGAAATTTACACAAAAATATCCGCTCAGCCCTGTCGCAAGTGGAACAGTTAGCTGGCTTCGCCGCTATATAGTTTTGTATATTGCGAAACCGAACTTGCCCGTATCTGCCCATGCCTTCTATTCACACCGTGTTCCCATGAGCGCCATCCGCGTACGCAACGAGCAACTGATCCTCGCCGCCGCCAGCGAAGAGTTCGCCGCCAACGGCTTCGACGCCACCCAGACCCGCGACATCGCCGCCCGCGCCGGTGTGCCCAAAGCCAACCTGTATTACTACTTCCAGACCAAGGAAAACCTCTATTCCAAGGTTCTGCTGGAGTTTGTCGAACCGCTGCTGGAAGCCTCAGCGGCGTTGCGCGAAAGCGACGATCCCATGATCGGCCTGCGCGCCTACATCGCCGCGCGCATCCGCATCGCCCGTGAACACCCGGCGATTGCCAAGGTATTCAGCGGCGAGCTGCTGCTCGGCGGGCGCCAGTTGCCAGACGAATGCCGCGACCTGCTGCACGCCGAAGCCCGACGCAACGTCGACTGCCTGCGCAGCTGGATCGAACGCGGCCTGCTGGCCCCGGTGGACCCGGAACACCTGATGCTGTTCATCTGGTCGGCAACCCGCACCTACACCAATATTGGCTGGCAAATGGGCTGCATCACCGGGCGCGCAGTGCCGCAGGATGAGGATTACGCGACGGCAGCCGAGACCATTACGCGGCTGGTGCTGGAGGGCGTCGTGGCCCCGCAGGTTGGGGCGATTCGTGGAGTTCTGTTTGCGACTTGAAATGTGAGGGCTGCTACGCAGCCGGCGCGAGCAAGCTCGCTCGCCACAGGGAACTCATGCTGGACATGGGAATTGGTGAACACCATCAATCATTGTGGGAGCGGGCTTGCTCGCGAAGGCGTCGGGTCAGCCAACACATGCGTCACAGACCTACCGCTTTCGCGAGCAAGCTCGCTCCCACTGGGGATTTGTGCTGGACGTGGGAATCTGTGAACACCACCAATCATTGTGGGAGTGGGCTTGCTCGCGAAGGTGTCGGGTCAGCCAACGCATGCACAGGCCCACCGCTTTCGCGAGCAAGCTCGCTCCCACAGGGGTATGCGCTGGTTTTAGAAAGTGATCTCGGCTGCGGGTTTGACGTCGACCCGGGCCGTCGCGCCGGTCAGGTGCGCCAGGTCCTTGTTGTGTTCGGCGATGATGTCTTCGGCGCTCATGGTGCCGTTGTCGAGGGTGGAATGGGCGTCCGCCACGAGCACCACGTCGTAACCCCGCTGATGGGCCTGGCGCACGGTGGCGTTGACGCAGTAGTCGGTCTGCAGGCCGCAAATGATCAGGCGTTCGAAGTCTTCGCTGGGCAGCAGTTTGCCCAGCTCGGTCTGATAGAACGAATCCGGGGTGGTTTTACCTACGCGCAGGTCTTCGGCGGTCGTCAGCAATCCGGCGGCGAGTTGCCAGCCTTCGGCCCCATGGGCCAGCGGGCTGTCCTTTTCCTCATGCTGAATCAGCACTACCGGCACACCCGCCTCACGCGCACGCGTGCTGAGCTGGTTAATGGTGTCGATCACACGGTGGATGTCGAAGCACTGATACTCGCCCGAACAGAGAGCCTGTTGGACGTCGATGATCAACAATGCGCTGGACATGATGGGCCTTCCTTGATCGATCCTTGAGACAGGGGGCGGAGCTGAGCCCCGCCGCCTGTTTTACGCCTCTCAGTAACCCAATGACAACCCGGTATTGCGCCGTGGATCGTTGGCCCCGTAGAAACGGTTTTTGCCCACCGGTTTACCGCCCAGCGACGGCGCGCCGACCAGGATCGCGGCGATGTGGTTGGCATCCTGCGGCCCGGCGAACTTGTGGCCCCAGCTCTCGAGGATCTTCTTCGTATCCGGGCTGGCGGCGAAGTCTTCGAGGTTGGTTTCTTCCGGCATCCATTGCTGGTGGAAACGCGGCGCGTCGACCGCTTCCTGCAGGCCCATGCCGTAGTCGATGACGTTGAGCATGGTCAGCAAGGTCGCGGTGATGATCCGACTGCCACCCGGCGTACCAACCACCATCACCACTTTGCCGTCCTTGGTGACGATGGTCGGGCTCATCGACGACAGCGGGGTTTTGCCCGGAGCGATGGCATTGGCCTCGCCCTGCACCAGACCGTACATGTTCGGCACGCCGACCTTGGAGGTGAAGTCGTCCATCTCGTCGTTGAGGATCACCCCGGTCTTGCTCGCCATCACGCCGGCGCCGAACCAGTCGTTGAGGGTGTAGGTCACCGACACTGCGTTGCCCCACTTGTCGACAATCGAATAGTGCGTGGTGTTGTTGCCTTCATGCGGAGCGACGCCGGGCTTCAGCTCGGCGGAGATCCCGGCCTTCTGCGGCTGGATCGCGTTGCGCAGCTTGGTGGCGTAGTTCTTGTCCAGCAGATGCTCGATTGGATTCTTCACAAAATCCGGGTCGCCCAGATAGCTGTTGCGGTCCACGTAGGCGTGGCGCATCGCCTCGATCTGGTAGTGCATGCCTTGGGCCGAATGGAAGCCCAGATCCTTCATCGGATAGCCTTCGAGGATGTTCATGATCTCGCAGATCACCACCCCGCCGGAGCTTGGCGGTGGCGCCGAAACCACATGGTAGCCACGGTAATCGCACTCCACCGGGGCCAGTTCGCGGGTCTTGTATTTGTCGAGGTCGGCCTGGGTGATGATGCCCTTGTTGGCCTGACTGGACGTGACGATGGCGTCGGCCACCCAGCCTTTATAGAAACCGTCAGCGCCTTTTTCGGAAATGGTGCGCAGGGTTTTCGCCAGATCCTTCTGCACCAGCTTCTGCCCGACCTGCATCGGCTCGCCGTTGTGCAGGAAGATCGAGCCGGAATCACGCATGTCCTTCTTGAACACATCGGTGGCGTAGTCCAACAGATCGACGTCGCCCTGCTCCAGCTCGAAGCCGTCTTCCGCCAGTTTGATCGCCGGGGCGATCATGTCCTTGCGCGGTTTGGTGCCGTACTTGCTCAGCGCCAGCTCCATGCCCGACACGGTGCCCGGCACCGCCACGGCGAGGTGACCACGGGTGCTCAGATCCGGGACGACGTTGCCGTCCTTGTCCAGGTACATGTTGGCAGTCGCCGCCAGCGGAGCTTTTTCACGGAAGTCGAGGAACGTCTTGCGCCCGTCCGCCAGTTGAATGGTCATGAAACCGCCACCGCCGAGGTTGCCTGCGGCGGGATACACCACCGCCAGCGCATAGCCCACAGCGACCGCCGCATCCACCGCGTTACCGCCGTTTTTCAACACATCGACACCGACATGCGAGGCCAGGTGTTGAGCGGTGACCACCATGCCGTTTTCAGCGGCAACCGGTGCTACGGAAGCGGCGTGGGCCATGAGGCAGCTCAGTGCCAGTGACGTCGCAATCAGCGTTTTGGCCAAAGGTTCGTACTTCATGAGTCGATCTCTTTTTTGTTTTCGGGTTCTGTGCAGAACAGAGGGGAACACAGCAAAAGCACCAAGCAGTATGGTCGCTATTGCGATTTGCGCCTCCCCGCTCAGGCAGTATGCTGGGCGCTCTCGACGTACCGATCCGGAGTTCTGCCCATGTCGTACACGTTCATCACCCTGCCCTCACCGGTCGGCGAATTGAAGCTGGTTGCGAACGGCGCACGACTGGCGGCCATTCTCTGGGAAAACGACAAACCGGGCCGGGTGCGCCTCGGGCCGATGACGGAAGCGCCGGACAATCCGCTGCTGCAGCGAACCGCGCAGCAGCTTGAGGAATATTTTGCCGGCAAGCGTGATCGCTTCGACCTGGAACTGGATTTTGTCGGCACCGATTTTCAGAAGAAGGTCTGGGCGGCGCTGCTGACCATCCCCTTTGGCGAAACCCGCACCTACAGCCAGATCGCCGAGCAGATCGGCAACCCGACGGCGGTGCGTGCGGTGGGCGCGGCGAACGGGCGCAACCCTATTTCGATTGTGGCGCCGTGTCATCGGGTGATCGGCGCGTCGGGGAAGTTGACCGGGTTTGCGGGTGGGCTTGAGGCAAAAGAGCGGTTGCTGGTGCTGGAGGGCGGGGACTGGTCTGATGTCGGTAGAACAGGGGACCTGTTTTAACCCCGTAAATGCCATTGGGTGGCGAGGGCGCTTGCTCCCGCTCCAGTGCGCAGCACGGGCAAAAACCTGGGGCCGCTGCGCAGCCCAGCGGGAGCAAGCTCCCTCGCCACAATGGATTGGCGTTGAATCAGCTGTCGAAAAGGTTATTCATCGCCGCATACTGCAACAGCATGATGGTCTTGGCATCGCAGATCTCGCCACGGTGAAATGCAGCCAGTGCTTCATCGAAGCCCCATTCGAGCACTTCCAGCTCTTCGGTTTCTTCTTCCAGGCCGCCGCCCTCGCTGACCTTCGACTTCGCGTCGTATTCGGCGATAAAAAAGTGCAGCTTCTCGGTCACCGAGCCGGGGCTCATGTAGGCCTCGAAGACCTTCTTCACCTCATGCACGCGGTAACCGGTTTCCTCTTCGGCCTCGTCGCGGATCCGCTGTTCCGGCGCCGCACCTTCCAGCAGCCCCGCCGCCACTTCGATCAACAAGCCGTCGTGGCCGTTGACGAACACCGGCAAGCGAAATTGGCGGGTCAGCACCACCGTGCGCTTTTCGCGGTTGAACAACAGAATCGCCGCGCCATTGCCACGGTCGTAGACTTCGCGAGTCTGCCGCTGCCAGTCACCGTTGTTGCGTAGATAGTCGAAGGTGATTTTCTGCAACAGATACCAATCGTGGGACAACACCTGAGTATCGACAATGTTGACCCGCTCGGCTGTCTTGGTCATGACGCCTGTTCCTTGTGCCATCGGAAAACGCCCATAGTCGAATAATCGCGCGCACAAAAAAAGCCCGGCAATGCTGTCGGGCTTGTTTACTGGCGTTCGCGGAGGTTGTCAGAGATCGACCAGGTGCCGGTCGATGCGCTTGAGCACGCCCTTGATCAGGTTCAGCGCACTGTCGGCGCGAAACGGCAGGTTAAGCGAAGGCTCGCAGATCTCCATTTCCATGATCATCGGCCGACCGTCATAGTCGCGGATCACATCGACCCGGCCGTAGAGCAACGGCAGCTCAAGCCCGAGCACCTCGGCAGAAGCCACCAGCGCCGATAGCGCCACCGCCTGCTCCTCGGCATCCGCCTCGCGCGGCTGGCGAAATTCGGGGGTTGGCACGTTCACCGTACCGTCCGCCATGAGCATGGCGCCCTTGCGGATGGAATGGCTGAAGGTGTTATCGAAGAAGGTCAGGTCCGTCTCGCCGTAAGTGTCGATGGTGGTGATGTACGGCTGAATGATCACGTGCGAACCGCGCTTTTGCAGCGCGCGAATGTGTGCCAGCGCGGCCTCGGAACCGCCACGGACAAACCGTTTCACTCCGCGCGAATACGAGCCGATCGTCGGTTTGACGACAAATTCGTGGCTGTCGGTGTTCGCGTCGAGGAAGTCAGCCAGATAACCCTCGGGAGCGTCGTCGGGCGCCAGGAATACACTGGGAATAATCGGCACACCGCGCGCAGCAATGTCCTTCAGGTACAACTTGTTCAAGCCCCATCGGGCCACGGACGGCACGTTCAACAGGCAGGTCAGTGCATGCACCTTGTCGCACCAGGCAAAGAATTCGTCGAGGTTTTCAATGCAGTCCCACGGTGAACGGATCAATACGGCGGTATACGCCGCCCAATCGATTGACGGATCGTCCCAGAAACACACATCGGCGTTGATCGACAGTTGCTTGCAGGCTTCAAGCAATGGCGGCATGTCGTAGTCAATGTGCAGGTTCGGCTTATCGGTGACGAGTGCAAGCTTAATCATGAAGAATCCTTTCTACTGAGCAGTTGGAAGCAGAAAAACAGCAACGACTCACCAGGGAATCACGCGGTCCTGATGGCGGTAAGTGCCCGTGGGGCCATCGGCACCAATCAATGCCAGCGCGACACTGGTCCGCGCGCCTTCCTGCACATCGAGATCACCGGCGCCGTCATTCATGCCGGTTTTGGTGTAACCGGGGTGCACGGCATTGACCTTGACGGGCGTGTCGCGAAGCTCGTAAGCCAGATGAACCGTCCACGAATTCACCCCGCTTTTACTGGCGCTGTAGCCCGGCAAGGATTTGAACATCGGTGAATAGGCGTAGGAATCGACGTCCGTATGGGTGGTGAGCGATGCCAGCAGACTGGATACGTTGACGATGCGCCCAGCCGCAGACTGGCGAATCAGCGGCAGACAATGCTGGGTCACCGCGACCATGCCGAACAGGTTGGTTTCAAACGTCTGGCGCCACTGTTGAAGTGGTTGTTGCGAAGGGTTCAACCCGTAGGATTCGATACGGATCGCAGCATTATTGATCAGAATATCCAGTCGACCGAACTTCGCCTCCAGCAATTTGACCGCCGAGGCGATGCTGTCTTCATCCGTGACATCCAGCAGGCACGGGAACGCCTTCAGGCCCATGCCGACCAACTCGTCGGCCGCCTGAGCGACAGCCTGATAATTCCTGCCACTGAGCACCACCGTCACGCCCTCGGCGGCCAGTTGTCGCGCCACCTCGAAACCGATGCCACGGTTGGCACCGGTCACCAATGCAACCTTGTCAAAATCGTTCATCGTGCAACTCCAGACAACGCTCCGCCCTGCCCGCAGGAAGGACGGAACCAATACGATTCATGAAATGTTCCAGCAGCGGCCCGAACGCCCGCAGATCGGTCAGAAAGGCGTCGTGGCCGTCCGGGCAATCGAGCCGGACAAAGGTCACCTCGGCACCATCCTGCTCGAGCCCTTGAGCGATGTGCTGCTGTTGCGCAACAGGAAACAGCGTGTCGCTCTCGACGCCGACCACCAGAACCTGCTCCAGCCCGACAGTCTGAAAACCGCCCTGCGGCGGCGTCAGACAGGCATAAAGATCAATCGCACGGCTTAACTGCAGATAACTGTTAGGGTCGAAATCCCGTGCGAATCGCCAGGCATTGGCCTGCAGATAATCCTCGACTTCAAAGTCGTGGGTCATGCCGGCGGATTTACCGGCCGCCTGATCGCTGCGGCTGAAACGGCGATTCAATTGCGCGCCGGAGCGATAACTCAACAGGCCGATCTTGCGGGCCAGCGTCATGCCGTGAATCGGGCGCGCATCCGGCGAATACTCGCCACCGGCCCACAGCGGATCACTGCGAATGGCTTCCCGCTGCAATGAACGCAAGGCCGTGGACACGGGAAGCGAACTGGCCGCGCCGCACAGGTTGATGTGATGCCGGACAAACCCCGGATACCGGGTCAACAGGGCCAGCGCACACATGCCACCCATCGAAGCGCCGATCAGGCAGGTCACTTGCGCCATGCCCAGCGCTTTCACGGCCATGACGATCGTGTCGACGATGTCTTCGATGCTCAGCTCGGGAAAGCGCGACTGGTAAGGCCTGCCACTCGCCCGCTCGGTGGACAGCGGCCCCGTCGAGCCCTTGCACCCCCCCAGATAGTTGAAACAGATCACATACCAGCGGTCTGTATCGATCGGCTTGCCTGAACCGGCAAAGTCCTCCCACCAGCCCGCCTCAGGATCGCGGGCGACACTGCAGACGTGGCTGTTGGCGGACATGCCGGGCAGCACCAGGACGATGTTGTCGCGACGATCATTCAGTTGCCCGAACGTCTCATACGTCAGCCTGAAATCTTCCAGTACACCTCCACGATGCATTGGAAACGGGCGCGCGAACTCGATGTAATCTGCTGCCGGAAGAGTTTCCACCATGATGCTAATCCCTTAGAGCGCCTGCTTCGCCAAGTAACCGGTTGCCTGTTACGGCTCGAGCGACTGCAACCAGTCATCGTCGGAACCTTCGGCGATGCCGTCCATCAGGAACGTCGAGAGATAACGTTCACCGGTATCCGGCAACATGGCCAGCAGCACCGAACCGGCCGCTGCGGTCTCGGCAACCTTCAACGCTGCGGCGACCGAGGCGCCCGAAGAAATGCCGACGAAGATCCCCTCCTCCCTGGCCAGGCGCTGCGAAGTGTCGCGCGCCTCGTACTCGTTCACGGTCAGGACTTTATCGATGACGGTCTTGTCCATGATGGTCGGCGTGAAGTTGGGCGCGAGTCCCTGAATCTGGTGCACGCCCCAGGTGCCGCCCGACAGCAACGCAGCATTTTCCGGTTCTGCGGCAACGATCTGCACGGCGGGTCGCGCGACTCGCAGCATCTGGCCAACGCCGGTCAGTGTGCCGCTGGTGCCGAAACCGGTGACAAAGTAGTCCAGGCGTTTACCGGCGAAATCACCGAGGATTTCGGTGGCGGTGGTTTCGCGGTGATAGGAAGGGTTGGCCGGGTTATCGAATTGTCGCGATCTGAACCAGCCAAACTTCTGCGCCAGTTCATCGGCAATCTGGTTGCCGCCGCTGCTGCCCAGGTGAGCAGGAAACAGCAGAACCTTGCCGCCATAGGCGCGAATCAGCTTGCGCCGTTCGATCGAGTAACTGTCGGACATGATCGCCACGAAGTTATAGCCGCGCGCCGCGGCAACCATCGCCAACGCAATGCCGACGTTGCCGGAGGTGCATTCGGCGATCGTATCGCCAGGCTTCAACAGGCCTCTGGCTTCGGCGTCGAGTACCACAGCCAGCGCCAGCCGGTCCTTGACCGAACCACCTGGGTTGAACGACTCGACCTTCACATAAATGCTGACGTGTTCCGGGGCGAGCCTTTGCAGCTTGACGATTGGCGTACGGCCGATCGTGTCCAGAATGCTTTCATACAACGGCATGAGCGAGTTCTCCATCAAATACGAATTCAGCAGGGCCGGAGAGGTACATCGCGGACAAGTCACTCTCCCATGTCACTTCAAGGGTTCCGCCGGGCAGTTCGACATCGACCGAGCGGTCGACCCGCCCGGCCCGCGCCAGCACCGCGACCGCCGCGCAGGCACCGCTGCCGCAGGCCAGCGTCTCGCCTGCGCCGAATTCGTAGACCTTGAGTTTTATCCTGTTGCGCGATTGCAGCTGTACAAACCCGACGTTGACGTCAGGGGAGAAATACCCGGAGTTTTGCAGGGCGCTGCCGACAGCTGGAATCTCATACTGATCACGTTCGGCTTCGATCACCGCATGCGGGTTGCCCATCGATACCGCCGAACACGCCAGGTGTTGCCCGGCGAGTTCGAATTGATAAGCCGACTGCGCCTGGTCGAAGCCGAACACCGGGATGGCGGCGGGCGAGAAATTCGGTGCGCCCATGCTGATCTGATAGTTGCCGTCCTCCATGACCCGGACCCGGTGGGTACCGGAGGGACTGTCGAGGGTGAACTCGGACGCCTCCGTCAAACCTGCCCGAACCAGCCATGCGGCGACACACCGCGCACCGTTGCCGCATTGGCGGGAGGACTCGCCCTGCGCCGTCCAGATATCGAACGAGGCCACGGACGATGGATTGCGCGCAGCCTTGACGCCCAGAACCATATCGGCGCCGATACCTTTATGGCGGTTAGCCAGGTACTTGCACAATTCGCGCGACGGATCCTGCGCATCACGCAGATCGAGAATGATCATGTCATTGCCCGCACCGTGCATCTTGCTGAAACGCAGCCGGGCAGCAGCAGGCGGTTTATGCATGGCACACACTCGCCTCAAGACACGCTTTGGACAGGAGCGGGTCAACGATATCGATGATGCACTGGGTCGCACGCTGTGCCGTCGCCGCATCGCAGGAGGCGTTGAACTCGGCGATTTCCAGGCCGACGATCTGCTCCAGCGGAATTGCTCCCAGGATCGCCGCGAGCTGTTGCGGCAGCAGACCGTCAGGCACTGCGTAGTCGGCGGGCACATAGCCAGGCTCAAGAGAGTCCCAATCGATGTGCACCCAGACCTTCGATTGGCCGATCGCGCTACGCACCGCTTCGGCGGTTGCCTGCTGCGGGGAAAGCGTGCGCACATTATTGGCGCTAAGCAGACGCTGCTCTTGCCCGTCGATGTCACGCGCGCCGACCAGAATGACGTTCTCTGCACGCACGCCGGCGCCACAGCCGCTGTCCCAGAGGCCACATAATGCCGACACCACCATCCCGCCCAGGTAGCCCGTGTCAGTGGTCGTCGGAATATTGAAGTCACCATGGGCATCGACCCACACCAGACAAAGGTCCGGGTAATGTCTGGCAACCGCAGGTACGCTGCCCAGGCTGGCCGGGCAGGTGCCGTTGATGACCACTGTGAGTTGCTGCTCCTCTACCGCACAGGCCACGGCGCGATGCAGCGAATCGATCTGCTCACGTCCTGCCGGCAGACTGACTGTCCAGTCATCGGCCGCCGGCTCGCAGCTGCCGTCACCGATATACAGCGGCGCTACACCGTACTTTGCTTCAAGTGCCGACGCGGCCTTCAACGCACCGATACGGGTAAATGCCGTGCGGTCTGCCACTCTGCCGTTGGATACAATCAACTTGAACATCAGGCTTCCTCTTTATTTTCATGGCTGGAATGTTTGAACGGGCAAACATCCGTGCGCTCTGCATTTTCTTCAATCAAACCGTATTGCCACCACTCTTTGGCGTCAGAGCCGAAGCCGCCCAATTGCAAGGCGTGGGGCACCGAATCATATTTAAGGATGCGTTTGCGAATATTGGCGCGAACATTACGTCCGCCCACGGTATCGCCGGCAAATACATCGAAGCGTTCACGCGGATTAATCACCAGCGCAAATCTCGACCCGAGGTTTCTGCTCTTGCGAAGTTTGTGTGCGGGAGAACTCATATTCACAAACAGTTGCATTCCCGCGAAGCACATCGACCAGAACGGGGACTCCGGGTCGACATCGACGCTGTCCGGCCACGGGCTCTCATCCAGCCAGTGCAGGCTCTGCAGCACGCCCCACCCGGCGGCCTGATAATCCTGCGCGGTACTCGCCGATATCGCATCGGTTGAAAAGAACACGATGAGCGGATAAGCGTCCTCGATTGAACCACTCCATGTTCTGGAAAGCGTCACATACTCTTTCAAGCCTTCAGCCAGCTTCGCCAGTCCTTGAGCATCCAAAGTGTCGACAAATACAAACTTGATCGAAGACTTCTTGAATGCATTCTTGGAAAAAATGCAGGGAAAGTCGGACCCTGCTCCAAGTCGCTCTTCCAGTTCATTCAAGGCCTCTTTCTCCCAATCGGACCCACGATGATTAATCTCATTCTGAGAAAGCATGACCCGATAAGAAACCTGCGCATCAAAGTTCCGCATACTCATTCCTTTATGCTGCACAACTTAGAGAGATGGCCGAGTGTGGCATCCAGCCGTCTGGCACTTTGCGCTGTCACACCTGCCACGAACTTACGTCAGGCATGACAACTTGCTTACTTGATCTGCGTCTGGAATCAGAAGACCGGCCACAGGTCCCGGGCGTTATTCGCCACTCGACGAACGCTCAGGTTGTTGACTGACCTGCTGCTGATGAATCGATGAATCCGCGCCATGGCGTCTTCGATGTCCGGCAATGCCGGCAACGTGACCACGCGAAAATGGTCGGGTGCGGGCCAGTTGAACGCGGTTCCCTGAACCACCAGCAGCCTTTCCGACATCAGCAGTTCGAGGACAAACTTTTCGTCATCCTTGATCGGGCAAATTTTCGGATCGATCCTTGGAAATGCGTACAGCGCGCCCATCGGCTTGACGCAACTGACGCCAGGAATAGCGTTGAGCAGTTCATGCACCCGGTTACGCTGCTCGAGCAGACGCCCCTGAGGCAAGACCAGGTCATTGATACTCTGGTAACCCCCCAGCGCGGTCTGGATCGCATGCTGGGCCGGAACGTTGGCGCACAGGCGCATGTTCGCCAGCATGTCGATGCCTTCGATGTAGCCGGCGGCATGCTGCTTCGGCCCGGAAATCACCAGCCAGCCGGAACGAAACCCGGCCACCCGGTACGACTTGGACAACCCGTTGAAGGTCAGGCACAGCAGGTCCGGCGCCAGCGAGGCGGTGCTGATGTGCACCGCCTCGTCGTAGAGAATCTTGTCGTAGATCTCGTCGGAGAACACCACCAGATTGTGCTGGCGCGCGATCTCCAGCATTCCCAGCAGCACGTCTCGCGGATACACCGCACCGGTGGGATTGTTGGGGTTGATGATCACCAGCGCTCGGGTGTTGGGGGTGATTTTGGCCCGTATGTCATCGAGGTCCGGCCACCAGTCCTGATGCTCGTCGCACATGTAGTGCACCGCATTGCCCCCGGCAAGACTCACCGCGGCGGTCCACAACGGATAATCTGGAGCAGGCACCAGCACTTCGTCGCGGTTGTTCAGCAGCGCCTGCAGTGACATCACAATGAGCTCGGAGACGCCATTGCCCAGGTAGATATCGTCGACGCCGACGCCCTCGATCTGCTTCTGCTGACAGTACTGCATGACGGCCTTGCGGGCGCTGAATAAGCCTTTGGAGTCACTGTAACCTTGCGCCGTCGGCAAATTACGGATCACATCCTGGAGTATCTCGTCGGGCGCCTCGAAACCGAAGGGCGCGGGATTGCCGATATTCAACTTGAGAATGCGCTGGCCGTCCTCCTCCATCTTTCTGGCCTGCTCCAGTGCCGGGCCACGAATGTCATAACACACACTGTTCAACTTCAGCGATTTCAGATACTGCACGACTACACATCCTTGTTTTTTTTATCAGGGTCGCAGCAACAGCAAACTCAGGTCCGAGAGACTGCCTTCAACTGTTCTTCCGGGGACTTCGACAGTGCCCGCGACATATTCAGGAAAACGAACAACACGACCATCGGAATGGCGATAAACAGTGCCAGGCCACGAACGCCCAGTTCGGAAAAGGAACTGACCAGCAAACCGTAACCGGCCCCCGCCGCCATCTGGAAAAAGAAAAACTGCCCGGAGGAAATACCGATATCGCGACTGACACTCTTCAATAGCCCGGCCTGAGTCGCGGGAATCACCATCCCGACCGACAACAGAATGAACACCATCGGAATCAGCAGCGCCGGCAGCACACTGCCAAACACCGACAGCAGAATGCCCAGCAACATGCACCCGGCCATGCCTACCCTGCTTCCAAGCAGCAGGATCTCGTTCAACGCCCACCTGGCGCTCAATGCTCGCGCCAACGTACTGCCAATCACATAACCGACGGCGCACAGGGAGATCACCGCGCCGTAACCCAGGCTGGACATGCCCAGTTCCGTCTGCAACGCATAAGTCGAACAGGACAGGAACACGAAGTAACTCATCCACACCAGACTGATGCCGGCGGCATAAGCCAGATAATCCGCATTTCTGAAGTTGGCGGCATAAACGGCAATGATGCTGCGCCCCGTCGAATCCGATGCCCCCGGGGAGGTGTCGACCTGCCAGAAAAGCACCAATGCCGCGAGATTGAACATCCCCACGCCGCCCATCATCCAGCGCCATCCCAGCGAAGGTAACAACATGCCGCCGAGCAACGGTGCGATACACGGCGTGAGCGCTATCGCCGAGGCAAGGGTGGTGAGAATTCGCAGGCGTTTGCTTTCCGGATAATCGGATTTCACGATCAGCCTGGTGGTTACGGTCCCTACACAACCTCCGAGGGCCTGCATGAAACGCGCAACCGCAAACAGGTAAAAGGAGTCCGAGAACGCTGCAAGCAGGCACCCGGCAGCACAAATCAGCAACCCCGAAATCTGTACGCGACGGGCTCCGATACGATCGGCAAGAATCCCCGCCAATACCACGGACAACGCATACCCGATCATGTAAACAACAAACGTTTCCTGAATCGCCTCATGGGGGACTCGAAACTCCTCCGCCAGTTTTGCAACGGTGGGCGTCATCAGACCGAGTCCGAGCTGCGGCACGATTACGGCCGACAACAACGCTGCAGGTAACAGGATTCCGGGGCGGCTGGATTTCACGCAGAAAGCTCCTTGAGGTATTGATCAGTCGTCAGCAAATGCGGCAGAACCCGATCGATCTGACGTGTGATCATGGCCAGTGAACTGGTGTAGTAATGGTTACCGGCAGCCAGTTGGCCCAAGGCATAAATAGCGTCGCTGGCCTTGCCACTGCGGTCGATGACCTTGTGCGAACCGAATGACACGTGCAGGCCACCAAACGGATGGTGCTGAGCGACGCCATTGTTGACCATCGAAGACACCAGCTCGGTACCGGTCTGCCCGACACCACCGGTTTCAGATCGCGTGGCGTTGATGACCCAGTCGGCATGACAGGCGCCTGCCTGGTAATTCAGGACGAAACCGCCACCGGGACTCAGTTCCACGCCCTTCAGGCCAGGACGAATCACGAGGTGTCCGGATTCGAGCATGTTGCGCAACTTGTTGGCCGTTGCCGGAGGCATCGGGTTGCACAGGCTCATGAAAATCGAGTGATAGTTGGCCATGTAATAACTGCGATCGCCCGCACTCAGGCTGTCCCAGGCCAGCTCGACGTAGTCGTTGGCAATATCAATCAGGATGGACAGCCACTTTTCGCCACGGGCCGATGCTTGAAGATGGCGCTCCAGCCGCTCGAACGGCAGTTGACCTGGCGCCAGTTCAGCCTTGAGCTTCTCCAGATCCACGCCTTGGGCTGTCAGTTCGAAGGTGATCAGGCCAAGCCATTTCGACCAGGAGATCATCCCCGCTTCATCACGCAGCTCTTCGATGCGTTCGCGGGTGATGACCTTGTAAGTGAAGTCGTGATGCGGCATGCGCACCGCTGGCAGCAGCGCATTGCGCGACAGCATGACGATCTTGCCGCGGTGTCCCTGGGCATTCAGGGCCAGGACTGCATCGACAGCGGAGAGGCTGGAACCAATGATCGCCACCTGATCGTCGCCGCCAATCGCGGAAAACTTGGTCCACATCGGATACGGATTGCCGATGTAGTTTTGGGAGCAGGCCAACGAGAAGATATCCGCCGGCTCTGCGGTACCGATGCACAGAATCACCCGGTCGAACACTTGTTGCGGCCCGTTTTCGACACCGACGACCGCTTTGTCATCGTGCATTGTCAGGCTGGTGACCTTTTGCCCGATCACCCGAATCGGCCGCTTGAGGTCGCGCGCCAGCGCCACTTGCTCGGCAAAACAATCGGACAGGTACTCACCAAAATAGTGACGGGGCAAGAAATCAAGTTGCGCCAGTGCACTTCCATATTTATGAGTGACCCATCCTACAAAGTGCCGGGGATCGTCACTTTTCACGGACATGAATCGGGCCTGGCGATTAATCAATCCATAATCACCATCGTTTTGATAAGCGCGACCTGGACCTATTTTCTTGTCAGGCTCATAGAGAGTAATTGCAACATCCATATTTTTCAGCTTAACGTCGCGCTGCAACGCATCAATTACACTAATCGCTGTTGCACCCCCTCCGACTATCGCAATCTTTAGTTGCGGCTCGCGATGATTAGTCTTATTGAGTGTTGACAGTTTTTCAAAAGCAGTCATTGCCGACGATATCCCTATACCAATCCAGTTTCTCTTGACCCCAATGACTCGCGCGCCACCCCTCAACGCGTTAGCTTGAGCGGCGTTGAGCGTATTTGTATGCCGCGCTAAGATGAAGATCCATTAAATGGATTTTGGTGTGTACCACTATGACCAGAGGTAAGCGGCCAGTTGGCCTCGACCTAGTCTTGCCGTTCGAATTGACCGAACATTCGCTGTCCACCAAACATCAGCTTCTGTGCCGTTTCCTTGAACACCTGATCAGTTCCGGTCGGCTCCAATCCGGCGAAGCGCTGCCCTCCACGCGTACGCTTGCGCAAAGATGGGGAGTTTCCCGAGGGACCCTGGAAACTGTTTTCGATCAATTGCGCGAAGAAGGTTTCATCATTCGCAAGCGAGGTGCCGGCTCGATAGTCTGCGCAACATTGCCGGATAATCTGATCGCCGCCGCCAGAACTAAGGAACTGCAAGTCGAACTTGATACTCACCGGTCATCCGATTCACCTGCTCCCATTACTTATTTACAGCCGTATGTACCGTTTATTGCCAGACTGGCCGATCCGGGATTGCTCGAAGAAAAAGATGTAAAGTCGTTATGCACACCTTCCGCCAAAGACCTCGCCACCGCAGTATCGGCCTCGTCACTCGGCGGTGACGAGAACTTGCGCAAGTCCATTTGCGACCATATCCAGATCTACCGGGGAATTGACTGCTCACCTCAGGACATCGTGATTACCCACGGCATCAGGCACTGTCTCGACCTTATCAGCCGGGTATTGGGAAAAGAGGCCGTCGTTGCCATGGAAGATCCCGGCTATTACTGGGCCCGGCGGATATTCAATTGTTCCGGCAACACAATCATCGATATTCCAGTGGACGATGCAGGTCTGATCGTTGAAGCGCTGTCACCCGCCAGTCCGGTTCAGGCCATTTATGTCACGCCCTCTCACCAGGCTCCTTTGGGTGTCTGCATGAGCATGGCACGCCGCAAGGCCCTGCTGGCCTCGGCGACCGCAGCCAATGCGATCATCATCGAGGACGACTACGACAGCGAGTACAACTATGGCAGTGCTCCCCTGCCCGCCATCAAATCAATAGATACAAACGACCGGGTGATTTTCTGCGGCAGCTTCAATAAAACCCTGTTCAGCAACTTTCGTCTGGGCTTCATGGTCATTCCCAAACATTTACAGAAGAAAGTCATCAACCTCATCGAAGACACCGGCCAGACGCCCGGCATACTGGGTCAGCTCGCACTCAACCAGTTTCTCTGCACCGGAAAATATGTACGGCATTTGCGCATCTCGCGACAGACGTATCAACATCGACGCGATTTGCTGATCTCACAGCTGCGAGAAAACCCTGATCTGCAGATTTCCGGCGAGCAATCCGGATTACATTTTGTGCTCTGGTTACCCGCAGACATTGATGAAAGAGAATTCTGCGCACGGGCTGCCCTCTTCAATCTTTGCCTGCAACCGGTATCCGCATTCACCAGCAGTCACGCGGTCAAACCCGGCGTGCTGATTGGTTACGCGGCGCTTACCGATACGCAGATCAATCAGGCGGCTGCCTGCTTGCTGGATCTCGTCAAGTCATTCACTCAATGTATCGAGCGCGTCCCGATCGGATAAACAACCCGCTCCGCTATGACTCACATCCGGGCATTGTTTGCCTGGCCCACGCAAAAAAGCCCGGCAGCGCTACCGGGCTCTTTAATTGCTGCTAACGGGCGACGCGCGACAACGTGTCATCCGTTTCCTGTGCCGCTGTTTTCGCTCCGTGAATCAGCGGTCCATAACGCCGACTGAATTCCCAGCCATACGGCACGCGATCCTTGCTGACGCCGTTGTCCCAGTTTACCGACCAGGTCATCAGGCCCTTGATCGGCAGCCCTTTGATCGCCAGACGTTTGAGCGCATTGCCGACGGCGGTGCTGTCGATCACGTAACCGGTGGCCGCCGCATCGACGTTGGCCGGCAGGCCGATGACGAATTTGTCCGCCGGGATTTTGGTGAAGCCCCGGGTGCCGGTCACCAGACTTTCGGTCAGGTAATAGAGGAAGTCCTCTTTCAGCGCATCATTGTTCTGCGCGATCCACGCACCATTGCCATTATTGGCTTCCGGTACCCAGACCCCGTCGCCGCCCTGGTTGTAGAACTGCGGCGCGATGAAGTCGTAATAGCCTTCCAGTGCCTGCAGGTATCCGACGTATTTGCCGTTGGTGGTCAGGTACGGAAACTCCGGGGCCATGCTGATGATGAAGTGCTTGCCCTGGCCTGCGTAGTGATCCTTGACCAGTTTCAGCGCGGCCGGCAGCACGGTCTTGTTGGCGGCGAAATCAATCGCGCTCTGTTCAAGATCGATGTCCAGCCCATCGAAGCCGTAGGTTTCCACCAGACGGATAATCTCATTGGCCAGTGGTTGTTCCTGTCCGGCCCGCAACTCGATGTGCGCATCGGCGCCACCCAGGGACAAGAGCACCGCCCGCCCCTGGCTGTTGAGCACGCCGACCTGACGCCGGAACTCGGCATCGGAGACGTTGTACGGCTTGAAGGTTGGAATCCCGCTGCCCTTCATGAACGCCACCGCGACCACGTTGTACTCCTTGGGCACCGCTTCCAGAGCGATTTCGGCGAAGCGGCCCTGACGATAGCCGTCACTTGGACCCGCCGGCCAGTTGTGCCAGAAGCCCATGAGTATTTTTTTGCCGGCGATGCTCGGCATCAGCGCGGCCGCGTCGGCCGCCTGGTTTTGCACTAGCGTGAAGTCGATATTTGACATGTTCTAATCCTTCAGAACCTGTGGGTTGAGCGTAACGCCGTTATTTGAAGTCGACGTCGAACGCCTGATAGAACGCGTTGCCGGTGTTGGCGACGATCCACATCAGCACGATAACGTGACGGCCCTTTTTGGTGGCCGGCAATTTCACCGAATGATTGACCTTGGCCTTCAATTCCCCCGGATAGCTGTAATACGGCACTTGAGTGTAGAAGTCTTCGGCGAAAGGCTGCGCTTCGAGTTGTGCACGGGAAATACGCTGTTTCGGATCCCAGCCATCCTTGGTGATCAGCCAGCGATAACCACGGGTGGTGTGTGGCGCGGTGTATTCCCACTTCACTTCCAGCGTCTGGCCCGGGGTCACACTGAGCAGTGGCCAGCTGAACGGACGATTGAGCTTTTTGCTCATTTCCTCGTCGGTGAAGTTCACGCAGTCACGGGCATCGGTCTTGCCACCGCTGAGGATGTAACCGTCGGCGGGCGGCGTGACACTGTCACTGTCGCTGCCATAGGGAGCAGGAAAAGGTCCTGCCGTCAGCGCCGGGAAGTTCTTGCCGCCTTCCATTTCGTTGACCTGCCAGGCACCGAGCAATCCTTGCTCGATGGCTACCGCACCGCGGCTGGCTGGAGAGGTGACGCGACCGTGTCGCAGTTGGGTTTGAGCTTGTGGTTGATTCATGTTTTTCACTCCGTTGATTTAAGAACTCTCCTGTCCGAGGAGAGGCCTTCAAGCTAACGGAGGTGGTTTTTTTGTCCATCGGCGGTTTTGTCGCAGTCAATCGGCGTCTCAAGTCAAAAACGCCGAAAACACTGGATGAATATACAGCCTATTACGACAAGACCCACCCAACGCATGGCCAAAGGCCTACACGCCGACACTGCAAAAACTGGCATTCAGTACTCATGGCAGTTGCGCCTGGTACTCCTTTTCGTACTGGCCAGCGAGTTGTTCCTTTTGCTTGTCATCGAGCAATTTGCCGGCCATCTGGAAGAACTTCTGCTCTTCTTCCTTGAGATGGTGATGGACTTTGTCGGAGAGCTTCTTCGCCGTTGCCAGCCACGCCGGGCTGGACATCTCGGTCTCGTCCAGCTCTTCCATCATCTCGTCCATTTCATGGTGCTCGGAGATGGCGTGGCGACTGAGGTCAACACCGTTGTCGAACTCCATCAGCGGGATGTAGAAGTGGCGCTCTTCGGCGGTTTCGTGGGCCTGCAGCTCGGCTTTCAGCTGTTTATAGGCTTCAACCCGCTCCGGGGTGTCGCCGCTGGTTTCGACCAGGGCTTTGGCGTAACTGCGCTGGCGGTCGTGGCTTTCGCGAAGGGCTTCGAAAATATTCATGGGGGATCCTCATCAACCGCGTTCGGAATGACGCTGTAAAAGCTAGACCCCGGCGCGACAGCGGCGGTTCCAAAGGGATGAGGAAGGACTTGGAAGACGCTCCCCGGGCAGGATAGGCTGGCGGTTCATCTCACAAGGAAGTTGCACATGACGTTGCGAATCGAGCTGTCGCAGAACCCTACGGAAGAACAGCGCAAAGCCATTCTCGAGCCTTTGATTGCGTATAACGACGCCCGGACCGGTGGTTCCACCTCTGAACCTTTCGCCCTGCTGGTGCGCGATGAACACGACGCGATTCTCGGCGGTTTGTACGGCCGGGTGATCTTCCAGTGGATGTACATCGAGTTGCTGTGCGTCCCGGAACAGGGTCGCGGCCAACGCATCGGCTCGGAACTGATGGCCATGGCGGAAAATCTGGCCAAGGAGAAGAACTGCCTGGGCATCTGGCTGGACACCTTCGATTTTCAGGCGCCGGCGTTCTACCAGAAGCTGGGATTCAGCCAGTTTGGCGAGATCGTTGATTACCCGCCGGGGCATAGCAGGCACTATTTCCAGAAGCGCTTGAAGGGTTGAACCTCAAGGGCCCTTCGCGAGCAGGCTCGCTCCCACAATGGAATGCATTTCAAAAGTGGGAGCGAGCCTGCTGGCGATAACGGCAGCCGCTTCCAACGCATGATCAGAGGCAGGTCGCCAACGCCGCCAACCGGCGCTTGGCAACAAAATCGTCCTTCTGCGCGTAGTAGTTGAGCACGGTTCCCGACGCATCGCTGGTCACGTCGACAAATGACTCTGCGGAACGGGTGTACACCGTCGAGCCACCCTTCTTGCCCGGTTGCAGATACGCTCCGGCGTCCACGCCAAACACTGCTTCGTCCTGCCAGCCGAACTGTACGCACTGAGCGACAACTTTCTCCGGCTTGTCCGAGGTCAGAACCTTGTACGGGGCTTTGGTGCGAGAATCGTCCATCACCGAACCCGCGCAGCCAGCCAGCAGGGTCGCGGCCAGCGCTACCATCAGAATTCGCATTGCATTCGCTCATTCAGAAAAAAGCGGACTGTATCACCGCTACAGGCAAAATCGTTCTGCTTTACTGCATTTATAGCGCGACATGCGGCAGCCGCTCCGGCACCCTAGGGTCATCAGCCTCACAAGGAACACACATGGCGCCCACCGACCAGCGACATGAACAAGCCCTGAAATTGTTTCTCGACGCGCGCCCCGAATTGCGCGAAACCCTCGATCATCTCAATCCGCTGCTGGCCCAGGCCAAGGGTGAAACCGCTGCGCAGTATCGTGAAGAACGCCTGCACGAAGCCTTCGAGGCCGAAGCGGAGAATCAAGGCCTGTTCGCCTGGGAACTGACCTTGCTCCTGACGGCCGCAACGCCCGAGGACTATCAGGCCCAGCGCATGGAGGTGCATCGCGAGGTAGCGGAAATGGCCCACATGCGCTGGGAAGATTACTGCGAATTGTATGGGCTGGAACCGTAACCGCCGCTGAAGGATATCGTCGCCGATGCTGCCCTCCACTTCGACTCACCGCGCCACTTCCGGGCATCTGCATCGGCAGAAATGGCGCGGGCGCATCGGTCTGGCGCTGGTGGCCAGCCTGTCAGTGCTGGCGGGCATGACCGACGCGATCGGCTTCATGGCCAGCGGCGATTTCGTTTCGTTCATGAGCGGCAACACCACGCGGCTGGCGGTGGCGATCAGTGACGGCGACCTCGGACTGACTTTGCGCCTGATCATCCTCGTCGTCACCTTCGTGATCGGTAATGCCTTGGGGATCGTGATCGGGCGCCTCGGTGGCCGGCGCACATTGCCCTTGTTGCTGTGCATCGCCACCCTGCTCTGTCTGGCGGCGGCCTGGCCGTATGACACGCAACTGCCGGCGTTGCTGGCGGCGATCATCGCGATGGGCATGCTCAACGCGGCGGTCGAGGAAGTGAATGGCCTGCCGGTGGGCCTGACATACGTGACCGGAGCGCTGTCGCGGTTCGGCCGTGGACTGGGGCGCTGGATGCTCGGCGAGCGGCGTAATGGCTGGCGGGTGCAACTGGTGCCGTGGAGCGGGATGTTCATCGGCGCGATACTCGGCGCAGTGCTGGAACATCATTTCGGACTTCGGGCATTGTTCGCCAGCGGCTTGCTGGCGGCGGTGCTGGGCGTGCTGTCCCTGAGCATTCCGCGGCGTTGGCAACTGGGCTATATGCCGCGCTGAAATACGATCCTGTGGGAGCGGGCTTGCTCGCGAAAGCGGTGCATCAGTCAAAGATGTGTCGAATGACCCAACGCCTTCGCGAGCAAGCCCGCTCCCACAGAGGGCATGTGCTTCACTTGGTTTCGCGGCTGCCTTCATAAAGCTTTATCATGGCCGCAGTTTTGCTGATCGAGTCCGTCATGAAGTTCGCCATCGCGCTGTTTTCCGCCGCCCATGCGCCCTCCTCGCGCCGTGCCCTGCTGTTTGCGCAGGCTGCGCTGGCCGGCGGGCATGAGATTGTCCGGCTGTTTTTTTATCAGGACGGCGTCTACAACGCCTCCGACGCGGTGGTCACCCCGCAGGACGAACTGGACCTGCCCAAACAGTGGCGCGCGTTCATCAGCGAGCAGCAACTGGACGGTGTGGTGTGTATCGCCGCCGCCCTGCGCCGTGGCGTGCTGAATGACGAAGAAGCCAAACGCTACCAGCGTGATGCCGTCGCGGTCAGCGCGCCATGGGAATTGTCCGGCCTCGGCCAGTTGCACGACGCGGTGCAGGACGCCGATCGACTGATCTGTTTCGGAGGCGCGTGAAATGGCCAAATCCCTGTTGATCATCAGCCGCCAGTCGCCATGGTCCGGCCCCGGCGCCCGCGAAGCGCTGGACGTCGTGCTGGCCGGCGGCGCGTTCGATTTGCCGATCGGCCTGCTGTTTCTCGACGATGGCGTGTTGCAACTGGCCGCCGGGCAGAACGCCAAGGCCCTGCAACAGAAAGACCTCAGTGCCAATCTGCAGGCGCTGCCGATGTTCGGCGTTGAAGAACTGTTCTACTGCACCGACAGCGCCAGCGCCCGTGGCCTGAGCACGCTGTCGCTGGACGAAGCGCAGCCGCTCGGCGCCAGCGAAATCACCACCCTTATTGACCGTTACGACCAGGTGATCACCCTCTGATGTCGACTTTGCATGTGTTGTCTCATTCCCCGTTCGGCGATGATCGCCTGAGCAGTTGCCTGCGCGTGATCGGCGCTGCCGACGCCTTACTGTTATCCGGTGATGCGGTTTACGCCCTGCAACCGGGCACTGCGCCATTCGCCACGCTGAACGAGCGCCGGGTCAAGCTGTTCGCCCTCGCCGAAGACCTGCAGGCCCGTGCCATCGTTGCTCCCGACTGGGCCGAAGCCATCGATTACCCGGCCTTCGTCGAACTGTCGATCCACCACGACAAGGTCAACAGTTGGCTATGAACTCGATGACTGTCGGCGCCCGCGCCATCGAACTGGATAAGGACGGCTTTCTGGTCGACCTCGACGACTGGTCCCATGACGTTGCCAGCGCCCTCGCCGCCGCTGAAGACATCGAACTGACTACGGAACACTGGGAAGTCCTCGAACTGCTGCGCAGCTTTTACGCAGAATTCCAGTTGTCGCCAGCCACCCGCCCGTTGATCAAGTACACCGCACTCAAACTCGGCCCGGACAAAGGCAACAGCCTGCACCTGAACCGACTGTTCAAAGGCACCCCTGCCAAACTCGCCGCGAAACTGGCGGGCCTGCCCAAACCGACGAATTGCTTATGACCGATTTTCCAGCGTTGACCCTTGAAACGCCCGCCGAGCACCCGTTCGCGCAGTTCGTGCGGATCCTCGGCAAGGGCAAACGTGGCGCACGCGACCTGACCCGTGAAGAAGCGCGGGAAGCCATGGGCATGGTGCTCGACGACAAAGTCGAAGACACCCAGCTCGGGGCCTTTCTGATGCTGCTACGGCACAAGGAAGAAAGCGCGGAAGAAATGGCCGGTTTCACCGAAGCCTTGCGCGAGCGCCTGTCAGCGCCAACGCTGAATGTCGATCTGGACTGGCCGACCTATGCCGGCAAGAAACGCCATCTGCCGTGGTACCTGCTGTCGGCCAAGTGCCTGGCGCAAAACGGCGTGCGGATTTTCATGCACGGCGGCGGCGCGCACACCGCCGGACGTCTGTACACCGAACAACTGCTTGGCGAGCTGAACATCCAGCTCTGCCGCACCTGGGCGCAGGTCGGCAGCGCGCTGGACCACGGCGGTCTGGCGTTCATGCCGCTGATCGACTGGGCGCCACAGTTGCAGAAGATGATCGACCTGCGCAACACCATGGGCCTGCGCTCGCCGATTCACTCGCTGGCACGCATCCTCAATCCGCTGCGCGCCCGTTGTGGCCTGCAAAGCATTTTCCACCCGGGCTATCAGGCGGTGCATCGCGAGGCCAGCGGTCTGCTCGGCGACACGGCGATCGTGGTCAAGGGCGATGGCGGCGAAATCGAGATCAACCCGGATGCCGACAGCCATCTGTACGGCACGAAGGGCGGCGAGAGCTGGGACGAGGAATGGCCGCAACTGTCGAGCCAGCGCCACGTCAAACCGGCCACGCTGGACGTTGAACATCTGAAAGCGGTGTGGCGTGGCGAGGTGGTCGACAGCTATCCGCAAATGGCCCTGATCTCGACCATGGCCTTGGCCCTGCGCGGTCTCGGTCAAAGTCGCGAGCAAGCGTTCGAAACCGCCGAGCAATACTGGGCGGCGCGCAACAAATCGATTTAACCGATCATAGACGCCCGATCTTTGCGCTTTTTGTTCGAACTCATCGGAATAGACTCGGCTCCAACGCTTATTGGAATCAGGAGTCTTGATCATGGGTTTACTCGTCGACGGCCACTGGCAGGACAAGTGGTACGAAAGCAGCAAAGACGGCGCCTTTCAGCGCGAACAGGCGCAACGGCGCAATTGGGTCACCACTGACGGCCAGCCCGGGCCGAGCGGTGAAGGCGATTTCGCCGCCGAAGCCGGGCGCTATCACCTTTATGTGTCGCTCGCCTGCCCGTGGGCGCACCGCACGCTGATTCTGCGCAAGCTCAAAGGTCTGGAAAGCCTGATCGACGTGTCCGTGGTCAGCTGGCTGATGCTGGAAAACGGCTGGACCTTCGACAAGGCCCTTGGCTCGACTGGCGACAAGCTCGATCACTTCGACTTCATGCACCAGCGCTACACCGCCGACACGCCGGACTACACCGGCCGTGTCACTGTGCCGGTGCTGTGGGACAAAAAGCTCAAGCGCATTGTCAGCAATGAGTCGGCGGAAATCATCCGCATGTTCAACAGCGCGTTCGATGGCCTGACCGGTAACGAACTGGACTTCTACCCGGCACCGTTACGCGGCGAGATCGATGCACTGAACGAACGGATTTATCCGGCGGTGAACAACGGTGTGTATCGCGCCGGCTTTGCCACCTCGCAACAGGCTTATGAAGAGGCGTTCGATGAGGTGTTTGCCGAGCTGGATCACTTGGAACGGGTGCTGGGCGCCAATCGCTATCTGACGGGCGAATACCTGACTGAAGCAGACGTGCGTTTGTTCACCACGCTGATTCGCTTCGATGCGGTGTACCACGGGCACTTCAAGTGTAATTTGCGGAGAATTACCGATTATCCGAACCTGTCGAACTGGCTGCGTGAGTTGTATCAGTGGCCGGGGATTGGCGAGACGGTGGATTTTCAGCACATCAAAAACCACTACTACGGTAGCCACAAGACCATCAATCCGACGGGGATTGTGCCGAAGGGGCCGAAGCAGGACTTCAGTGTGGCGCATGATCGGGCGCGGCTCAACGGGAAAGGGGTTTGGCGTAGAGGCCGATTGATTCGGTGTGTTTGAGGGCCTCTTCGCGAGCAAGCCCGCTCCCACACTGGATTTGTGCATGACACAGATCCAATGTGGGAGCGGGCTTGCTCGCGAATGAGGGCAACTCGATTTTCAGACCTGCGCCTGAGCACCCTCGAACCACGCCAGCTTCTCGCGCAGCTGCACCACTTCACCGACGATCACCAGCGTCGGCGCATGCACTTCATGCTCCGCTACCAGACGTGGCAGGTCGGCCAGCGTGCCAGTAAAGACCCGCTGATTTACCGTGGTCCCCTGCTGGATCAACGCCGCCGGGGTATCTGCAGAACGACCGTGCTTGATCAACTGTTCGCAGATCACCGGCAAGCCCACCAGGCCCATGTAGAACACCAGCGTCTGCGCCGGGGCGACGAGGTCGGCCCACGGCAGATCGGTGGAACCGTCCTTCAGGTGCCCGGTGACGAAGCGCACCGACTGCGCGTAATCGCGGTGGGTCAGCGGAATCCCGGCATACGCCGCGCAACCGCTGGCCGCCGTGATCCCCGGCACCACCTGAAACGGAATCCCGTGGGCCGCCAGCTCTTCGATTTCTTCACCACCGCGACCGAAGATGAACGGGTCACCGCCCTTCAAGCGCACCACGCGTTTGCCTGCCTTGGCCAGATCCACCAATTGCTGGTTGATCTGATCCTGTGGCACCGCATGATCAGAGCGACGCTTGCCGACATAGACGCGCTCGGCATCGCGACGGCACAGCTCAAGAATCGCCGGAGCGACCAAGCGGTCGTACAGCACTACGTCGGCTTGCTGCATCAGGCGCAAGGCGCGGAAGGTCAGCAGATCCGGATCACCCGGCCCTGCCCCCACCAGATACACTTCGCCGGTAGTAACAGTCGCTTCGCCATCAATCTTGGCCTGCAACAGCCGCTCGGCCTCAGTGCCCTGCCCGGCCAGTTGCCGGTCGGCAATCGGGCCCTGAAACACGTCTTCCCAGAAACCACGGCGCTGCTGCACATCCGGAAACAGGTTTTTCACCTGATTGCGGAAACGCGCGGCAAGACCAGCCAGTTGGCCGTAGGTCGAAGGAATCCAGGTTTCGATCTTGGCGCGAATCAGCCGCGCCAGCACTGGCGCATCGCCGCCGCTGGACACCGCGATGATCAGCGGCGAGCGGTCAACGATTGCCGGGAAGATCACGCTGCATAGCTGCGGCGCATCGACCACGTTGACCGGCACGCAACGCCGATGGGCATCGCTGGAGACCTGCGCATTCAGCGTTTCATCGTCGGTGGCGGCAATGATCAGCCCGCAACCGTCCAGATCCGCTTCCACGTAACCACGCAGCAGACATTCGCCACCGCTGGCGCTGACCAGTTCGCGCAGTTGCGCTTCGATTTCAGGTGCGACCACCCGCAGCAGCGCACCGGCATCGGCCAACAGGCGGGATTTGCGCAAGGCAATTTCCCCCCCACCGACCACCAACACACGACTGCCGCGCAGGTTGTGAAACAGCGGCAGATATTTCATTTAACCGATGACCTCAAGGCCACCCATGTACGGCTTCAGCACGTTCGGCACGCGGATCGAACCGTCGGCCTGCTGGTAGTTTTCCAGCACCGCCACCAACGTACGACCGACCGCCAGGCCGGAACCATTCAGGGTGTGTACCAGCTCAGGCTTGCCGGTTTCCGGGTTGCGGAAACGCGCTTGCATGCGGCGGGCCTGGAAGTCGCCGCAGTTGGAGCACGACGAAATTTCGCGGTACTTGTCCTGGCTCGGAATCCACACTTCGAGATCGTAGGTTTTCACGGCGCTGAAGCCCATGTCGCCGGTGCACAGCGCCAGGGTGCGGTAAGGCAGACCCAGCAGTTGCAGGACTTTTTCGGCGTTGGCGGTCAGGCCTTCCAGCGCTTCCATCGAAGTCGACGGCTCGACGATCTGGACCATTTCAACCTTGTCGAACTGGTGCTGACGGATCATGCCGCGAGTGTCACGGCCCGACGCACCGGCTTCGCTGCGGAAGCACGGGGTGTGCGCGACGAACTTGATCGGCAGCAGTTTCGAGTCGACGATTTCACCGGCGACGATGTTGGTCAGGGACACTTCGGCGGTCGGGATCAGGTACAGATCGGCTTCGCCTTCGCGAGCGATCTTGAACAGGTCTTCTTCGAACTTCGGCAGCTGACCGGTGCCTTGCAGCGCCGGGGCCTGGACCAGATAAGGCGTGTAGGCCTCTTCGTAGCCGTGCTCGTTGACGTGCAGGTTGATCATGAACTGCGCCAGGGCACGGTGCAGACGGGCGATCGGGCCGCGCAGCAGAGCGAAACGGGCGCCGGACAGCTTGGCCGCGGTTTCAAAGTCCAGCCAGCCGAACTTCTCGCCCAGTGCAACGTGGTCTTTCACTTCGAAATCGAACTGCGTCGGCGTGCCCCAGCGGCGCACTTCAACGTTATCGTCTTCGTCTTTGCCGACCGGTACCGATTCGTGCGGCAGGTTGGGGATACCCAGCAGAATCGAGTCCAGCTCGGTCTGGATCGCGTCCAGCTCGACTTTACCGGCACTCAGCTCGCCCGCCATGCGCTCGACGTCCGCCATCAGCGGCGCGATGTCTTCGCCGCGCTGCTTGGCCTGACCGATGGATTTGGAACGCGCGTTACGCTCAGCCTGCAGTGCTTCGGTGCGGGTCTGGACGGTCTTGCGCTGTTCTTCCAGCGCTTCGATGCGCGCGGTATCCAGGGCAAAGCCACGGGAAGCCAGGCGGTCCGCTACGTCCTGAAGGTTGCTACGTAACAGTTTGGAATCGAGCATGTCGGTTTCTCGTTATCAAAGTTTGGTCAGGGACAGGCCGGCCCACGTCGCGAGCAGCCCGCCGAATACGCTGATCGCCGCATAGCCCAGGGCCAGCGGCACTTGCCCGCTTTCCAGCAGGCGCACCGTATCCAGTGAAAAGGATGAAAAAGTCGTCAGCCCCCCGAGGAAGCCGACCATCAACCCGGCACGCACCTCGATCGGCACCTCCGGGCGTATCAAAAACAGGCCGTACAACACGCCAATCAGCAGACAGCCCACGATATTAACGGCCAGCGTCGCGGTATAGAAGTGCCGCGGCCAATTGGCGTTGACCCAATCGCCGGTGGCGAAGCGCAACAGGGTGCCGGCAATCCCGCCGACGGAGACCGCAACGATCAATGGAAGCACTATTTTCTCCGCTGTCTTGGGCTTAAACGGTCGAGTTGGGCGAGGTGGTTGAGCTTCTCGCCGATCTTCAATTCCAGGCCACGGGGCACCGGTTGATAGAACGGGATCGGCTCGAGCTCTTCCGGGAAATAATCTTCGCCGGCGGCATAGGCATCCGGTTCGTCGTGGGCGTAGCGGTATTCGTCGCCATAGCCCAATTGCTTCATCAGCTTGGTCGGTGCATTGCGCAAGTGCAGCGGCACTTCCAGCGAACCGTACTCGGCAGCGGCGCGCAGCGCGGTCTTGAAGCCCATGTACACCGCGTTGCTTTTCGGTGCACAGGCCAGATAGGTGATGGCCTGAGCCACCGCCAATTCGCCTTCGGGGCTGCCGAGGCGCTCCTGCACCTCCCACGCCGCCAGGCACAGGCTCAGGGCGCGCGGGTCGGCGTTGCCAATGTCTTCGCTGGCCATGCGCACCACGCGCCGCGCCAGGTACAACGGATCGCAGCCGCCGTCGATCATCCGCGCGAACCAGTACAGCGCGCCGTCGGGGTTGGAGCCGCGTACCGATTTGTGCAGCGCGGAGATCTGGTCGTAGAACGCTTCGCCGCCCTTGTCGAAGCGCCGTCGGGTATCGCCGAGCAGGCTTTGCAGCAGCTCGGTGCCCATCTCGCTGTTGTCTTCGGCCAGATCCGAGGCGTTCTCCAGCAGATTGAGCAGGCGCCGGCCATCGCCATCGGCGGCCGACAACAGCATCTGGAAGCCTTCATCGCTGAGGGTCAGGTTGCGCTTGCCCAGCCCGCGCTCTTCGGTGAGCGCGCGATGTACCAGTTTGCGCAGCGCGGTCTCGTCGAGGCTTTTCAGCACATAGACGCGGGCCCGCGACAACAGCGCGTTGTTCAATTCAAACGAAGGGTTTTCGGTGGTGGCGCCGATGAAAATCAGCGTGCCGTCTTCGACGTACGGCAGGAACGCATCCTGCTGCGATTTGTTGAAGCGGTGCACTTCATCGACGAACAGAATGGTGCGCTTGCCGTATTGGCCGGCCTGCTGTTTGGCGATTTCAACGGCCTGACGGATCTCCTTGACCCCGGCAAGCACCGCCGAGACCGTTTCGAAGTGCGCATCCGAGACTTCCGCGAGCAATCGCGCCAGGGTGGTCTTGCCCACGCCCGGCGGCCCCCAGAAGATCATCGAATGCAGGGCACCCTGCTCCAGCGCCTCACGCAGAGGCTTGCCGCGAGCGAGCACGTGCTCCTGACCGACATACTCATCCAGATTGGTCGCACGCAAACGCGCGGCCAGTGGCTGGGCAATCGGTGCACTGCGAAACAGATCCATCACGTAGCGTTGAAACCTCTATTTGATCAGGTCGATCACTTGCCCTTGTGGGAGCGAGCCTGCTCGCGAATGCGGTGCACCAGTCACCGTCAATGTTGAGTGAACCATTGCATTCGCGAGCAGGCTCGCTCCCACAGGGTTTTGGATTTATTCCTGGATAACGTCAGCACCCTTCGGGATGTCGAACTTGAACTTCGACGCCGACACCGCTTCGTTGGCCTTAACCCCGGTGAACAGGATGTTGGTGCGCTGACCAACGCTGTCGATCAGTTGCATGTCATTGACCAGGCCGTTGCGGAACGACAGGCGCAGGCTGTCGAACAGGGTGTCTTTGGTCTTCGGCTTGAGGGTGAAGTCGATCACGCCGCCCGCCTCTTTCGCGCTGATCTCGAAGCTCTGGCTGATCTTCGACACGTCACCGGACAGCAGCAGCGCCGGGGTCTGGGTCAGGCGCTCGTCGAGCTTCTTGATGGTGGCTTGTTCCAGGTCCGGGTCCCACAGGGTGACCTTCTTGCCGTCGGAGACCATGGTCTGCTCGTTTGGCGCTTCGGTGTGCCAGTAGAACAGGCCCGGACGCTGCAGGACCATATCACCGCGAGTTTCCTGCAACTGCGTGCCGCTGCCGTCGAGGGTCAGCTGCGAGAAGTTCGCGGTCAGGGTTTTCGATGTTTCCAGCAATTGGGTCAGACGCGCCACGTCCTTGTCATCGGCGTGGGCCGTGAACGTGGTCAGCGCCAGTACTGGCAACAGCATGCGGATAAGACGCATGGGAGTCCTCTTGAATACTCGTTGGGAGAGCGGCGGCACATCATTGTCCCGCCCTTTGCTTTTGCAATCAGTCGCGAACCGGGCCCGGGGCCAGAACTTCACGCGAACCGTTGGTGTTCATTGAGGTGACGACCCCGGCCATTTCCATGGCTTCGATCATGCGCGCAGCGCGGTTGTAACCAATCTTCAGCTTGCGCTGTACCGCGGAAATCGACGCCCGGCGGCTTTCCAGGACGAACTGTACGGCTTCGTCATACAGCGCGTCGGCTTCCGGATCATCACCGTCACCACCACCGCTGCTGCCTTCGAAACCGCTGCCCGCCTCTTCAACACCGTTGAGGATGTCATCGTTGTATTCCGGTGCGCCACGCAGTTTCCAGGCTTCGACCACGCGGTGCACTTCATCGTCGGAAACGAACGCGCCGTGCACCCGGATCGGCAGGCTGGTGCCCGGTGGCATGTAGAGCATGTCACCGTGACCGAGCAGTTGTTCGGCGCCACCCTGGTCGATGATGGTCCGCGAGTCGATCTTGCTCGACACCTGGAACGCCATACGCGTCGGAATGTTGGCCTTGATCAGACCGGTGATCACGTCCACCGAAGGTCGCTGGGTCGCGAGGATCAGGTGAATACCGGCGGCACGCGCTTTCTGTGCGATACGCGCAATCAGTTCTTCAACCTTCTTGCCGACGATCATCATCATGTCGGCGAATTCGTCGACCACCACGACGATGGTCGGCAGCTTCTGCAGTAGCGGCGCTTCGTCGTGAATGCTTTCGCGCTTGTACAGCGGATCGCTCAACGGCTCGCCGGCATCCTGCGCTTCCTTGACCTTGGCGTTGAAGCCGGACAGGTTACGCACGCCCATCTTCGCCATCAGCTTGTAACGACGTTCCATCTCGGCAACGCTCCAGCGCAGGGCGTTGGCCGCGTCCTTCATGTCGGTCACTACCGGGCACAGCAGGTGCGGAATGCCTTCATAGATCGACAGCTCAAGCATTTTCGGGTCGATCATGATCAGTTTGGCGTCGTCCGGGCCGGATTTGAACAGGATCGACAGGATCATCGCGTTCACGCCCACCGATTTACCGGAACCGGTGGTACCGGCAACCAGCAGGTGCGGCATCTTCGCCAGGTCGGTGATGACCGGTTTGCCACCAATGTCGTGACCCAGGGCCAGGGTGACCGGCGATTTGAAGTTGTCGTACTCGGGGGTCGACAGCACTTCGGAAAAACGCACGATCTGCCGGTCTTCGTTGGGGATCTCGATACCGACCGTGGTCTTGCCCGGAATCACCTCGACCACCCGCACACTGGTCACGGCCAGCGAACGTGCAAGGTCTTTCGCCAGGTTGGCGATGCGGCTGACTTTGACGCCGGCTGCAGGCTGGATTTCGTAACGGGTAATCACCGGGCCCGGGTGGATCGAGTCCACGGTGACTTCGACACCGAACTCCTTGAGCTTGATCTCCAGCAAGTGGCCGACCGCTGCCAGGGATTCCGGCGAATAGTTGAGTTGTTTCTTTTCCGCAGGATCGAGGATCGAGATCGGCGGCAAGGTGCCTTCCACGGCGCTGTCGACGAACAACGGCACCTGTTTCTCTTTCTGCACTCGCTTGCTTGGCTCCGGCGCCTTGGCCGGGGCCGGGGCGATGACCGGCGGTACCTGCTTCTCGCGATCGGACATGTGCTTGCTCAGGGCCTGCTCGCGCTCAATCAGACGTTCCTTGACCTTGGCCTGTTCACGTTTGTCGGTGACGGTCGGCGCCACCACGTCGTGGACGCGGTCATCGACTTCACGCAGTTGCGCAACCAGTTGCTTACGCTCGGTACGGGCCGACCACCAGCGGTTGATCGCGCCCTGAAAAAGTTCGAACAGATCGAGGGTGATCTTGCCGGTGACGTCCATCACCTTGAACCACGACAGGTCGGTGAACACCGTGAGGCCGAACAGGAACAGCGCAATGAACAACAGCGTGCTGCCCTGAATATTCAGGGCATTGCGCGCCAGATCGCCGAGACTTTCGCCCAGCGCCCCGCCCGCGCCCGCCGGCAGGCCGGTGGCCGCATGAAAATGGATATGCGCCAGCGCAGCGCCGGACAGCACCAGAAACACCAGACCGATCAGGCGCCAGGAGAACAGCCAGCCGCTCCACTGCCACGGCTCGTGACGTTGACGGAAGATCTGATACGCCTTGACCGCCAGCAGCAGCGGGAAGATGTACGCGAAGTAACCCAGCACCATGAACAGGATGTCGGCGCTGTAAGAACCGGCGGGGCCGCCGAAATTCTGCACGTCGTCGATCTTGCTGTTGTGGCTCCAGCCCGGATCGTCTTTGCCGTAGGTCAGCAAGGCCATCATCAGGAACAGGCACAAGGCTCCGATGGCGATCAATGCACCTTCCTTGAGCCGGTAGTGCAATTGCTGGCGCCAGAGCGGAACGACTGTTTTTGGTGCTGCGGTGGATTTCTTCAAAACGCTTCTTTTCCTGCGCCCGGGGCGCGTCCATCTATTGAATGTCGATAAAAAACTGCCCAATCCAGGCAGGTAAAAAAGTGAACCGGCGCATCTGAGACTACTTTTAACACTGTGCCGCAGCTTTTATAAACACAGCCATAAACACAGCGCTCTACAAATATTCTGTAACAGCCCGGCATTGTACGGGTTTGTGCGGCTGATGCCATGCTTCAAACCCCATAGCTGAGCATAGCCAAGCGCACAAATCCTGCGGTTCAATTTGAGCATGCATTGCCTTTTGTGACAAAGGCTTATGAGGTGTATTTGATGAACGCAGCGAAGCATTCACGCCTGATCATTCTCGGTTCCGGCCCCGCCGGTTACAGCGCCGCCGTGTACGCCGCCCGCGCCAACCTCAAACCGGTGGTAATTACCGGGCTGCAGGCCGGTGGTCAGCTCACCACCACCGTCGAAGTCGACAACTGGCCTGGCGACGTCGAAGGCCTGACCGGTCCGGCGCTGATGGAGCGCATGCAAAAACACGCCGAGCGCTTTGCCACAGAGATCGTTTACGACCACATCCACACCGCCAAGTTGCAGCAGCGCCCGTTCGAACTCATTGGCGACAGCGGCACTTACACCTGCGACGCGTTGATCATCGCCACCGGCGCCTCGGCGCAGTATCTGGGCCTGCCCTCGGAAGAAGCGTTCGCCGGCAAAGGGGTTTCGGCTTGCGCGACCTGTGACGGCTTTTTCTATCGCAATCAGCTGGTCGCGGTGGTGGGCGGCGGCAATACCGCTGTCGAGGAGGCGCTGTACCTGTCGAACATCGCCAGAGAGGTGCATTTGATCCATCGCCGCGACAAATTGCGCTCGGAGAAAATCCTTCAGGACAAACTGTTCGAAAAAGCCGCCAACGGCAACGTTCGCCTGCACTGGAACCAGAATCTGGACGAAGTGCTGGGCGATGCCAGCGGCGTGACCGGTGCGCGCCTGCGTGACAGCCACAGCGGACAGACCCACGAACTGACACTGGCCGGCGTGTTCATCGCCATCGGCCACAAACCCAACACCGACCTGTTTCAGGGCCAATTACCAATGCGCGACGGCTACCTGCTGGTCAAGGGCGGCAGCGACGGCGACGCCACCTCCACGGAGATCCCCGGCGTCTTCGCTGCCGGCGATGTGGCCGACCACGTCTACCGCCAGGCCGTGACCTCGGCCGGCGCCGGCTGCATGGCGGCACTGGACGCGGAGAAGTATCTGGACGACATTCCTGTCATTTAACGGCACACTTTAGCGCGGGCCTGATGCCCGCACTGCCCTCCCCCTTCTGCAAGCCTGGACGCCATGCTGACTTGGTTACAACGCAATTCCCTGACCTTCCCGCCCCTGGAAAAGGCCATGCGCGATCCCAATGGATTGCTGGCTGCCGGTGGCGATCTGTCCGCCGATCGGCTGGTGCAGGCTTACCGGCACGGCTGTTTTCCGTGGTTCTCCGAAGGCCAGCCGATCCTCTGGTGGTCACCGGATCCGCGCACCGTTCTGTTTCCCGACGAACTGCATGTCTCGCGCAGCCTCGGCAAATTGCTGCGCAAGCAACGCTACCAGGTGACCTTCGATCAGGATTTCGGCGCCGTGATTCGTGCCTGCGCCGCCCCCAGGGATTACGCCGACGGCACCTGGATCACCGAAGCCATGCAGGACGCCTACCTCGAACTGCACCGCCGCGGCTTCGCCCACTCGGTAGAGGTCTGGGATCAAGGCCAACTGGTCGGCGGCCTGTATGGCCTGGCGATGGGTCAGCTGTTTTTCGGCGAATCGATGTTCAGCCGCGCCGACAATGCCTCGAAATATGGCTTTGCCACGCTGGTGCAGCATTTGAAAGACGCTGGATTCGTTCTGATTGACTGCCAGATGCCGACCGATCATCTGCACAGCCTCGGCGCCCGCGCGATCCCCCGCCAGGAATTCGCCGACTATCTGGCTCGCCACCTCGATCAACCGAGTCGTGCCACCTGGGTTTGCTGAGCGACTTTTGCGCGCGTGGCTTACACTTAATTCACCAGCTTATCCCGAGGGTTGATCATGACCGAGTTGGCGCGCTTGAAGTTCTATGCCACTCAGCCTCATTCCTGCAGTTATCTGCCCGAGGAGCAGGCGACGACGCTGTTTCTCGATCCGAGTCAGCCCATGGATGTGCACGTCTACGCAGACCTGTCGGAAATGGGTTTTCGTCGCAGCGGCGATCATCTGTATCGGCCCCATTGCCAGAATTGCAATGCGTGCGTGCCTGCGCGCATCCCGGTGGCGCAGTTCCTGCCCAACCGCCAGCAGAAACGCATTTTCAAACGCAATGCCGATCTGCAGGTACGCCCGGTAAAACCGCACTTCAGCGAAGAATATTTCGATCTGTACCAGCGCTACATCGAGCAGCGCCATGCCGACGGCGACATGTACCCGCCAAGTCGTGACCAGTTCTCGACCTTTCTGGTGCGCGATCTGCCCTTTTCGCGCTTCTATGAATTTCGTCTCGACGGACGGTTACTCGCCGTCGCGGTAACCGATCTTCTGCCCAACGGCCTGTCGGCGGTCTACACCTTTTACGAACCTGACGAGGAGCGCCGTAGCCTGGGCCGTTTCGCAATCCTGTGGCAAATCACCGAAAGCCAGCGCCTGGGGCTGGAAGCGGTGTATCTCGGTTACTGGATCAAGAACTGCAAAAAGATGAACTACAAGACCCAGTATCGCCCCATTGAATTGCTGATTAATCAGCGCTGGGTGATTCTTAACTGATCGCAAGCCGTAAACCCCTTGGCTTAAACCCCCTTTTTCGGGCACAATGCACGCCGCTTTTGCCTGGCGCAGTTGCACCGGGCCATTCATTGGACACCGAGGGCTTTACTGCATGTCGAAAGAAGACAGCTTCGAAATGGAAGGCACTGTCGTCGACACCCTGCCCAACACCATGTTTCGTGTGGAGTTGGAAAATGGGCACGTCGTAACCGCGCATATTTCCGGCAAGATGCGCAAGAACTACATTCGTATTCTTACCGGTGACAAAGTGCGCGTCGAGCTGACGCCCTATGACTTGAGCAAAGGGCGCATTACTTACCGCGCTCGTTAATCAAGTCAATACAAGACGCCCGGCTTTGCCGGGCGTTTTTGTTTGTCTGCGATTTGGGTTTGGGTTTGGGTTTGGGTTTGGGTTTGGGTTTGGGTTTTGGGTGTATATCCGTTGCTGCGGTAACGGCCTCCTATGGTTTCGCTCTTACAGCGAGTCACCTTTTCCAAACGCCGAAAAGGTAACCCAAAAGGCTTTGCCCCGGCGTACGGCACTTCGCTGAGGCTCAGTGTTCCCTCGCTACGGTGCCCATCAGGGCGCATCGCCTCCGGTTTGCTTCGCTGCACCTCCTCTCGATGTATGCGGCTTCGCCGCATGGCGCTGCGCGCCTACCCCCTGATGGACACCTTCGCTCGGCCTGCCGAAGGGGCTGAAGATCAAAAGCCACATCAAAAGCCACATCAAAAGCCAAAGCCAAAGCAGATCAAAAAATCACAGCCTTCGGCAGTTCCTGCATGGCACTGGATACATTCAGTTAGAAATTGGTCGGCTGGCAGGCCGCCTTCGCGAGCAAGCCCGCTCCCACAGTGGATTGGGGTAGGCAGTTGGAGATTGGTAGGCTGGTCGGCCGCCATCGCTGGCAGGCCAGCTCCCACAATTGGGCCGAGTGCATCAGCAAGAGATTGGTCGGCTGTCAGGCCGCCATCGCCAGCAGGCTGGCTCCTACAGTTTAGAGAGCGTGCACCCCTTGCGGCGAAGCCGCCCCACTCAACACAATGAGCGTTAGCTCGAGTACCGCTTTTGATTTTGATCTGAGGGCCCGTCGGCAGGCTGAGTGGAGGGATTTATCCGGGGGTGGGAGCGCAGCGACCGTTTGGCGCAGCCAAACACAGCGAGAGGAGGTGCAGCGAAGCAAACCGTAGGCGCTGCCCCCGGATGAATACCGGAGCGAAGGAACCCGAGCCCAGGCGAGGGCCGAACGTCAGGGTAAAGCCTTTTTGGTTACTTTTTCGGCGTCTGGAAAAAGTGACCCGCCGTAAGGGCGGAACCCTAAGTGGCCGTTACCGCAGCAACGGATATACACCCAAAAACATCAGCCAACAAAAAGGCGCCCGAAGGCGCCCTCTAAACCAACAACCAAGCAGTCAGGCCATCTCCGCCGTAGTCTCAAAGTCAAACGTCAACTCACCATCCTTGATGTCGATGTGCACTACACCGCCATGCTCGGCCAGCTCGCCAAACAGAATCTCCTCCGCCAGCGGACGCTTGATCTTGTCCTGGATCAGACGCGCCATCGGACGTGCGCCCATCGCCGAGTCATACCCACCGGCCGCCAGCCAACTGCGCGCCGCATCGGTAACCTCCAGCAACACACGCTTGTCTTCCAGCTGCGCCTGCAGTTCGGTAAGGAACTTGTCCACCACGCTTTTGATGACCTCATGGCTGAGGCGACCAAACTGGATAATGGTGTCCAGACGGTTACGGAACTCCGGCGTGAAGCTCTTCTTGATCACTTCCATCGCATCAGACGAGTGGTCCTGATGGGTGAAACCGATCGAAGCACGCGCCGCGGTTTCGGCGCCGGCGTTGGTGGTCATGATCACGATCACGTTGCGGAAATCCGCCTTGCGCCCGTTGTTGTCGGTGAGCGTGCCGTGGTCCATCACCTGCAGCAGCAGGTTGAAGACTTCCGGATGCGCCTTCTCGATTTCATCGAGCAGCAATACGCAGTGCGGCTGCTTGGTGATCGCTTCGGTCAACAGACCGCCCTGATCAAAGCCGACATAGCCCGGAGGCGCACCGATCAGACGCGATACGGTGTGGCGCTCCATGTACTCGGACATGTCGAAGCGCACCAGTTCGATACCCAACGCCTTGGCCAGTTGCCGCGCGGCCTCGGTTTTACCGACACCGGTAGGACCGGCGAACAGGAACGAGCCGACTGGCTTGTCAGGCGACTTGAGGCCGGCACGGGACAGTTTGATCGCGGTCGACAGCGAATCGATCGCCGCATCCTGACCAAACACCGTCAGCTTCAGGTCGCGCTCCAGGTTACGCAGCAGTTCCTTGTCGGAGCTGGTGACGTGTTTCGGCGGAATCCGCGCGATCTTCGCCACAATATCTTCAACCTGCGGCACTTCGATGCGTTTGACGCGCATCTCGACCGGCTGCAGGCGCTGATAGGCACCCGCCTCGTCGATCACGTCGATGGCCTTGTCCGGCATATGCCGGTCATTGATGTAGCGCGAGGCCAGTTCAGCAGCGGCGCGCAACGACTCATCGCTGTATTCGATGTTGTGGTGCTGCTCGAAACGCCCTTTCAGGCCGCGCAGGATACCGATGGTGTCTTCCACCGACGGTTCGACGACATCGACCTTCTGGAAGCGTCGTGCCAGCGCACGATCCTTCTCGAAGATGCCGCGAAATTCCTGGAACGTGGTCGAGCCGATGCAGCGAATGTCGCCAGACGACAGCAGCGGCTTGAGCAGGTTCGAGGCATCCATTACGCCACCGGACGCAGCGCCCGCACCGATTATGGTGTGGATCTCGTCGATGAACAGGATCGCCTGCGGACGTTTTTTCAGTTCATTGAGCAGCGCCTTGAAGCGCTTCTCGAAATCACCGCGATACTTGGTGCCCGCGAGCAGAGCACCGAGATCGAGCGAATAGACGACGCTGTTGGCCAGCAGATCCGGCACCTGGTTGTCGACAATACGCTTGGCCAGGCCTTCGGCGATCGCGGTTTTACCCACACCAGCCTCGCCGACCAGCAACGGATTGTTCTTGCGCCGACGCGCGAGAATCTGCGCGACACGCTCGACTTCCGATTCGCGGCCGACCAGCGGATCAATGCGACCCTGGCGCGCGAGTTCGTTGAGATTGCTGGCATAAGCATCCAGCGGATTGCCTGAAGAAGAAGACTCACCGCCCTCGTCGTCCTGCATATCTTGTTCACCTTCAGAGTGATCGCCGTGCCCTGGCACTTTGGAAATGCCGTGGGCGATGTAATTGACGACATCAATGCGCGCAACGCTCTGCTGTTTCAGCAGGAATACGGCCTGACTCTCTTGCTCACTGAAGATTGCAACCAGCACGTTGGCGCCGGTTACTTCGCGTTTGCCCGAGCTCTGCACATGGAAGACAGCACGTTGCAGTACACGCTGGAAGCCCAGGGTTGGCTGGGTTTCGCGATCTTCGTCATGGACGGGGATCAGTGGCGTGGTGGAGTCGATGAACTCCTGCAGGTCGTGCTTGAGTTTGTCGAGGTTTGCGCCGCAGGCACGCAATACGGTGGCGGCAGCCTCATTGTCCAATAGGGCCAGCAGCAGGTGTTCGACGGTCATGAATTCATGACGCTTCGAACGAGCCTCCTTGAAGGCAAGATTGAGGGTGACTTCGAGCTCGCGGTTTAACATAGCTTCACCTCATACCCAAGTGGTCGGCGATTAACCGTCCTTCTCGATTTCACAGAGTAGCGGATGCTGGCTTTCCCTGGCGTACTGGTTGACCTGCATGGCCTTTGTCTCGGCGATGTCGCGGGTAAACACTCCACATACTGCCCGTCCTTCTGTGTGAACGGCCAGCATGACCTTGGTCGCCAGCTCGCGATTCAGGTTAAAAAACACCTCGAGCACTTCGACGACGAAATCCATCGGTGTGTAGTCATCATTGAACAAAACCACCTTGTACATCGGCGGCGCCTGTAACGCAGGCTTTGCTTCCTGAACAGCAACGCCTGCCGAATCGTCGTCGTGCTCCTCTGGATGATCCTTTTGGAGAAGCGGGCGATCCTGATTGAATGTTAGTCGAATCTGGCTGATTGCATGCATGGAAAGAAAGGTTCGTCAGTTGTGCAAATACAGTGGTGGGGGCGGCTGTACACCTTTTCAACTCCGACTGCCCGGTCACCTTGACTATCGGGAAAACGGTGTTACAACCAATAGAGCCCACAGTGGGTAAAAAAGATCCGCGGAGTCAATCCTTTTAACGGATTAGATTGCGGATGTCCTGGATGATACTCCAGCGATGGAGTCTGTTGCAGAGGGATTTGAGCATGGCTGTCGGCAAGGTCAAGTGGTTCAACAATGCCAAGGGATTCGGCTTCATCAATACCGATGCCCGCGAGGGGAAGGACGAGGATGGCAAAGAGGTCGATTTCTTTGCGCACTATTCGGCCATTGAGATGGACGGGTATAAAACTCTCAAGGCCGGGCAGATCGTCAGTTTCGACATCGTCCAGGGGCCCAAAGGCCTGCACGCGGTAAAGATCAAAGCGGCAACCGTGGCAGGCGAAACGGCTATGCATGCCCCTCATACAGAAACGGTGTCGGGCTGACATAACCGTCACCCGGTCATGAAAAAACCGCCCGAAGGCGGTTTTTTTGTACCTGCACGACTTACATGTGCTTGATGATCGCCTCACCGAAGCCCGAAGAAGACACCAGCGTGGCACCTTCCATCAGACGTTCGAAGTCATAGGTCACGGTCTTGGCCTTGATGGCGCCGTTGGTGCCCTTGATGATCAGGTCAGCCGCTTCGGTCCAGCCCAGGTGACGCAACATCATCTCGGCCGACAGAATTACCGAACCCGGGTTGACCTGGTCTTTGCCGGCGTACTTCGGCGCGGTACCGTGGGTCGCCTCGAACATGGCCACGGTGTCGGACAGATTGGCGCCCGGCGCGATACCGATACCGCCCACTTCAGCCGCCAGGGCGTCGGAGAGGTAGTCACCGTTGAGGTTCAGCGTGGCGATCACGTCGTACTCGGCCGGACGCAGCAGGATCTGCTGGAGCATGGCGTCGGCAATGGCGTCCTTGACGATGACTTCACGGCCGGTTTTCGGGTTCTTGAACTTCATCCATGGGCCGCCATCGAGCAGCTCGGCGCCGAATTCTTCCTTCGCCACCTCGTAGCCCCAGTCCTTGAAGGCACCTTCGGTGAATTTCATGATGTTGCCCTTGTGCACGATGGTCAGCGACTTGCGGTCGTTGTCCACCACGTATTGCAGGGCCTTGCGCACCAGACGTTTGGTGCCTTCCTTGGAAACAGGCTTGATGCCGATACCGCAATCCTGGTCGAAACGGATCTTGGTGACGCCCATTTCTTCTTTCAGAAACTTGATGACCTTGGTGGCCTCAGGGGAGCCGGCCTTCCATTCGATACCGGCATAAATGTCTTCGGAGTTCTCGCGGAAAATCACCATGTCGACGTCGCCAGGCTTTTTCACCGGGCTTGGCACACCTTCGAACCACACCACGGGACGCAGGCACACATACAGATCGAGTTGCTGGCGCAGGGCTACGTTGAGGGAGCGGATGCCACCACCGACCGGGGTGGTCAGCGGGCCCTTGATGGAGACCACGTAATCCTTGACGGCGTCCAGGGTTTCCTGGGGCAGCCAAGTGTCCTGGTCGTAGACCTGGGTCGCTTTTTCGCCAGCATAAACCTCCATCCAGGAAATCTTGCGCTTGCCCCCATAGGCCTTGGCCACGGCAGCATCAACCACTTTGATCATCACCGGGCTGACGTCGACGCCAATGCCGTCACCTTCAATGAAGGGGATGATCGGGTTATCAGGAACATTGAGAGAATGGTCTGCATTGACGGTGATTTTGTCGCCGACGGCTGGAACCTGAATCTTCTTGTAACCCATGCTGAACTCCATTGTTTGGATTGAACATCTGGCTTGGTTCGAGCGTAACCCAGTTAAATCAACACGCAAACCCTCTGTTCACGGCGCGGGCACATCTGGTCTCGTACAAGCCTGAAAGCAAAGGGAAAAGCGCCAAACTCAAGCATTCGCAGCGACTCTACGCCCCACCCGCCCCTGCGACCTTTAGACCAATGGACGAGAATCGTTGCATATGAACCATCGGCAGATTGCCAGCTACCTATGTATAATGCCGCCCGCTGACCAAAGGGTCACGACGGCTGGCCTCTCTAGCACGAGACTTTCCGCCTGATTGGTCGGGTTGTTACCGCAGTCCGACTGCTTGACGCTCTACTGATGCACCCAACATCACCGCGAAGAATCTCGACATTCGGTTCATGGATGACTTTGAACGAACGCGCTTACCCGGCGCCCCTCGAGTTTCTGCGCACGCTTTAGCAAAGAAGAGAGAGTTAATCCGAATATGCCCACCCGCTCGAAGATCATCTATACCTTCACCGACGAAGCTCCAGCCCTCGCCACCTATTCCCTGCTGCCGATCATCGAGGCTTACACCGCCTCGGCCGATATCGCCGTGGAAACCCGCGATATCTCTCTTGCAGCACGCATCCTGGCCAGCTTCCCCGAGCAACTGGGCGACAAAGCCGTAGCCGACCACCTCGCCGAACTGGGCGACCTGGCCGTTACGCCTGAAGCCAACATCATCAAGCTGCCGAACATCAGTGCTTCGGTGCCTCAGCTGCAAGCGGCGATCAAAGAGCTGCAAGCCCAGGGTTACAACCTGCCGGACTACCCGGAAACCGTGACCAACGACGCCGAAAAAGAAGCCAAGGCGCGTTACGACAAGGTCAAGGGCAGCGCCGTGAACCCGGTTCTGCGTGAAGGCAACTCCGACCGCCGCGCTCCGCTGTCGGTAAAAAACTACGCTCGCAAGCACCCGCACAAAATGGGCGCCTGGGCCAAAGACTCCAAGTCCCACGTCGCTCACATGAGCACCGGCGATTTCTACGGCAGCGAAAAAGCTGCCCTGATCGACGCCGCTGACGCTGTGAAAATCGAGCTGATCGCCAAAGACGGCACCGCGACCGTCCTGAAAGAAAAAACCAGCGTTCAGGCTGGCGAGATCCTCGACTGCGCCGTGATGAGCAAAAACGCCCTGCGCGCGTTCATCGCCGCTGAAATCGAAAGCGCCAAGGCCCAGGGCGTGCTGCTCTCGGTTCACCTGAAAGCGACCATGATGAAGGTCTCCGACCCGATCATGTTCGGCCAGATCGTTGCCGAGTTCTATAAAGACGCCCTGACCAAGCACGCTGACGTGCTGGCCCAGATCGGCTTCAACCTGAACAACGGCATTGGCGATCTGTACGCGCGCATCAAGGCCCTGCCGGCCGAGCAGCAAGCACAGATCGAAGCTGACATCGCAGCGGTCTACGCTGCTCGCCCATCGCTGGCGATGGTCAACTCCGACAAGGGCATCACCAACCTGCACGTGCCGAGCGACGTCATCGTCGACGCCTCGATGCCAGCGATGATCCGTGACTCCGGCAAGATGTGGGGCACCGATGGTCAGCTGCACGACACCAAGGCTGTGATCCCGGATCGTTGCTACGCAACCATCTACCAGGCTGTGATCGAAGATTGCAAAGCCAATGGCGCGTTCGATCCGACCACCATGGGCAGCGTGCCAAACGTTGGCCTGATGGCGAAGAAAGCCGAAGAGTACGGCTCGCACGACAAGACCTTCCAGATCAAGGCTGACGGCGTGGTTCGCGTTACCGACAGCAAGGGCAAGCTGCTGATGGAGCAGGCTGTTGAAGCCGGCGACATCTTCCGCATGTGCCAGACCAAAGATGCGCCGATCCAGGACTGGGTCAAACTGGCCGTCAACCGTGCTCGCGCCAGCAGCACCCCGGCGATCTTCTGGCTGGACCCGATGCGCGCCCACGACGGCGTAGTGATCGAGAAGGTTCAGGCTTACCTGAAGGATCACGACACCAGCGGCCTGGACATCCAGATCATGGCGCCGGTCGATGCCATGAAGTACACCCTGCAGCGCACCCGCGAAGGCAAGGACACCATCTCGGTGACCGGCAACGTACTGCGCGACTACCTGACCGACCTGTTCCCGATCATGGAACTGGGCACTAGCGCCAAGATGCTGTCGATCGTGCCGCTGATGAACGGCGGTGGTCTGTTCGAAACCGGCGCCGGTGGTTCGGCTCCGAAGCACGTGCAGCAATTGGTTGAAGAGAACTTCCTGCGCTGGGATTCGCTGGGCGAATTCCTGGCTCTGGCAGCCTCCCTCGAGCATTTGGGTGTGAACTACAACAACCCGAAAGCGCTGGTTCTGTCGAAAACCCTGGATCAGGCCACCGGCCAGTTCCTCGACAACAACAAGTCGCCATCGCGCAAGGTCGGCAACATCGACAACCGCGGCAGCCACTTCTACCTGGCGCTGTACTGGGCTCAGGCCCTGGCCGCCCAGACCGAAGACGCTGCACTGCAAGCGCAGTTCGCGACCCTGGCCAAAACCCTGACCGAGAACGAGGCGACCATCGTTGCCGAGCTCAACGCCGTGCAGGGCAAGCCAGTGGACATCGGTGGTTACTACCACGCCGACGCCGAGCTGATCAGCAAGGCCATGCGCCCAAGCGCAACCTTCAACGCGGCGATTGCTGCGCTGGTTTAAGCTTGTAATGCCGCAAAGAAGCCCCGGCCCAGTGCCGGGGTTTCTGTTTCCGAATACAACACGAAACCCTGTGGGAGCTGGCTTGCCAGCGATGGCGGCTTATCATTCAACATTGAAGGTGCCTGATCCACCGCTATCGCTGGCAAGCCAGCTCCCACAGGGAATCGGGTTTAACCTGGATTTTGAGGAAGATTTATGGAATGGCTCCCCCACATCACCGTCGCCACCATCGTCGAAGACAACGGCCGCTTCCTGATGGTCGAAGAGCACAAGGGCGGGCGTAATGTGCTCAACCAGCCCGCCGGCCACCTGGATCCGGACGAAACCCTGATCGAAGCCGCCATCCGCGAAACCCTTGAGGAAACCGGCTGGGACGTCGAACCCACCGGCGTGATCGGCATTTATCTGTATACCGCGCCGAGCAACGGCGTGACGTATCAACGCGTGTGCTTCAGCGCCAAAGCGGTGAAACACCACCCCGACTATCAACTGGACGACGGCATCGTCGGCGCCAAGTGGTTGACCCGTAGCGAATTAATCGCTCAGCGCGACAACTGGCGCAGCGAGCTGATCATCCGCTGCATCGACGACTATCTGGCCGGCCATCACTTCAGTCTCGAACTGATCCGCCCTTCTCTTTAGCCTTGAGGCCGTGAGCCTGCTAGAATCGCGTCCTTTTTCAAGACACTCATTGAATCCCTATGCGTGATCCAGCCCCTTCTGACACATCCAAGAAGCGCGTCATTGTCGGCATGTCCGGCGGCGTGGACTCTTCCGTTTCCGCTCTCCTGCTGATCGAGCAGGGTTACGAGGTGGAAGGCCTGTTCATGAAGAACTGGGAAGAAGACGACGGAACGGAATACTGCACCGCCATGGACGACCTGGCGGATGCCCAGGCCGTGTGCGACAAGATCGGCATCAAGCTGCACACCGCCAACTTCGCCGCCGAGTACTGGGACAACGTGTTCGAGCACTTCCTGGCCGAATACAAGGCCGGTCGCACGCCGAACCCGGACATCCTGTGCAACCGCGAGATCAAGTTCAAGGCGTTCCTCGACTACGCCATGATGCTTGGCGCCGACCTGATCGCCACCGGCCACTACGTGCGCCGTCGCGACATCGATGGCCGCACCGAACTGCTCAAAGGCCTCGATCCAAACAAGGATCAGAGCTACTTCCTGCACGCCGTTGGCGGCGAACAGATCGCCAAGACCCTGTTCCCGGTCGGTGAACTGGAAAAGCCGGAAGTTCGCGCCATTGCCGAGAAATACGAGCTGGCGACCGCCAAGAAGAAGGATTCCACCGGGATCTGCTTCATCGGTGAGCGACGTTTCAGCGATTTCCTCAAGCAATACTTGCCGGCGCAACCGGGCGAGATCAAGACCACCGAAGGCGAAGTCATCGGCCGTCACCACGGCTTGATGTACCACACCATCGGTCAGCGCCAGGGCCTCGGCATCGGCGGTTTGAAAGACGCCGGCGATGAGCCGTGGTACGTGCTGCGCAAGGATCTGGACACCAACGAGCTGATCGTCGGCCAGGGCAACAACCATCCGTGGCTGTTCTCCAGCGCCCTGCTCGCTTCGGAAATCTACTGGGTCAATCCGATCGACCTGAGCCAGCCGCTGCGCCTGACCGCCAAAGTGCGTTATCGCCAGAGCGATCAGGCTTGCACCCTGGAAAAAACCGCAAACGGCTACCGCGCCGTGTTCGACGAACCGCAACGCGCGGTAACCCCGGGTCAGTCCGTGGTGTTCTATGACGGTGAAATCTGCCTCGGTGGCGGCGTGATCGAAGTGGCCGAGCCGTGGAGCGGCCAGGCATGAGCCCGACTCAGGAGCAACTGACGGCGCTGGGCGGGGTGTTTCTCGCCGCGGTGCTGGTCGACCGCATCGCCAAGACCGGCCAGACCAGCGAGGCCGGCCTGAGCTGCATGCTCGGCAGCCTGCTGGTACGCGACCCGAAGGACACACTGGACGTGTACGGCGGCGACGACCTCAATCTGCGCGAGGGTTATCGGGCATTGATCGGCGCCCTCGAGCGCGACCCGAGCACCCTGCAGCGCGAACCGCTGCGCTACGCCCTGTCGATGCTCGGCCTCGAACGCCAACTGGCCAAACGTGACGACATGCTCGACACCATTGGCAAGCGCTTGCCGCAGATCCAGTCACAGGTCGAACATTTCGGCCCGGCCCACGAAAACGTGATCGCCGCTTGCGGTGCGCTGTATCAGGACACCTTGAGCACCCTGCGCCAGCGGATTCAGGTGCATGGCGACATGCGCAACCTGCAACAACCGAGCAATGCCTCGAAGATCCGCGCCCTGCTGCTGGCTGGCATCCGTTCGGCACGCCTGTGGCGACAGCTCGGCGGCCACCGCTGGCAGTTGGTGATCAGCCGGCGCAAGCTGCTCAAAGAGCTGTATCCGTTGATGCGCAGCGAGTAAATCGTCGCGCAATAAAAGTTTTGTAGTCTGTAGCGCGTAATACGCCGGTCAGTTGGCAACGGACCGGCGGATTTTTTCATGTATGATACGCGCCCCATTTCGTTGCCCGACTGTCCGAGAACACCCCATGCAGCTCTCTTCGCTCACTGCGGTTTCCCCTGTTGACGGCCGCTACGCCGGCAAAACCCAGGCCCTGCGCCCGATTTTCAGCGAGTACGGCCTGATCCGTGCCCGCGTCCTGGTTGAAGTGCGCTGGCTCCAGCGCCTGGCCGCCCACGCCGGTATCCCGGAAGTGCCAGCCTTCTCCGCCGAGGCCAACGCCGTTCTCAATGAACTGGCTGAAAACTTCTCGCTGGAGCACGCTGAGCGCGTCAAAGAGATCGAGCGCACCACCAACCACGACGTCAAGGCGATCGAATACCTGCTCAAGGAGCAGGCGGCCAAGCTGCCGGAGCTGGCCAAGGTCAGCGAGTTCATCCACTTTGCCTGCACCAGTGAAGACATCAACAACCTGTCCCACGCCCTGATGCTGCGCGAAGGCCGTGACGACGTGATGCTGCCGCTGATGCGCCAGACTGCCAACGCCATCCGCGAACTGGCGATCCGTTTCGCCGACGTGCCGATGCTGTCGCGCACCCACGGCCAACCGGCCTCCCCGACTACTCTGGGTAAAGAGCTGGCGAACGTGGTTTACCGTCTCGAGCGTCAGATCGCTCAAGTCGCTGCCGTGCCGCTGCTGGGCAAGATCAATGGCGCCGTAGGCAACTACAACGCGCACCTGTCGGCCTACCCGCAGATCGACTGGGAAGCCAACGCCCGCGCCTTCATCGAAGACGAACTGGGCCTGGGCTTCAACCCGTACACCACGCAGATCGAACCGCATGACTACATCGCCGAGCTGTTCGACGCGATCGCGCGCTTCAACACCATCCTGATCGACTTCGACCGTGACATCTGGGGCTACATTTCCCTGGGTTATTTCAAGCAGCGCACCATCGCTGGCGAAATCGGTTCGTCGACCATGCCGCACAAGGTCAACCCGATCGACTTCGAAAACTCCGAAGGCAACCTGGGCATCGCCAATGCACTGTTCCAGCACCTGGCGAGCAAACTGCCGATCTCCCGCTGGCAGCGCGACCTGACCGACTCCACCGTACTGCGCAACCTCGGTGTGGGCTTTGCTCACAGCGTGATCGCCTACGAAGCCAGCCTCAAAGGCATCAGCAAGCTTGAGCTGAACGCTGACAAGATCGCTGCCGATCTGGACGCTTGCTGGGAAGTATTGGCCGAGCCGATCCAGACCGTGATGCGCCGCTACAACATCGAAAACCCTTACGAAAAGCTCAAAGAACTGACCCGCGGTAAGGGCATCAGCCCGGAAGCGCTGCAGACTTTCATCGACGGCCTGGACATGCCAGCCGAAGCGAAAGCCGAGCTGAAACAGCTGACCCCGGCCAACTACATCGGCAACGCTGTGGCGCAAGCCAAACGCATCTGATTCACCGCTTGACCCGTTTGAGACGCCCGGCCGCGCCGGGCGTTTTTATTCCCGTCTGAAAAATGCTTTTTTTCAATAGGTTACACATGAATCCTGATACTCCTCTTCAACTTCTGGGCGGTCTCACGGCGCGCGAATTCATGCGCGATTACTGGCAGAAAAAGCCGCTGCTGATCCGTCAGGCCATCCCTGACTTCGAAAGCCCGATCGACGCCGACGAGCTGGCCGGCCTGGCCCTGGAAGAAGAGGTCGAGTCGCGCCTGGTGATCGAGCACGGCGAGCGCCCGTGGGAGCTGCGTCGCGGCCCGTTCGCCGAAGACGAATTCAGCAAGCTGCCGGAAAAAGAGTGGACCCTGCTCGTTCAGGCCGTTGATCAATTCGTCCCGGAAGTCAGCGAGCTGCTGGAAAACTTCCGCTTCCTGCCGAGCTGGCGCGTCGATGACGTGATGATCAGCTTCGCCGCCCCGGGTGGCAGCGTTGGCCCGCACTTCGACAACTACGACGTGTTCCTGCTGCAAGGTCATGGCCAGCGCAACTGGAAGATCGGCCAGATGTGCGACTCCGAAAGCCCGCTGCTACAACACGCGGATCTGCGCATCCTCGCCGAATTCCACGAGACCGAAGAGTGGGTGCTGGAACCGGGCGACATGCTCTACCTGCCGCCGCGCCTGGCCCACTGCGGTGTCGCCGTGGACAACTGCATGACCTACTCGGTTGGCTTCCGCGCCCCGAGCGCCTCGGAGGTACTGACCCACTTCACCGACTTCCTCAGCCAGTTCCTGACTGACGAAGAACGCTACACCGACGCCGATGCGAAACCGGTCAGCGATGATCCGCATCAGATCCAGCACGATGCACTCGGTCGCCTGAAAAGCCTGCTCGCCGAGCACATGAGCGACGAGCGCCTGCTGCTGACCTGGTTCGGCCAGTACATGACCGAGCCGCGCTACCCGGAACTGGTGGTCGGCCCGGAAGACGTTGAAGAAGACGACTTCCTCAACGCCCTGCAAGACGGCGCCGTGCTGATCCGCAACCCGAGCGCGCGCCTGGCCTGGTCGGAAGTCGATGACGATCTGCTGCTGTTCGCCAGCGGCCAGAGCCGTTACCTGCCGGGCAAGCTGCGCGAGCTGCTGAAGATGATCTGCGCTGCCGATGCGCTGCATGTCGACAACCTCGGCGAGTGGCTCAACGACGAAGACGGTCGCGGCCTGCTGTGCGAACTGGTCAAACAAGGCAGCCTGGGATTTGCCGATGAATAAGATTCGCGTACGTGTCGCAGACTGGCAAAAGGACAACGCCGAGATCCGGCGCATTCGTGAAACGGTGTTCATCGCCGAACAATCGGTGCCACCCGAGCTGGAATGGGACGCCGATGACGCGACCGCCGTGCATTTTCTGGCGTTCGAAGGCGACTTTCCGATCGGCACCGCCCGCCTGCTGCCCGACGGGCACATTGGCCGGGTTTCGGTACTGAAGGACTGGCGCGGGATGAAGGTGGGCGACGCGCTGATGCAAGCGGTCATCGCCGAAGCCGAAGCCCGCGGCCTGCAGCAGCAGATGCTCAGCGCCCAGGTACAGGCCACGGCGTTCTATGAGCGCCTGGGCTTCAGCCTGGTCAGCGAGGAATTCCTCGAAGCCGGGATTCCGCATGTCGATATGGTTCGGCATTCGGCCTGACCTGAAGTGATCCTGTAATTTCTGGAGATTTTGTGATCTCTGGAGATCCTGTGGTGAGGGGATTTATCCCCGATGGGTCGCGGAGCGGCCCCAAAATTTCAGGTCTGCTTCGCAGCCCATCGGGGATAAATCCCCTCACCACAAAGGCTCTTGAGCCCCCCTCAAAACGCCCCGCCATTTTCCGATGCCGGGGCGTTTTGCTGTCTACGATTCAACTTGCCCCACCCCGGGCCGACAAACTGGCAATATCAAGCCTTTCGAAAGCGGAGATAACGGACATGTCCCTACGCACCCTGCTCACCACCCTGCTGCTCGGTTGCAGTTTTTCGGTGATGGCAGCCACAGAAATCGTGCCCCTCAACTACCGCACCAGCGCCGACATGCTGCCGATGGCGCAAGACTTTATCGGCAAGGACGGTCAGGTCAGCGCCTATGGCAACCAACTGATCATCAAGGCCGAGCCGGACAAGATTCAGGAACTCAAGGCGCTGATTACCCAGCTCGATACTGCGCCCAAACGCCTGTTGATCACGGTTGATACCAATGAAAACAACGGTCGCGGCGATGAAGGCTACTCGGTCAACGGCGCGCAGCCGAATCAGACCCGCATTATCAGCCGCAGCACCGCCAGCCGTGACGGCGGCGTGCAGCAAGTACAGGCTACCGACGGCATGCCGGCGCTGATTCAGGTCGGCCAAAGTGTGCCGATCACCAGCAGCCAGACCAACTCCTACGGCGACTACAGCAGCCAGACCCAATACCGTAACGTCACCCAAGGCTTCTACGTCACCGCCAGCGTCACCGGCGACATCGTTCACCTGGCAATCAGTACCAACCGTGACCGCATGAGCCAGGAACGTCCCGATGTAGTGAACGTGCAAAGTACCGACACAACGGTCAGCGGACGCCTGGGCGAATGGATCACCCTCGCCGGCGTAAACCGTGAAACCCAGGCCGACAAACAGGGCCTGACCCGCAGCTACTCGACTCAAGGCCGGGATGACATGACCTTACGGGTCAAAGTCGACGCCCTGGACTAAACCACCGAAAACTGACTGATTAGTCGTATTAGACGAAAGATGTAGTGCTTGAAAAAAAGCACTACAAAACGTTTGACGAGCCAAAAAAGCGAAGGCATGATGGCCTCGCTCCCGCTAATCAGAGGCCCTGGCAAGGGCCTTCGAAGCGACGTTCGCACCTACCCCGCGAACCGCTTCGTGTCTGTACCGCCCACAAGGTGTGTTTGACGAGGTTGCCGACTGGAACGAAGTTGTCCCGAGGGACGGAAGCGTAATTAGGTAACCCGGCTTCACGCTGTAGTCCGTATAAAGGCCCACGACGCCCGAATGCGCCCGCAGTCCGCCACTACCTGCTCACTTCCCCTCGAGCCCATCGTTCATCCCGTCGCCTACCCCGCCGAACCCGACTTGACCACCTAAGCTTCTGGTCAGCGAGCGCAGGAATTTTCCACCGCAGAACAACTTTTCATAAAGACGCGACGAGGTTTATCTCCATGGCACTGACACGCGAACAGCAAATTGCAGCCCTTGAAAAAGACTGGGCTGAAAACCCGCGCTGGAAAGGCGTGACTCGCACTTACTCCGCTGCTGACGTCGTCCGTCTGCGTGGCTCGGTTCAGCCTGAGCACACCTTTGCGAAAATGGGCGCCGAGAAGCTTTGGAACCTGGTGACCCAGGGTGCCAAGCCGTCCTTCCGCCCAGAGAAAGATTTCGTCAACTGCATGGGCGCCCTGACCGGCGGCCAGGCTGTTCAGCAGGTCAAGGCCGGTATCCAGGCGATCTACCTGTCGGGCTGGCAAGTGGCTGCGGACAACAACTCCGCAGAATCCATGTACCCGGACCAGTCGCTGTACCCGGTGGACTCGGTGCCAACCGTGGTCAAGCGCATCAACAACTCGTTCCGTCGTGCTGACCAGATCCAGTGGAAAGCCGGCAAGAACCCGGGCGACGAAGGCTACATCGACTACTTCGCGCCAATCGTGGCTGACGCTGAAGCCGGTTTCGGCGGCGTACTGAACGCCTACGAACTGATGAAGAGCATGATCGAAGCAGGCGCCGCCGGCGTTCACTTCGAAGACCAACTGGCTTCCGTGAAGAAATGCGGTCACATGGGCGGCAAGGTACTGGTTCCGACTCAGGAAGCGGTACAGAAGCTGACCGCTGCACGTCTGGCGGCTGACGTTGCCGGTACGCCGACCATCATCCTGGCGCGTACCGACGCCAACGCGGCTGACCTGCTGACTTCGGACTGCGATCCGTACGACCAGCCGTTCGTGACTGGCGAGCGTACTCAGGAAGGTTTCTACAAGGTTCGTGCCGGCCTGGATCAAGCCATCGCCCGTGGCCTGGCCTACGCACCGTACGCCGACCTGATCTGGTGCGAAACCGCCAAACCGGATCTGGAAGAAGCCCGTCGCTTCGCTGAAGCGATCAAGAAGGAATACCCGGACCAACTGCTGTCGTACAACTGCTCGCCTTCCTTCAACTGGAAGAAAAACCTGGACGACGCGACCATCGCCAAGTTCCAGCGCGAACTGTCCGCCATGGGTTACAAGCACCAGTTCATCACCCTGGCCGGCATTCACAACATGTGGCACAGCATGTTCAACCTGGCGCACGACTACGCCCGCAACGACATGACTGCCTACGTGAAGCTGCAGGAGCAGGAATTCGCTGACGCCGCCAAGGGTTACACCTTCGTGGCTCACCAGCAGGAAGTGGGCACCGGCTACTTCGACGACATGACCACCGTGATTCAGGGTGGCTCGTCCTCGGTGACCGCGCTGACCGGTTCGACCGAAGAAGAACAGTTCCACTGATTCGGCTTCGCTGAGCAAACGGCCCTTGCGGATCGTATAGAAAACTAACCGCAAAGCCGCAAGACTGACGCCCCGACTGGTTCGGGCGTTTTTTTTGCGCGCCGATTCGCCAAATACCACAACCCCCCCCTGTGGGAGCCGGCTTGCTCGCGAAAGCGTAGTGTCAGCTTGCACATGCGCGACTGACCCACCGCATTCGCGAGCAAGCCCGCTCCCACAGGTTTAGCGCCCGCCGCGCGACAAAACATTGATCCAGACCAGTACTCAGGTCAGAAAAATCAGCTAAAACGGGCGCCACCGCTACTTGCAGTAACAGGCATATAAGACAACTTTCTGTTTACTGCACCGCTAAACAGTTACAAAACCCCTGCAAACGATATCAATTATCATTTAGCCGCAACTATGTTCGTTACATTCCCTACAAAACATTATTTGCATAAACCCGGCTAATGCCCGCAACGCATGGGCTGCAGGGCATTGGAGGTACGCTATGTCCTTATTCCAATAAATAATTTCGCTATAGGAATTTTACTTGCCGGGTGTTTAGCCATAAAATCAGCGCGATTGATTGCTGCGACATATCGTCACTGCCTATTTCTTTATCAAGCTCAGAGACCTTTGCTCTCTGTTAAGGATTACCAGCATGCCCGAAGCGACAGGACTCATGGCCCACAACTGGGGCTTTGCCATTTTCCTTCTGGGTGTCGTCGGCCTGTGTGCCTTCATGCTTGGCGTCTCCAGCCTCCTCGGGTCAAAAGCCTGGGGCCGCAGCAAAAACGAACCGTTCGAGTCCGGCATGCTACCTACAGGTGGCGCCCGCTTGCGGCTCTCAGCCAAATTCTATCTGGTCGCGATGCTGTTCGTGATCTTCGATATCGAAGCCCTCTTTCTCTTTGCATGGTCTGTGTCCGTCCGCGAAAGCGGCTGGACCGGATTCGTCGAAGCTCTCGTTTTCATAGCAATTCTGTTGGCAGGTCTTGTCTACCTGTTCCGAGTGGGCGCCCTTGACTGGGCTCCGGAAGCTCGTCGCAAGCGGCAGGCGAAGCTGAAACAATGAGGCTTTGGCAATGCAATACAATCTCACCAGAATCGACCCCGATGCTCCTAACGAGCAGTATCCGATCGGCGAACGGGAAACCGTTTCCGATCCGTTAGAGGATCAAGTTCACAAAAACATTTTCATGGGCAAGCTCGAAGACGTGCTGAGTGGCGCGGTCAACTGGGGGCGTAAAAACTCCCTGTGGCCGTACAACTTCGGCCTTTCGTGCTGCTACGTGGAAATGACCACCGCCTTCACGGCGCCCCACGACATCGCGCGCTTTGGCGCCGAAGTTATCCGGGCATCACCGCGTCAGGCCGACTTCATGGTTATCGCCGGTACCTGCTTCATCAAGATGGCGCCGATCATTCAGCGTCTCTACGAGCAGATGCTCGAGCCTAAGTGGGTTATCTCCATGGGTTCGTGCGCCAACTCCGGTGGCATGTACGACATCTACTCCGTGGTTCAAGGGGTGGACAAGTTCCTGCCCGTGGACGTCTACGTACCTGGCTGCCCGCCTCGTCCAGAAGCATTCCTTCAAGGCTTGATGCTGTTGCAGGAATCGATTGGACAGGAGCGTCGTCCGCTTTCCTGGGTCGTTGGCGACCAAGGCGTTTATCGCGCCGACATGCCTTCGCAAAAGGAACAGCGCCGCGAACAGCGAATCGCAGTCACCAATCTGCGCAGCCCTGACGAAGTCTGATCCAGTCTGTTTCAAAGAAACGAGAAGCTGGCTTCATTCTTTACGTTGACCGAAAGCGAAAAAATAACCATGACTACAGGCAGCGCTCTGTACATCCCGCCTTATAAGGCAGACGACCAGGATGTGGTCGTCGAATTGAACAACCGTTTTGGCGCCGAAGCGTTCACCGCTCAGTCGACGCGCACCGGCATGCCGGTGCTGTGGGTGGCGCGCGCCAGACTCGTCGAAGTCCTGACCTTCCTGCGTAACCTGCCCAAGCCGTACGTCATGCTGTATGACCTGCACGGCGTGGACGAGCGTCTGCGCACCAAGCGTCAAGGGCTGCCATCGGGCGCCGACTTCACCGTGTTCTATCACCTCATGTCGCTTGAGCGTAATAGTGACGTGATGATCAAAGTCGCCTTGTCCGAAAGCGACCTGAGCTTGCCGACCGTCACCAGCATCTGGCCGAACGCCAACTGGTACGAGCGTGAAGTCTGGGACATGTACGGCATCGACTTCAAAGGCCACCCGCACCTGTCGCGCATCATGATGCCGCCGACCTGGGAAGGTCACCCGCTGCGCAAGGACTTCCCGGCGCGCGCCACCGAATTCGATCCGTTCAGCCTCAACCTCGCCAAGCAGCAGCTTGAGGAAGAAGCCGCGCGCTTCCATCCTGAAGACTGGGGCATGAAGCGTTCCGGGGCCAACGAGGACTACATGTTCCTCAACCTCGGTCCGAACCACCCTTCGGCGCACGGTGCGTTCCGCATCATTCTGCAACTCGATGGCGAAGAGATCGTCGACTGCGTACCGGACATCGGTTACCACCACCGTGGTGCCGAGAAGATGGCCGAGCGTCAGTCCTGGCACAGTTTCATCCCGTACACCGACCGTATCGACTACCTCGGCGGCGTGATGAACAACCTGCCGTACGTGCTCTCGGTCGAGAAGCTGGCCGGCATCAAGGTGCCGGAGAAGGTCGACGTCATCCGCATCATGATGGCCGAGTTCTTCCGGATCACCAGCCACCTGCTGTTCCTGGGGACCTACATCCAGGACGTCGGCGCCATGACCCCGGTGTTCTTCACCTTCACCGACCGCCAGAAGGCATACACGGTGATCGAAGCCATCACCGGTTTCCGTCTGCACCCGGCCTGGTACCGCATCGGTGGTGTTGCCCACGACCTGCCGCGCGGCTGGGACAAACTGGTGAAAGACTTCGTGGAGTGGCTGCCAAAACGCCTCGACGAATACACCAAGGCTGCCCTGCAGAACAGCATCCTCAAAGGTCGGACCATCGGCGTCGCCCAGTACAACACCAAAGAAGCCCTGGAATGGGGAGTCACCGGTGCCGGCCTGCGTTCGACCGGTTGCGACTTCGACCTGCGCAAAGCGCGTCCGTACTCCGGCTACGAGAACTTCGAATTCGAAGTACCGCTGGCCGCCAACGGCGATGCCTACGATCGCTGCATGGTCCGCGTCGAAGAGATGCGCCAGAGCATCAAGATCATCGACCAGTGCATGCGCAACATGCCGGAAGGCCCGTACAAGGCGGATCATCCGCTGACCACGCCGCCGCCGAAAGAGCGCACGCTGCAGCACATCGAAACCCTGATCACGCACTTCCTGCAGGTTTCGTGGGGCCCGGTCATGCCGGCCAACGAATCCTTCCAGATGATCGAAGCGACCAAGGGCATCAACAGTTATTACCTGACGAGCGACGGCGGCACCATGAGCTACCGTACCCGGATCCGTACTCCGAGCTTCCCGCACCTGCAACAGATCCCTTCGGTGATCAAAGGCAGCATGGTCGCGGACTTGATTGCGTACCTGGGTAGTATCGACTTCGTTATGGCCGACGTGGACCGCTAAGCATGAACAGCACGCTTATCCAGACAGACCGTTTCACCTTGAGTGAAACCGAGCGCTCGGCCATCGAGCACGAGCTGCATCACTACGAAGACCCGCGCGCGGCGTCGATCGAAGCCCTGAAGATCGTTCAGAAAGAACGCGGCTGGGTGCCGGATGGCGCCCTGTACGCGATCGGCGAGATCCTCGGCATCCCGGCCAGCGACATTGAAGGCGTTGCGACGTTCTACAGCCAGATCTTCCGTCAGCCGGTCGGCCGTCACATCATTTGCGTCTGCGACAGCATGGTCTGCTACATCGGCGGCCACGAGTCGGTGGTCAGCGAAATCCAGAACATTCTGGGCATCGGCCTGGGTCAGACCACCGCCGACGGTCGTTTCACCCTGCTGCCTGTCTGCTGCCTCGGCAACTGCGACAAGGCACCGGCGCTGATGATCGACGACGACACCTTTGGCGACGTGCAGCCTGCCGGCGTGGCCAAACTGCTCGAGGGCTACGTATGACCCTGACATCTTTCGGTCCTGCCAACCGCATCAAGCGTTCGGCCGAGACTCACCCACTGACCTGGCGTCTGCGTGACGACGGCGAAGCCGTGTGGCTCGACGAATACCAGGCCAAGAACGGTTACGCCGCTGCGCGCAAGGCCTTCGCCGACATGGCTCAGGACGACATCGTCCAGACCGTAAAAGACGCCGGCCTAAAAGGTCGCGGCGGTGCAGGCTTCCCCACTGGCGTGAAGTGGGGCCTGATGCCCAAGGACGAATCCATCAACATCCGCTACCTGCTGTGCAACGCGGACGAAATGGAACCGAACACCTGGAAAGACCGCATGCTGATGGAGCAACTGCCCCATCTGCTGATCGAAGGCATGCTGATCAGTGCCCGCGCACTGAAAACCTACCGTGGCTACATCTTCCTGCGTGGCGAGTACACCACCGCCGCCAAGCACTTGAATCGTGCCGTGGAAGAAGCCAAGGCTGCAGGCCTGCTGGGCAAGAACATTCTGGGCAGCGGTTTCGACTTCGAACTGTTCGTCCACACCGGCGCCGGGCGTTACATCTGCGGTGAAGAAACCGCACTGATCAACTCCCTCGAAGGCCGCCGCGCCAACCCGCGCTCCAAGCCGCCCTTCCCTGCCGCCGTCGGCGTGTGGGGCAAGCCGACCTGCGTGAACAACGTCGAAACCCTGTGCAACGTGCCGGCGATCATTGCCGACGGCGTTGAATGGTACAAATCGTTGGCCCGCGAAGGCAGCGAAGACATGGGCACCAAACTCATGGGCTTCTCCGGCAAGGTCAAGAATCCGGGTCTGTGGGAGCTGCCATTCGGCGTCACCGGTCGCGAACTGTTCGAAGACTACGCTGGTGGCATGCGCGACGGTTACAAGCTCAAGGCCTGGCAGCCAGGTGGTGCCGGTACCGGTTTCCTCCTGCCAGAACACCTCGACGCGCAAATGTATGCCGGCGGCATCGCCAAAGTGGGCACCCGGATGGGTACCGGCCTGGCCATGGCGGTGGACGACAGCGTCAACATGGTTTCCTTGCTGCGCAATATGGAGCAGTTCTTCGCTCGCGAATCCTGCGGCTTCTGCACCCCGTGCCGTGATGGCCTGCCATGGAGCGTCAAGCTCTTGATGGCCATCGAAGAAGGCCGCGGTCAGCCAGGCGACATCGAGACCCTGCTGGGTCTGGTCGGCTTCCTCGGCCCAGGCAAGACCTTCTGTGCTCACGCACCGGGTGCCGTGGAGCCGTTGGGCAGTGCCATTAAATACTTCCGTCCAGAGTTCGAAGCCGGTATCGCGCCCGCAAGCGCCGCCGTCCCGCCTCTGGCAAGGCCGATCGTAGTCGGCGCGTAAACGCTTAAAAAGGCGAAGGGTCCGTGCCCTTCGCCTTTCGTCCGATGACGCCTTTCGGGGCTGACTGGATTCGGACGGATAACAAGATTCCATTAGCCACGCCCGCTGACACCGGGCCAACGAAGACCTTTGAACCATGGCCACTATCCACGTAGACGGCAAAGCGCTCGAAGTCGACGGGGCAGACAACCTGTTACAGGCATGTCTGTCGCTGGGCCTCGACATCCCTTATTTCTGCTGGCACCCCGCGCTTGGTAGCGTCGGGGCCTGCCGCCAGTGCGCGGTCAAGCAGTACACCGACGAGAACGACACCCGTGGTCGCATCGTCATGTCCTGCATGACCCCTGCCACCGACAACACCTGGATCTCCATCGACGATGAAGAATCCAAGGCGTTCCGCGCCAGTGTTGTCGAATGGCTGATGACCAACCACCCGCACGACTGCCCTGTGTGCGAAGAAGGCGGTCACTGCCACCTGCAAGACATGACGGTGATGACCGGCCACAACGAGCGCCGTTATCGCTTCACCAAACGCACCCACCAGAACCAGCAACTGGGCCCGTTCATTTCCCACGAAATGAACCGCTGCATCGCCTGCTATCGCTGCGTGCGTTTCTACAAGGACTACGCCGGCGGCACCGACCTCGGTGTGTTCGGCGCCCACGACAACGTGTACTTCGGTCGCGTTGAAGACGGCACCCTCGAAAGCGAGTTCTCCGGCAACCTCACCGAGGTCTGCCCGACCGGTGTGTTCACCGACAAGACTCACTCCGAGCGCTACAACCGCAAGTGGGACATGCAGTTCTCGCCGAGCATCTGCCATGGCTGCTCCAGCGGTTGCAACATCTCCCCGGGCGAGCGTTACGGCGAACTGCGTCGCATCGAAAACCGTTTCAACGGTTCGGTGAACCAGTACTTCCTGTGCGACCGTGGCCGTTTCGGTTATGGCTACGTCAACCGCACCGACCGTCCACGTCAGCCAATGCTGGCCGACGGCACCAAGCTGGGCCTGGATCAGGCGCTGGACAAGGCGGCCGATCTGCTGCGCGGTCGCAACATCGTCGGTATCGGTTCGCCGCGTGCCAGCCTCGAAAGCAACTACGCGTTGCGTGAACTGGTCGGCGCCGAGCACTTCTACTCCGGTATCGAGGCCTCCGAACTGGAGCGCATCCGTCTGGTTCTGCAAGTGCTCAAAGACAGCCCGCTGCCCGTGCCGAACATGCGCGACATCGAAGACCACGACGCCGTGTTCGTCCTCGGTGAAGACCTGACCCAGACTGCTGCGCGTATGGCTTTGTCCCTGCGTCAGTCGGTCAAGGGCAAAGCTGAAGACATGGCCGAAGCCATGCGTGTTCAGCCGTGGCTCGACGCCGCGGTGAAGAACATCGGTCAGCACGAACTGAACCCGCTGTTCATCGCCAGCCTGGCGGAAACCAAGCTCGACGACATCGCCGAAGAATGCGTTCACGCCGCTCCGGATGATCTGGCGCGCATCGGTTTCGCCGTGGCTCACGCGCTGGATGCCAGCGCACCGGCCGTTGAAGGTCTGGACGCCGAAGCACTGGAACTGGCTCAGCGTATCGCTGACGCCCTGCTCGCGGCCAAACGTCCGCTGATCATCGCCGGTACTTCGCTGGGTTCCAAAGCCTTGATCGAAGCCGCTGCGAACATCGCCAAGGCCCTGAAGCTGCGCGAGAAGAACGGTTCGATCAGCCTGATCGTGCCGGAAGCCAACAGCCTTGGCCTGGCCATGCTCGGTGGCGAATCGGTCGACGCGGCGCTGCAAGCCGTGATCGACGGCAAGGCCGACGCCATCGTCGTGCTGGAAAACGATCTGTACACCCGCACCTCGAAAGCCAAGGTCGATGCCGCGCTGAACGCTGCGAAAGTAGTGATCGTTGCCGACCACCAGAAGACCGCCACCACTGACCGCGCGCAACTGGTTCTGCCAGCGGCGAGTTTCGCTGAAGGCGACGGTACTTTGGTCAGCCAGGAAGGCCGCGCCCAGCGCTTCTTCCAGGTTTTCGATCCGCAATACATGGATGCGAGCATCCTGGTTCACGAAGGCTGGCGCTGGCTGCACGCCCTGCGCTCGACCCTGCTGAACCAGCCGATCGACTGGACGCAACTCGACCACGTCACCGCTGCCGTGGCTTCGAGCACCGAGCAACTGGCGCGTATCGTCGACGCCGCGCCGTCTGCCGCGTTCCGCATCAAGGGTCTGAAACTGGCGCGTGAGCCGCTGCGTTATTCCGGTCGCACCGCGATGCGCGCCGACATCAGCGTTCACGAACCGCGCACCCCGCAAGACAAAGACACCGCGTTCGCCTTCTCCATGGAAGGTTACTCGGGCTCGGCCGAACCGCGTCAGCAAGTGCCGTTCGCCTGGTCGCCGGGCTGGAACTCGCCGCAAGCCTGGAACAAGTTCCAGGACGAAGTCGGTGGTCACCTGCGTGCTGGCGACCCGGGCACCCGCCTGATCGAAAGCTCCGGTGATTCGCTGAACTGGTTCGCTGCTGCTCCGCGCGCATTCAACCCGGCGCCGGGCACCTGGCAGGCCGTGCCGTTCTACCACCTGTTCGGCAGCGACGAAAACTCGTCGAAAGCCGCACCGGTACAGGAACGCATCCCGGCTCCGTACGTGGCGCTGGCCAAATCCGAAGCGGATCGCCTGGGCGTCAACGACGGTGCTCTGCTGAGCCTGAATGTGGCCGGCCAGACCCTGCGTCTGCCGCTGCGCATCAATGAAGAACTGGGCGCTGGTCTGGTGGCCTTGCCTGCGGGCATCGCCGGCATTCCACCGGCATTCGCCGGCCTGTCCGTCGACGGTCTGCAGGAGGCAGCGCAATGACCTGGTTCACCCCTGAAGTGATCGATGTGATCCTGACGGTCATCAAAGCCATCGTGATTCTGCTGGCCGTTGTGGTCGCGGGCGCGTTGCTCAGCTTTGTCGAACGTCGCCTGCTGGGCTGGTGGCAGGACCGTTACGGTCCGAACCGCGTTGGCCCGTTCGGCATGTTCCAGATCGCCGCCGACATGCTGAAGATGTTCTTCAAGGAAGACTGGACCCCGCCGTTTGCCGACAAGGTGATCTTCACCCTGGCACCGGTGGTGGCCATGTCCGCCCTGCTGATCGCGTTCGCGATCATCCCGATCACCCCGACCTGGGGCGTCGCGGATCTGAACATCGGCCTGCTGTTCTTCTTCGCCATGGCTGGTCTGTCGGTCTACGCGGTGCTGTTCGCCGGCTGGTCGAGCAACAACAAGTTCGCCCTGCTCGGCAGCTTGCGTGCCTCGGCGCAGACCGTGTCCTACGAAGTGTTCATGGGCCTGGCCCTGATGGGCATCGTGGTGCAGGTCGGCTCGTTCAACATGCGCGACATCGTCGAGTACCAGGCGCAGAACCTGTGGTTCATCATTCCGCAGTTCTTCGGCTTCTGTACCTTCTTCATCGCAGGCGTCGCCGTGACTCACCGTCACCCGTTCGACCAGCCGGAAGCGGAACAGGAACTGGCCGACGGTTACCACATTGAATACGCCGGTATGAAATGGGGCATGTTCTTCGTCGGTGAATACATCGGCATCATCCTGATCTCGGCGCTGCTGGTCACCCTGTTCTTCGGTGGCTGGCACGGTCCGTTCGGCATCCTGCCGCAACTGTCCTTCGTCTGGTTCGCACTGAAGACCGCGTTCTTCATCATGCTGTTCATCCTGCTGCGCGCTTCCATCCCGCGTCCGCGTTATGACCAGGTGATGGATTTCAGCTGGAAATTCTGCCTGCCACTGACCCTGATCAATTTGCTGATAACCGCTGCGGTTGTGTTGTGGAACACACCTGCGGTTGCGGTTCAGTGAGGATTTGACCCATGTTCAAATATATTGGCGACATCGTTAAGGGTACCGGTACCCAGTTGCGCAGCCTGGTCATGGTCTTCGGCCATGGCTTTCGCAAGCGCGACACCCTGCAATACCCGGAAGAGCCGGTCTACCTGCCGCCACGCTACCGTGGTCGCATCGTCCTGACCCGTGACCCCGATGGTGAAGAGCGTTGCGTAGCCTGCAACCTGTGCGCCGTGGCTTGCCCGGTAGGTTGCATCTCGCTGCAGAAAGCTGAAACCGAAGACGGTCGCTGGTACCCGGACTTCTTCCGTATCAACTTCTCGCGCTGCATTTTCTGCGGTCTCTGCGAGGAAGCCTGTCCGACCACCGCAATCCAGCTGACTCCGGATTTCGAGATGGCCGAGTTCAAACGTCAGGACCTGGTGTACGAGAAAGAAGATCTTTTGATCTCCGGCCCCGGCAAAAACCCTGATTACAACTTCTATCGTGTTGCAGGTATGGCAATCGCTGGCAAGCCGAAAGGCTCTGCACAGAACGAAGCCGAACCGATCAACGTGAAGAGCTTGCTGCCTTAAGGAAGAACGATGGAATTCGCTTTCTATTTCGCATCGGGTATCGCGGTGGTGTCCACGCTTCGTGTGGTCACCAACACCAACCCTGTGCACGCCCTGCTCTACCTGATCATCTCGTTGATCGCCGTGGCCATGACCTTCTTCGCCCTCGGCGCGCCGTTCGCCGGCGTGCTGGAAGTGATCGCCTACGCCGGCGCCATCATGGTGCTGTTCGTGTTCGTGGTGATGATGCTGAACCTGGGCCCGGCCTCGGTTCAGCAGGAACGCACCTGGCTCAAGCCCGGCATCTGGGCAGGGCCGGTGATACTCGCCGCCCTGCTGCTGGCCGAACTGCTGTATGTGCTGTTCGCTCACCAGAGCGGCCAGGCCATCGGCCACACCACCGTCGATGCAAAAGCCGTGGGCGTCAGCCTGTTCGGCCCGTATCTGCTGGTGGTCGAACTCGCCTCGATGCTGCTGCTCGCCGCAGCCGTCACGGCGTTCCATTTGGGCCGTAACGAGGCGAAGGAGTAAGACATGCCTGCTATCCCTCTCGAGCATGGATTGGCCGTTGCCGGCATCCTGTTCTGCCTTGGTCTGGTCGGCCTGATGGTCCGCCGCAACATTTTGTTCGTGTTGATGAGTCTGGAAGTGATGATGAACGCCTCTGCCCTGGCCTTCATCGTTGCGGGCGCCCGCTGGGCGCAACCGGATGGACAGATCATGTTCATCCTGGTGATCAGCCTGGCAGCCGCCGAGGCCAGTATTGGCCTGGCGATCCTGCTGCAACTGTATCGCCGCTTCCACACGCTCGATATCGACGCTGCCAGTGAGATGCGCGGATGAACCTAATCTTTCTGACTTTTGTATTCCCTCTGATCGGTTTCCTGCTGCTGTCGTTCTCCCGTGGACGCTGGTCGGAAAACCTCTCGGCGCTGATCGGCGTGGGCTCCATTGGCTTGTCGGCGATTGTCGCCGCCTACGTCATCTGGCAATTCAACGTCGCGCCTCCCGAGGGCGGCCACTACACCCTGGTGCTGTGGAAGTGGATGGCGGTCGAAGGCTTCAAGCCTGACTTCGCCCTCTACATCGATGGCCTGTCGATCACCATGCTCGGCGTGGTGGTGGGTGTCGGTTTCCTGATCCACCTGTTCGCGTCCTGGTACATGCGCGGCGAAGCGGGCTACTCGCGCTTCTTCTCGTACACCAACCTGTTCATCGCCAGCATGCTGTTCCTGGTCCTCGGCGATAACCTGTTGTTCCTGTACTTCGGCTGGGAAGGCGTGGGCCTGTGCTCGTACCTGTTGATCGGTTTCTACTACAGCAACCGCAACAACGGTAACGCCGCACTCAAGGCCTTCATCGTGACCCGGATCGGCGACGTGTTCATGGCCATCGGCCTGTTCATCCTGTTCCAGCAAGTGGGCACGCTGAACATCCAGGAACTGCTGGTGCTGGCACCGCAGAAATTCCAGGTCGGCGACTTCTGGATCACCCTGGCGACCCTGATGCTGCTGGGTGGTGCGGTCGGTAAATCGGCGCAACTGCCACTGCAAACCTGGCTCGCGGATGCGATGGCGGGTCCAACCCCGGTGTCGGCACTGATCCACGCCGCGACCATGGTGACCGCTGGTGTCTACCTGATCGCTCGTACCCACGGCCTGTTCACCCTGGCGCCGGAAATCCTCCACCTGGTCGGCATCGTTGGCGGTGTGACTCTGGTTCTCGCAGGTTTCGCCGCACTGGTACAAACCGACATCAAACGTATCCTCGCCTACTCGACCATGAGCCAGATCGGCTACATGTTCCTGGCGCTGGGCGTTGGTGCCTGGGATGGCGCGATTTTCCACCTGATGACCCACGCCTTCTTCAAGGCCCTGCTGTTCCTTGCTTCCGGTGCGGTGATCGTTGCCTGCCACCACGAGCAGAACATCTTCAAGATGGGCGGTCTGTGGAAAAAACTGCCACTGGCCTACGCCAGCTTCATCGTCGGTGGTGCTGCACTGGCCGCCCTGCCACTGGTCACCGCAGGCTTCTACTCCAAGGACGAAATCCTTTGGGAAGCGTTCGCCAGCGGCAACCACGGTCTGCTTTACGCAGGTCTGGTCGGCGCGTTCATGACTTCGCTGTACACCTTCCGCCTGATCTTCATCACGTTCCACGGTGAAGCCAAGACTGAAGCCCACGCCGGTCACGGCATCTCGCACTGGCTGCCACTGTCGGCGCTGATCGTGCTGTCGACTTTCGTCGGCGCCATGATCGTCCCACCGCTGCACGGCGTACTGCCGGAAAGCGTTGGCCATGCCGGTGGCGAAGCCAAGCACAGTCTGGAAATCGCCTCGGGCGCCATCGCCCTGGCCGGTATCCTGCTGGCGGCCCTGCTGTTCCTCGGCAAGCGTCGCTTCGTGACGGCGATCGCCAACAGCGGCATCGGGCGTTTCCTTTCGGCCTGGTGGTTCGCTGCCTGGGGCTTCGACTGGATCTACGACAAACTGTTCGTCAAGCCGTACCTTGCGATCAGCCATGTACTGCGCAGAGACCCGCTCGACCAGACCATCGGTCTGATCCCGCGTATGGCCAAAGGCGGTCACACCGCCCTGAGCCGCACCGAGACCGGTCAACTGCGTTGGTATGCCGCCTCGATGGCTGCTGGTGCCGTGCTGGTAATCGGCGCCATCGTGCTGGTAGCGGTCTGATATGAACCTTGCGAATTTGCGAAAGGAAACGAGCCCGTCATGATTCTGCCTTGGCTAATCCTGATCCCCTTCATCGGCGGCCTGCTGTGCTGGATGGGTGAGCGCTTCGGCGCTACCCTCCCCCGCTGGATTGCGCTGTTGACCATGACCCTGGAACTCGCCCTCGGCCTCTGGCTGTGGGCCCACGGTGACTATTCATTTGCTCCGGCGCCTGGCGCCGATCCGACCTGGGCGCTTGAGTTCAAGCACGTCTGGATCCAGCGCTTCGGCATCAACGTGCACCTGGCCCTCGACGGCCTGTCGCTGTTGATGATCCTGCTGACCGGCCTGCTGGGTATCCTCTCGGTACTCTGCTCGTGGAAAGAGATTCAACGTCACGTTGGCTTCTTCCACCTGAACCTGATGTGGATCCTGGGCGGCGTTGTCGGCGTGTTCCTCGCCCTCGACCTGTTCATGTTCTTCTTCTTCTGGGAAATGATGCTGGTGCCGATGTACTTCCTCATCGCGCTCTGGGGTCACAGTTCTTCGGACGGCAAGAAAACCCGGATCTACGCAGCGACCAAGTTCTTCATCTTCACTCAGGCTTCCGGCCTGATCATGCTGGTGGCGATCCTCGGTCTGGTGCTGGTCAACTTCAACAACACTGGCGTGATTACCTTCAACTACGCCGACCTGTTGAAGACCAAGATGTCGATGACCACCGAGTACATCCTGATGCTCGGCTTCTTCATCGCCTTCGCGGTCAAGCTGCCAGTCGTACCGTTCCACTCCTGGCTGCCTGATGCCCACGCCCAGGCGCCGACCGCCGGTTCCGTCGACCTCGCCGGTATCCTGCTGAAAACCGCGGCCTACGGCCTGCTGCGTTTCGCCCTGCCGCTGTTCCCGAATGCCTCGGCCGAATTCGCGCCGATCGCCATGACCCTCGGTCTGATCGGGATCTTCTACGGTGCATTCCTGGCGTTCGCGCAAACCGACATCAAGCGTCTGATTGCCTTCTCGTCCGTTTCCCACATGGGCTTCGTGTTGATCGGCATCTACTCCGGCAGCCAACTGGCGCTGCAAGGTGCAGTGATCCAGATGCTGGCACACGGTCTGTCGGCCGCGGCCCTGTTTATCCTCAGCGGTCAGCTGTACGAGCGCCTGCATACCCGTGACATGCGTGAGATGGGCGGTCTGTGGTCGCGTATCGCTTACCTGCCGGCGATCAGCCTGTTCTTCGCCGCCGCGTCGCTGGGCTTGCCGGGTACCGGTAACTTCGTCGGCGAGTTCCTGATCCTGATCGGTTCCTTCGCCAGCGCGCCATGGATCACCGCGATTGCCACCTCCGGTCTGGTGTTCGGTTCGGTCTACTCGCTGATCATGATCCACCGTGCCTACTTCGGTCCGTCGAAATCGGATTCGATCCTGCACGGCATGGACGGTCGCGAACTGACCATGGTGCTGGGCCTTGCGGTGCTGCTGATTTACCTCGGCGTCTACCCGCAACCGTTCCTCGACACTTCCGCCGCCACGATGCATGGCGTGCAGCAGTGGCTCGGCACCGCCTTCACTCAACTCGCTTCGGCCCGGTAAGAGCGCTATGGAATTCACGATTCAACACTTTATTGCGCTTGCGCCACTGTTGATCACCAGCCTCACCATTATCGTGGTGATGCTGGCAATCGCCTGGCGCCGCAACCACTCGCAGACCTTCCTGATCTCGGTCGCTGGTCTGAACCTGGCCTTGCTGTCGATCCTGCCAGCCCTGAAAGTCGCGCCTCTGGCCGTGACCCCGTTGCTGCAGATCGACACCTTCGCCTGCCTGTACATGGCGCTGATCCTGGTCGCCACCCTCGCTTGTGTAACCCTCGCCCACGCCTACCTCGGCGATGGCGGTTCGGGTTACCCGGGCAACCGTGAAGAACTGTACCTGCTGATCCTGATGGCCGCCGCCGGTGGTCTGGTTCTGGTCAGCGCGCAGCACCTGGCCGGTTTGTTCATCGGTCTGGAACTGCTGTCGGTGCCGGTCTACGGTCTGGTCGCTTACGCCTTCTTCAACAAGCGTTCCCTGGAAGCCGGCATCAAGTACATGGTGCTGTCGGCCGCCGGTTCCGCGTTCCTGTTGTTCGGTATGGCCCTGCTCTACGCTGACGCCGGCACCCTGAGCTTCGTTGGCATCGGTCAGGCCCTGGCTGCGACTGGCCTGCCTAGCTCGCTGGCACAACTGGGCCTGGGCATGATGCTGATCGGTCTGGCGTTCAAGCTGTCGCTGGTACCGTTCCACCTGTGGACGCCGGACGTCTACGAAGGTGCTCCGGCACCGGTGGCTGCCTTCCTTGCGACCGCTTCCAAGGTTGCGGTGTTTGCGGTGATGGTGCGTCTGTTCCAGATCTCCCCTGCCGCGAGCAGTGGCGTGCTGAGCGACGTACTGAGCGTGATCGCCGTCGCCTCGATCCTGTTCGGTAACCTGCTGGCCCTGACCCAGAGCAACCTCAAGCGTCTGCTCGGTTACTCGTCCATCGCGCACTTCGGCTACCTGCTGATCGCGCTGGTGGCGAGCAAGGGTCTGGCGGTGGAAGCCATCGGCGTGTACCTGGTGACTTATGTGATCACCAGCCTCGGCGCCTTCGGCGTGATCACCCTGATGTCCTCGCCGTACAACGGTCGTGACGCCGACGCCCTGTACGAGTATCGCGGCCTGTTCTGGCGCCGTCCGTACCTGACCGCGGTACTGACCGTGATGATGCTGTCGCTGGCCGGTATCCCGCTGACCGCTGGCTTCATCGGCAAGTTCTACATCATCGCCACCGGTGTCGAGTCGCACCAATGGTGGCTGGTCGGTTCCCTGGTACTGGGCAGCGCCATCGGCGTGTTCTACTACCTGCGCGTGATGGTCACCCTGTACCTGATCGAACCGAACCTGCGCCGCCACGACGCCCAGCTGCACTGGGAACAGAAGGCAGGCGGTGTAATGCTGCTGGCCATCGCCGTGGTCGCGTTCTTCCTCGGTGTGTACCCGCAGCCATTGCTGACCCTGGTTCAGCAGGCGGGTCTGGCGGGCTGATTGCTCGGCTGGCTACAAGTGAAAACGGCACCTTCGGGTGCCGTTTTTGTTTTTGCGGGATTTAACGTCAAAAGATCGCAGCCTTCGGCAGCTCCTACACAACTCCCCTGTAGGAGCTGCCGCAGGCTGCGATCTTTTGATCTTCATCCCAATGTCTTCACCATTGGCACGCAGGCCAGTTGCAGGCCAGAAGGCGATTGATAAACCGCACTTTCCTCCCCGATGTAACCGCAGCGCCGGTAAAAGTTGACCGCATTCAACGTCGCGTCCAGACACACCTCGGTCAGCCCGAGATCCCGCGCGAAATCTTCGAGAAAGTACAGAACACGCTTGCCCAGCCCGCGCTGCATGAAATCCGGGCGAATGAAGATCGCGCCGATTTCACGGTAATCCAGATCGAGCATGCCGGTCGCTACGGCTTCACCCTCAATGCAGCCCAGATAGAAGTGTCTCTCCATCAGCGCGTCGTAGCCGTCTTCGGCCGCTCCTTTGGTCCAATCGAGCATTTGCTGCTCGCTATAGGCACCAATGCACTGATGCCGAATCGCTAGTCGCCGGATATCGAAGGCAATCTGGGCATCGTCCGGGGTAGCTCTTCTGATGTCGAACATTTCTCTCTCCTTGAGCCATGTGCGGACGGGGCATGAAAAAGCCCCGTCCATTGCTGGCGGGGCTTTGGGTAACACGTCAAATGACAAACACGTATGACCTCATGGCCCGCCGGAAGCGGTCATGGAGGAGCACATCATGTTCATTCGAAGTTGGACAGTCATGGGGCGATAGTGCTGCGGATTGTTCCGACACGTCAATTGCCAAGCCTCCTCGCTACTCAATCGAACGTTCTCACCACACTCGTCGATTCGTCCTACAGGTGTTTTTACGACCGGCGTCTACCGTTGAAAAAGGGACGAAAAGCAAGGCCAGGAGGCCTTGACCGATTCGATTATCGAGACAACACTATACGTAGGTAACGTACAGAACATGGATGCTCTATTTATCGAATTACCTGTATTTCAGAAGCACCGAGACGACTATCTGGATGACGATCTGTTTCGCAGCTTTCAATTGGAGTTGCTGAAAAATCCGGAAGCGGGCGATCTCATCGAGGACACAGGCGGGCTTCGTAAAATTCGCTTTAGCGACCAACGAAGAGGGAAAGGCAAGCGCAGCGGATTACGAGTGATTTATTACTGGTGGTCAGGCTTCGATCAGTTCTGGCTCTTTACCGTCTACAACAAAAACGAGCAGGACGATTTGACGCCTGCCCAGAAAAAACTTTTCAGAAAAACACTGGATAGAGAACTCAACGCGAGAAGCCACTATGAAACGTGACATTTTTTCCGAACTGATGGATGGACTGGAAGCACTGGCCGATGAACGCCAAGGCAAAATCACCTTGCGTACCCACAAGGTTCAGCTGCCAAAACTGATGCCGATCACTGCTGAGGAAGTGGTAGCCATCCGTCAGCAACTTAATCTCTCTCGGTCAGTATTCGCGATGTATCTACGCACCAACACGCGAACGCTCGAAAACTGGGAGCAAGGACGAGCAACGCCCAATGCTCAGGCCACAACCCTGATCCGTCTGGTCGAGCGTTTTCCACAGACAATCGAACAACTCGCAGCCCTGACCTGATAGAGGGTTTTCATTCCAGCCACATGACGAAATTGTAATTCCCCCATCACCTTGGCGTTATCCGCAGCTTGCAACGATGTGACCCGGCGACCACTGCCGGCGGGCCTTTGCCCGTCGAACAATAAAACTACGCCGACGCACGTTCCCGTTCTGCCGAACCCAAGGAGTGTTTGATGGTTAACAATACAAAAATGTCGATGGCCGCTTTAGCGGTGGTGGTCGGCGCCGGGCCGTCCATGGTGTTTGCAGAAGACAAGCCTGAAGGCTTTGTCGAGGGCAGCAGCCTGACGGTGCTCAACCGCAACTTCTACTTCAATCGTGATCATCGCAACGGCCAGTCCAGCCCGACCGGCAACGGTTATTCCGAAGCCTGGTCGCATGCCGTGATCAGCAAGTTCGAATCCGGTTTCACCCAAGGCACCGTCGGGGTTGGAGTCGATGCGTTTGCGATGATCGGTCTGAAGCTCGATACCGGTGACGGGCGCAACGGCGGGCGCAGTTCGTTCGATGTGTTGCCGGTCAACAGCGACGGCGAAGCACGGGACGAATACAGCAAAGTCGGTGGCGCTGCGAAAATTCGGGCGTTCGATACGGTGGTCAAGGTTGGCGATGTGTTCCCGGCCAATCCGGTGGTCGCGGCGGGTGACTCGCGCTTGCTGCCGGAAAGCTTTCGCGGGGTGACGGCGAGCAACACCAGCATTGAAGGTCTGTCGGTGCAGGGCGGTCGGTTGCACGCGATGAGCCAACCGGTGTCGAGCGACATGCGCGAGAACTTCGCGACCTTCTACGCAGGCCCAGTCAATTCGCCGTGGATCGCTTACGGCGGCGGCGACTATGTGCTGAACAAGAACCTCAGTTTCAGCCTGTATTCCAGTCGCCTCAAGGACGCCTGGAACCAGTATTACGCCGGCACCGCATGGACCTACCCACTGGCGGACGAGTTGTCGTTGTTCGGTGGTCTGAGCTATTACAAGGCAGTCGATGAAGGCAAACAACTGCTCGGCGAATTCGACAACAACATCTGGAGCGGCCGCGTCGGCGTGAAACTCGGCGCGCACTCCGTCGCCCTCTCCCACCAGCGCAACAACGGCAACGACGACTTCGATTACCTGCGCCAGTCGGACTCGATCTTCCTCGACAACTCGATCCAGTACAGCGACTTCAACTCGCCGAAAGAACGTTCGTGGATGGTGCGTTATGACCTCGACATGAGCACTTACGGCGTACCCGGTCTGTCGTTCATGACCCGTTACGCACGTGGCACCGACGCCGACTATTCCAACGCCAACGCCGTGTACATGCGCCGCGATGCCGAGGGCAATCCGCTGACCGATCAGAAACGTTGGGAGCGTGATATCGAAGTCAAATACGTGGTGCAAAGCGGCTCGATGAAAGACCTGTCACTGCGCTTGCGCCAAGCCACTACCCGCGCCACGGCGTTCGAGTCGGATCTGGATGAAGTGCGGGTGATCGTCGAGTATCCGTTGGCGATTCTCTGAGTTTCCCCGAGCAATACCATTCACCTTTAGAAGCTCCTTGCTCCTTTGGTCAGAGGTGAATTTTTTGGCGCCCTTCGGGGCGCCTTTTTTGCTCTGCGGTCGCGACATAATCAACCCGCTATCGAGACAACCTGGCGGATAGCTGATTAATCCAAGCTTTTAGCGTAAAGGCAGCATCAGTGTTATAGGGGAAATGTCGGGGCACGGAATGAATCCCGCGTACTTGATATAAAAGCTCGACAGCCGATCATTCAAGGGATGAACAATTATCGCGCTGGATCCGATCGACTGAGACGCGTTGAGAGCTCTTTCAATCGCATCTTGCAGTAAATCGATGGCGAAGCCCTGGCCCTGAGCTTCCCGTGTTACGCCCATACGTCCCAATAGAGTTACCGGATGGACACTGGGCGAGTTGCGTTGACGGCTTTTCGGCATGACGCTGGCGCGGGCGACTGATCCGCTGGATAGCGTGTAGTAGGCCATCACATTCGACGTGCCTTTGAGGCAACTGACGTACACAACAGCCTGCTTGGTGGATTGGGCTTTTCGCGCCTTCCTCTGCAGGTATTGGTCAATGGTCACCTCACCAGAATCGAAGGCATCAAGTTCGTGTTGGTCGTTGAGCTTCTCGGGCGCGGTCAACTCCAACGTTTTGGACGAGCGAGCAGTTGGTGCAGGCATTCGTTACCTCGAGCCGGATTGGCTTCAATAGCCTGTTCGAATGCGTCAAATGCGCTGTCGTCGAGAAGGAACAGTCGTTTATCCAGAATCACCTCTTCAGCTTTTTGGCAGGCAGCTTCCAGGATAAAACTTGTGCGATCACGACCAGACATGGCGGCTGCCAAATCGATCAGATTACGTTTCTTTTCGTCCGCTCTCATGTTGATTGGAACGGGTTTGGATTTTTCAACGCTTTCAGTTGTGGACATTGTTCTGTTTCCCATCTGGGTAGGTGATGTTGGAGCTGGAGCCTCCTTATGGCGTTAGCACATCAGCTTTTGTTTATTTTTCATTTTCTGACTCCTTGAGTGGCCCGGAGAGGTTTAGGCCATGCTCTTAACGTGAGATCTAACGTTTGAGGTGCGAAGCCATGAGAGCGACTTCGGAGTCGATTCTATACCGACCGTGTAGCCAATGCATATACGCGTATAGCTTTCAGATACACGGTCATTTTATTCAGGTCTGGCGAGAAAAGGATCCTCGTCAAAGGACCTTCGCCTACGTCGCGACTTCCACGTTATCCAGCGCTTTGTTCACCGCCAGTTCACCGAGCATGACCACCTGCGCGATGCCGAGCAGCGTCTTGCGATGCGTGCCCTCCAGCAACGCGGCGAAGTCGCCGAGCATCACCGTGGCCGAGGCCAGGGATTCGCAGGCGTTGGCCAGCAGGGATTCGGTGTCGGCGTTGGGGTTGACCAGAAACAGCGCGTTGGCGGTGTATGGCGTGGCCATGATGGGCGCTGCGGGCTTGAGGTAGTAGTCGAGGGCGCGCTCGGCGGCTTCGTGGAGTTTGTGGGTGTCGATGGCGGCGTAGGGGGTTGTTGGATCGGGGTCTGCAGCAGCGTTCGCTTCGGGCGGATTGGGTGTTGGCTTTTTCATAATGTTTTCACTCAGCTTGACGGTGGAGCTGGCCCTTTCGGTTCCACGCGAAGGGGTGGCAGCTGTACGCAGGTTGGAACCCGGGCAACTGAGCAAAACCCGACAGACTCGAAGTCTCCCGCGCACAGCCGCCATAACGGAGTGCACACATGAAAGTGCGCAAGCATACGTCATGAACGGTGCGTTTTGCGTCAGTTAACCGAGGGGTTCCAATCCCGATCGCTGATTTGGCAGCGACCCACACAGGCTAGAGAGCGGACGTCCGAGGGACAACCTGAAAACATTGTGGGAAGGTTCAGCTTTTCCCACACAACTTTTAAACATTCCGAATCTAAATACAGATCGTGATACTGAAAATGTGCCCCGTGTAGGAGCTGCCGAAGGCTGCGATCTTTTGACTTTGAAGACCAAGATCAACAGATCGCAGCCTTCGGCAGCTCCTACAGGGATTAGGTGTTGGTTAGCCACCACTGTTGCGGCACACGCCTGCCACGCTGTACTTGAGCGTATTGAGCTGTCCTTGCGAGTCTTCGTAAGTCATGGCGGTCGGTACCACCGAGCAAGCCGGCTGCGGCTTCACCACGCTGACGATTTTCACCACGTCGAGCTTCATGCCGTATTCGTATTCCTTGACCACCGGCGCCGCTTTGCCCTGCTCGGCGGCGTATTGCTCCATGGCTTTGGCGTTGGCGCTGAACGCACGTTCGAAAGTGCGATCGCCGCCGCCTTCGGCCAGTGCATTTACCGACATCGCCATGATGCCGGCGAGGGTCATCCATTTGATCAACTGCATGTTTACTCCTCCGTAAAAAAACCCGGCATCGGCACACGACAACGGGCTTGTTCCAGTACGCCGGGCTTACAGGTCTTTGGTCTTGTCGTCTTTCTTCTCGTTGACGACGACCGGGTCGCGAGCCTGTTCCTTGGCGACGAACAGCTCCACGGCGCGATCATTGGCGGTCATCATCCGCTCGAAAGTACGGTCACCGCCGCCTTCGGCCATGGCCAGGGACGACAACATCAGGGCGGCTGCGAAGGTGCTCAGTTGGGCGAATTTCATGCTTGATTCCTCGTTTAAGTAGCTGACGGGATCAAGGTAACAAGGCGCACCTTTCGTGACGGTGGCGGGGGAATTACATATCCGTTATCTGCCGGATCAGTGCACGGAACCCATGTGGGAGCGGGCTTGCTCGCGAAAGCGGTGTGTCATCCAACATTGATGTCGACTGACACGGCCTCTTCGCGAGCAAGCCTGCTCCCACAAGGGATCACCTATTCAGACGGTACGGTGTCCTCATCCCGGCGATGGGCGATCTGGTACAGCACGGGCAATATCAGAAGCGTGAGGATCGTCGAGGACAGAATCCCGCCGATCACGACGGTTGCCAGTGGCCGCTGCACTTCGGCACCGGTGCCGGTTGCCAGCGCCATCGGAATAAACCCCAGCGACGCCACCAACGCCGTCATCAACACCGGCCGCAACCGCGTCAACGCGCCGACGTTGATTGCCTCCGTCAGTGAGCGCCCTTCCTCGCGCAAATTGCGAATGAACGCGATCATCACCAAACCGTTGAGCACCGCCACCCCGGACAGCGCGATAAACCCGACGCCAGCGGAAATCGACAACGGAATATCCCGCAACCACAGCGCCATCACCCCGCCAGTCAAGGCAAACGGAATCCCGGTAAACACCAGCAAGCCGTCCTTGAGGTTGTTGAACATCATGAACAGCAACCCGAACACCAGCAGCAACGCCACCGGCACCACAATCTGCAGGCGCTTGGCCGCCGATTGCAGTTGCTCGAACTGCCCGCCCCAACTGGTCCAGTAACCGGCCGGCACCTGCACCTCGCGTTCGATCACCTCACCCGCCTCGCTGACGAACGAGCCGATATCGCGCCCGCGCACGTTGGCGCTGACGATCACCAGGCGCTTGCCGTTTTCGCGGCTGACCTGGTTCGGCCCGAGCACCAGATCGAGGCTGGCGACGTCCTTGAGCGCGATAAAACCGATCTGATTCGCCGCACCGCTCAACGCCGGCACCGGAATCAGCAACGCCGACAAGCCGTCGATGTCCTTGCGCATGGCGTCGGACAAACGCACCACCATGTCGAAACGCCGATCACCCTCATATAAGGTCCCGGCCTGACGCCCGCCCACTGCGACGGCGATGGTGTCCTGCACATCACCGACGTTGAGCCCGTAGCGCGCCGCCTTGTCGCGGTCGATATTGATGGTCAACACCGGCAACCCGGTCGTCTGCTCGACCTTCACTTCAGCGGCACCGTTGACCTTTTGCATCACCGCCGCGATCTTCGCCGCCGTGGCGTTGAGCACGTCCATGTCATCGCCGAACACCTTCACCGCGACGTCGCTGCGCACGCCGGAGATCAGTTCGTTGAAGCGCAACTGGATCGGCTGCGACAGTTCATAGTTGCTGCCCGGCAGCGTCGCGGCAGCGGCTTGCAGCTCGGCCATCAGGGTTTCGCGGGACTTGTTCGGGTCTGGCCATTGCTCCTTGGGTTTGAGCATCACGTAGCTGTCGGAGATGTTCGGCGGCATTGGGTCGGAAGCGATTTCCGCCGTGCCGGTGCGGGCGAACACCCGTTCAACCTCTGGCACTTTGGCCAGGATCAGCGTCTCCAAACGCTGCTGCATATCCACCGATTGCGTCAGGCTGGTGCCCGGTACGCGCAACGCTTGCAGGGCGAAATCGCCTTCACTGAGGCTCGGCACAAACTCGCTGCCCATGCGACTGGTGAGTACGCCGCTGAGCAAGATCACCCCCAACGCCGCGCCCACGGCCACCGCGCGATGCGCCATGACCCAGGCCAGCGCCGGCGCATATACGCGACGTGCGCCGCGCATCACCGCGCCCTCTTCTTCCTTGACCTTGCCAGTCACGAACAGCGCAATCGCCGCTGGAACAAAAGTCACCGACAACAGCATCGCACCGAGCAACGCGATCACCACAGTGAACGCCATCGGGTGGAACATTTTCCCTTCGACGCCGCTCAGGGCGAAGATCGGTAGGTACACGACCATGATGATCAACTGGCCGAAAATCAGCGGTCGCCGCGCCTCTTTCGCCGCGGCGAAGACTTCCTTGAAACGCTCGGCACGGGTCAACAAACGCCCGTGATGTTGCTGCGCATGCGCCAGACGACGCAGGGTGTTTTCGACGATCACCACCGCGCCGTCGACGATGATCCCGAAGTCCAGCGCGCCGAGGCTCATCAGGTTGGCGCTGACCTTGTTACTGAACATGCCAGTGAAGGTGAACAGCATCGACAGCGGAATCACCATCGCCGTGATCAGCGCGGCGCGGATGTTGCCGAGGAACAGGAACAGAATCGCGATCACCAGAATCGCGCCTTCGATCAGGTTCTTTTTCACTGTGGCGATGGCTTTGTCGACCAGGTGCGTGCGGTCGTACACCGGCACGGCGATCACGCCTTGTGGCAAGGACTTATTGATCTGTTCGAGCTTGCTCGCGACGGCCTGCGACACGGTGCGGCTGTTCTCGCCGATCAACATGAACACGGTGCCGAGCACCACTTCCCGACCGTTTTCCGTGGCTGCGCCGCTGCGCAGTTCGCGGCCGATTTCCACTGTAGCGACGTTCTTCACCCGGATCGGCGTGCCGTCGACATTGGCCATGACGATGTTGGCGATGTCCTCGGTGCTCGCCACTTGCCCCGGTGCGCGGATCAGCAACTGCTCGCCGCTGCGCTCGATGTACCCGGCGCCGACGTTGGCGTTGTTGCGCTCCAGCGCGGTGATCAGATCGGTAAGCGTGAGCTTGTACGCGGCGAGGCGTTTCGGGTCCGGCGCGATCTGATATTCCTTGGCAAAGCCACCGATGGTGTTGATCTCGGCGACGCCCGGCACGTTGCGCAATTGCGGCTTGATGATCCAGTCCTGAATCACCCGCAGATCGGTCGGCGTGTAGGTTGTGCCGTCGTCCTTCAACGCGCCCTCCTTCGCCTCGACCGTCCACAAAAAGATTTCACCGAGGCCGGTGGAGATCGGCCCCATCACGGCTTCCGCGCCTTCCGGCAATTGCTCCTTGGCGATCTGCAGACGCTCGTTGACCAGTTGGCGAGCGAAGAACAGGTCGGTGCCGTCCTTGAAGATCACCGTCACTTGCGACAACCCCGAACGCGACAGCGACCGGGTCTGCTCCAGCGCCGGCAAACCGGCCATCGCGGTTTCAATCGGGAAAGTGATGCGCTGCTCGGTTTCCAGCGGCGAGAACCCGGCGGCGCCGGTATTGATCTGTACCTGGACGTTGGTGATGTCGGGCACGGCGTCGATCGGCAGTTTCTGATAACTGGCGATGCCGAGGCCGGCCATGAGCAGAACGGCGAGCAGCACGATGATGCGCTGCTCGATGGCAAACCGGATCAGGCGTTCGAACATGGGAACCTTCCAGAATTAATGACTGTGCTCGGCCGAGGCTTTGCCCAGCTCCGACTTGAGGACGAAGCTGCCGGCGCTGGCGACTTGCACGCCCGGTTCCAGCCCTTGGGTGACTTCCACGTGGCCGGCGGCACGGCTGCCCAGTTCCACCGCCTGCGCCTTGAAGCCGTCGTCGGTACGCACGAACACCGTGGGTTTTTCCTCGACGGTCTGGATCGCGGTTTCCGGTACGGCGACTTTGGCTTGGCGGCTCTCAGTGGCGACCAGTGCGGTGACGAACAGCCCCGGACGCCATGAGCCCTGCGGGTTTTCCAGGGTCACGCGTACGGTCGCAGTGCGGGTCTGTTCGCCGAGCAGGCTGCCGACGTACGCCACGCTGCCGGTCACTTCAGCCCTTAATTCAGGAGCGCTGACGGTCACCGGTTTGCCCACCTGCACCTTGGCCAGATCCTTGGGCGAAACGCCGAAGGTCACCCACACCCGGGACAAATCCGAAAGGGTGAACGCGGCGGTGGTTTCATCGACCACCTCGCCCGGCGTCAGGTGTTTTTCCACCACCACGCCGTCGAACGGCGCACGCAGTTCGTAGCGATTGCCGCCGGTGGCGACCACGCTGCCACTGAGCACGCTGATTTTTTGCCGGGCGTTGTTCATGGCGATTTCCGCCTCTTCCAACGCTTGCTTTGCCTGGAGGAAATCCTGCTCGGCGGAGATCTTGTCCTGCCAGAGCTTTTTCTCGCGCTCGTAGGTAGTGCGCGCCAACGCCAAGCGACGTTGCGCGGCGGCCTGTTCGCTGCGCTGATCGGATATCTGCTGACTGGCGATCACTGCCAGCAACTGACCCCTCTTCACCGGTTGTCCGAGGTTGACCGCGACCGACTCGACCACCCCCGGCACGCGCGGCACGACGTGCGCCGTGCGGTCCTCATCGAAACGCACTTCGCCGGGGAACGACAGGCCGAGACTGATGCTCTGCGCTCGTGCCTCGGCCAGTTGAATGCCTGCGGCGACGATCTGCTCGGCGCTCAATTCGATGTGGCCTTCTTCGGCATGTTCGCCTTCGGCGGCAGCGCCCTCCTCGGCATGATCAGCGTGTTCGGAGGCCTCATCGGCATGCGCGTCGATATTTGAATTGGCCGGCCACATCGAACCGATGCCAATGCCGAGCGCCAAGGTCGCCACCGCGACCACCATCAGTTTTTTATCCATGGAAACTCCTCTGCGCCGTGCCATCGCGCAGTTATCTGAAAGTGAAATTCAAGGGCTGACGCTGAGGTCGCCGAAGATCCGTTCGAGGCGCACGCGGGCGTCGGTCGCCTCGCTGACGGCCTGGATGTATTGGCTGCGCGCGGCAATCAGGGTGCGCTGGGCGTCGAGTACGTCGAGGAAAGCGAACTTGCCCATTTCGAAACCACGGGTGGCGCTGTCCACTGCGCTTTGTGCGGCAGGCAGGATGGTCTGGTTGAACGCGTTGATTTCGCCGTTGGCGGTCTGCCATTGCTCAAGGCTGGTCTGGACTTCGGTGCGCAAACGCAGCTCGGTGGCGTTGCGCAGATCCCGCGCCTGATCGCTGCGCCGTGCGGCGGCGAGCACATTGCCCTGATTGCGGTTGAACAGCGGAATCGGCATCGACAGCCCGACCACGTTGACCCGCTCGCGCTCGGTTTCGCTGTACTGGCTGCCGATGCTCACGGTCAGGTCGGGAATGCGCTGCGACTTTTCCAGGCCCAACGAGGCTTCGCGCTGATCGATCTGCAGTTTCGCCAGACGCAGCTCGGCGGTCTGGTTCAGACGCTCGAGCAAACGGCCGGGCGGCGGCAGCGTGGCGAGGTTTTGCGTCGCGGCTTGCACATTGGTCGAGGTCGGCAACGGTGCGCCCATGACCTGCGCCAACTGTTGATACGCGTTGGCCTGATCGCGCTCGGCGCGGCTCAATTCCAGGCGCACTTCCGAGAGCTGCACCTGTGCTCGCGTACCTTCGACCGGCGACGATTTACCGGCCTCGATCCGCCCCTGAGCAACGCGCACACCGTGCTCGGCCAGTTGCAGCGACTGGCGCGCCAGCTGCAAGCGTTGCTGCGCGGTTTGCGCGCTGTTGAACGCCTGGAACACATCGGCGCGCAAGGCATTGCGCTTGCGCTCCAGCTCGATGCCGGCGGCGTCCTGCGCGCGGCTGGCGACATCGATGCGCGCGCCGCGTTTGCCGCCCAGTTCAATCGGCTGACTGAGCATCACCGTGGTGGTGCGCGAGTTGCGCCGGGTGTCTTCGGCCTCCCACGACACCTCGGGATTGGGGATCAGCCCGGCCTGCTGGCGATCGCCCTCGGCAATACCGATTTCCCATTGCGCGGCAGCGAGATCGGGGTTGCCGGCGAAGGCACTTTGCAGCGCCTGATCCAGTGTCAGGGTCGATGCGCTGGCCAAGCTGCTGCCAACCAGCAACAAGAGGCCGCTGGCAGCTTTTTTCAGGCGTGATCGCGCCGTCAGTTCAATTAGACCGGGCAATGGAGGACTTCCTTTAATTCAGGATTTTTCGATGCCGCCACGTTAGAGTTTTGAACTTATCGACAAGGTGACTGGAACATTACAAATCCGTTATCCACGGTTCAGCAAAGTTGTTTTGTTCTAGGATGCGAAGTGCAATCGGCTTTGCCGCAATACATGGAAACAAATACTCGGTAGTTATCTGCTGAACAGCACTTGTCGGAATCAAACTTACGAGAGTCACGTGGTCCGCGCTGCGGCGGACTGTCGCACAGCCCCGGTTTAAAGCATTGGGTTGTTGACCCTGTAGCCGCTACAACCTTTATCGTTGCGGACATCCCCTCACCCCAGCCCTCTCCCGGGGGGAGAGGGGGCCGACCGAAGTGTCTCGCGTTTTTTATCGACCTGTTACATCAAGTCGATTATGGATTCAGTAAAGTTTTTTCACGTTGGCGTAGTTCTGAAATATCCCGCATTCAGTCCCCTCTCCCTCGGGGAGAGGGTTAGGGTGAGGGGTTGCCTTAATTAAATATCCCTTAAATAAAAGTGGTGATAGATCATGCGAATCCTTGTCGTCGAGGACGAGCTTAAAGCTGCCGAATACTTGCATCAGGGTTTGACCGAAAGTGGTTATATCGTTGATCACGCCGCCACCGGTGCCGATGGATTGCATCTGGCGCAACAGCAGGCGTATGACCTGATCATTCTCGACGTGAACTTGCCGGAACTGGACGGCTGGGGCGTGCTGGAGCAACTGCGCCGCACCCACTCGACGCGGGTGATGATGCTCACCGCGCGCGGGCGGCTGGCGGACAAGATTCGCGGCCTCGATCTGGGCGCCGACGACTATCTGGTCAAGCCGTTCGAGTTTCCCGAATTGCTGGCGCGGGTGCGTACCCTGATGCGCCGCAGCGAAAACATCCCGCTGCCGCAGGTGTTGAAAGTCGCCGATCTGGAGCTTGATCCGGGCCGGCATCGGGCGTTTCGTGGCGCGCAGCGCATCGACCTGACCACCAAGGAATTTGCCCTGCTGCACTTGCTGATGCGCCAGTCCGGCGAGGTGCTGACCCGTACGCAGATCATCTCGCTGGTGTGGGACATGAATTTCGACTGCGACACCAACGTGGTCGAAGTCTCGATCCGCCGCTTGCGGGCGAAAATCGACGACCCGTTCGACAACAAACTGATCCACACCCTGCGCGGTGTCGGCTACGTGCTGGAGGCGCGGGAATGAAGCCGGCCAGCCTGTCGATGCGCCTCGGTCTGACGGTGAGTATTCTCGGCGCGCTGCTGGTGGTGTTTCTGGCGATCCTCGCCTATTTCGCCCTGACCCATGAGCTGAATGCACTGTCCCGCGACAGCCTGCAAAAGAAGATGGCGCAGGTCGAGCACAGCCTGTCGCTGTACGTCGACACCAACGAAGTCAGTGGCAAGCCGCACATTCTGCTCGATCAGGTCATGGGCCATGACAACCTGACGCTGACGATTTACGAGCGCTCGAATCTGCGTTCGCCGCTGCTCAAATCCGGCACGGGTCTGACCGATCCACGGGTGGAACTCAGAGCTGTTCGCGGGACCACCGATCAACTGACCTACAGCGACAGCAGCGATGCCGAAGGCGCGAAGTTCCTCACCGCGTCGAAGCTGATTCGCCTCAAGGACGGCAGCAGCGTGCCGGTGCTGTTGTCGATGGACAACGCGCACGATCAGGCGCTGCTCAGCGCCTATCTGCGCTCGACGCTGATTGCCTTGCCGCTGTTGCTGGTGTTCATCGGCCTGACGGCGTGGGGCGCGGTGCAGCGTGGATTGGCGCCGCTGCGCGAGTTTCGCAAAGTGGCGGCGAGGGTCTCGACGCAGGATCTGGAGCATCGGCTGTCGGTGGTGAACATGCCGCAGGAGTTGAGCGAACTGGCGCAGGGCATCAACTTCATGCTGCATCGCCTCGATGCCGGGGTGCAGCAGTTGTCACAGTTCTCCGATGACCTGGCGCACGAGCTGCGCACACCGATCAACAACCTGATGGGCAAGGCCCAGGTGACGCTGTCTCGCGAGCGCACGAGTGAGGAATACCAGGACGTGCTGGTGTCGTGTACCGAGGAGCTGGAACGCGTGGCGCGGATTGTCTCGGACATGCTGTTTCTGGCGCAGGTCAGTCACCCGTCGGCGCTGGCGCCGTTTGAAGCGGTGGCGCTGGAGGCGGAAGCGGCGAAGGTCGCGGAGATGTTTTCGCTGGCGGCGCAGGACAAGCAGATTCATTTGAACGTTGTTGGCAGCGCATCAGTGTTGGGCGATCGGCTGATGATCCAGCGGGCGATTTCCAATCTGCTGTCGAATGCGCTGCGTCATTGCCCGAACGGCAAAACCATCACCTTGCTGATCGAGCAAGGCGCGACGCAGGCTTCACTGCTGGTCAGCAATCCCGGCACCGGCATCGAGGCGCAACACCTGCCGCACCTGTTCGACCGCTTCTACCGCGTCGACAGCGCCCGCTCGCGCTCACAGGGCAGCACCGGGCTGGGACTGGCAATCGTGCGCTCGATCATGAGCCTGCATCAGGGGGTGGCGGAGGTGAAAAGCTTGCCCGGCGTCATGACCGTATTCCGCCTCGGTTTTCCCGCTGTAACCCCCATGGCCCCATCGCTGGCAAGCCAGCTCCCACAGTGAGTCGCGGTGAACCCGGACTTTGATGGCGTCACAAAATCTGTGGGAGCTGGCTTGCCAGCGATGGCGGCGGGTCAGTCACATCTTTGTTGTCTGACACTCCGCTATCGCGAACAGGCTCGCTCCTACAGTGAATCGCGGTGAACCCGGACTTTGCAGGCGTCACAAAACCTGTGGGAGCTTGCCTGCAGCGATGGCGGCAGGTCAGTCACATCCTTGTTGTTTGACACACCGCTATCGCTGGCAAGCCAGCTCCCACAAGAGTTTGTGGTGTGCACGGATTGTGTGAGCAACACAGAACCCTGTGGGAGCTTGCCTGCAAGCGATTACGGTAGATCAGGCAACAAAAAAAAACGGCACCTTACGGTGCCGTTCGCTTTTCACATTTCAGCTATTACTTACGCGCATCCGCCCACGATTTCAGCAGTTCGTTGTAGCTCACGGTCTCGCCCTTCGGCTTCTCGTTGGCCAGTTTCGGTTTCGGTGCGCCTGGCTGGTCGAACCAGTACTGTGCGTCGCGCTCCGGGTTCATTTTCGGGGCGCATACTGCTTGCGCCTTGGAGCGTTCGAGGCGCGACATGATCGCGTCCTGATCCTTGGCCAGGCCGTCCAGCGCCTGTTGCGGAGTCTTCTCGCCGCTGGCCGCTTCGGCGATGTGGCTCCACCACAATTGCGCCAGGCGCGGATAGTCCGGCACGTTGGTTCCGGTCGGGGTCCATTGCACGCGGGCCGGACTGCGGTAGAACTCGACCAGGCCACCGAGTTTCGGCGCCAGATCGGTTATCGCCTGCGAGTTGATGTCCGACTCGCGGATCGGCGTCAGGCCGACGATGGTTTTCTTCAGCGACACGGTTTTCGAGGTGACGAACTGCGCGTACAGCCACGCCGCGAGCTTCTGTTTCTCAGGCGTGGATTTCATGAATGTCCACGAACCCACGTCCTGATAGCCGAGCTTCATGCCCTCTTCCCAATACGGCCCGCGCGGCGACGGCGCCATGCGCCATTTCGGCGTGCCGTCGGCGTTGACCACCGGCAGGCCCGGTTTGGTCATGTCGGCGGTGAACGCGGTGTACCAGAAGATCTGCTGGGCGATGTTGCCTTGGGACGGCACCGGGCCGGACTCGGAGAAGGTCATGCCCGCCGCTTCCGGTGGCGCGTAGGCCTTGAGCCAGTCGACGTATTTCTGCGTGGCGAACACCGCCGCCGGGCCGTTGGTGTCGCCGCCGCGGGTCACGCTGGAGCCGACCGGGTGGCAGTCCTCGACGCGAATCCCCCACTCGTCCACCGGCAAACCGTTGGGCAGGCCCTTGTCGCCGCCCCCGGCCATGGAGAACCAGGCATCGGTGAAGCGCCAGCCCAGCGACGGGTCTTTCTTGCCGTAGTCCATGTGGCCGTAGACGCGTTTACCGTCGATTTCCTTGACGTCTTCGCTGAAGAATTTGGCGATATCTTCATAGGCCGACCAGTTCACCGGCACGCCCAATTCGTAGCCGTACTTTTCCTTGAACTTGGCTTTCAGATCGGCGCGTTCGAACCAGTCGGCGCGGAACCAGTACAAGTTGGCGAACTGCTGATCGGGCAACTGATAAATCTTGCCGTCCGGTGCGGTAGTGAACGAGATGCCGATGAAGTCCTTGATGTCGAGGGTCGGCGAGGTGAAGTTCTTGCCTTCGTTGGCCATCAGGTCGGTGATCGATTCGGTTTTGCCGTAGCGAAAGTGCGTACCGATCAGGTCCGAGTCGTTGACCCAGCCGTCGTAAATGTTCTTGTCCGACTGCATCACCGTCTGCATTTTTTCCACCACGTCGCCTTCTTGCAGCAGGTCGTGGGTGAGCTTGATCCCGGTGATTTCGCTGAAGGCCTTGGCCAGCACCTTGGACTCGTATTCGTGGGTGGTCAGGGTCTCGGAAACCACTTTGATTTCCATGCCGCGAAACGGCTCGGCGGCCTTGATGAACCACTTCAGTTCTTCTAGTTGCTGATCGGCCGTCAGGGTCGACGGCTTGAACTCGCTGCCGATCCATTTTTTCGCAGCGTCTTCGTAGGCATCGGCCCAGGCAGATGCGCTCAAACCGCTGAGTGCCAGCATGGCTGCCAATGAAATGCTATGTCGCAGCTTATTGTTTTTGTCGAACATAGAGACCTCCAGTTTGAGTTACGGAGCACGATTGCCGAGCGACTCGACTAGCCCCAGCGCATCACAACCAACAGCCACACCAGAGACAGCGCGGACGCCACCCAGATGCTCCAGTCGGTGACGCCGATTACCAGCAGATGCAGGTAGGCGCTGCCGAGAAGACCGATGAACAAGCGATCGCCACGGGTGGTGGCAATCGGCAGAAAACCGCGTCGCAGGATGCTCGGCGAGCGCAATTCCCAGGTGGTCATGCCCACCAGCAACAGGCCGATGGCGATAAAGAACCCCGCCGTGGGGGTGGTCCAGCTCATCCATTCCATCATGTGTTCCTCAGACCCGACCGAGGGCAAAGCCCTTGGCCACGTGGTTGCGAACAAACCAGATCACCAGCATGCCCGGGAGGATGGTCAGCACCCCCGCCGCCGCCAGCACGCCCCAGTCGATGCCCGAGGCCGACACCGTGCGCGTCATCACCGCCGCAATCGGCTTGGCATTCACCGAAGTCAGCGTGCGCGCCAGCAGCAGTTCGACCCAGGAAAACATGAAGCAGAAAAACGCCGTGACGCCGATGCCGGAACCGATCAACGGGATGAAAATCTTCACGAAGAACTTGGGGAAACTGTAGCCGTCGATGTAAGCGGTTTCGTCGATTTCCTTGGGCACGCCAGACATGAAGCCCTCCAGAATCCACACCGCCAGCGGCACGTTGAACAGGCAGTGCGCCAGCGCCACGGCGATGTGCGTGTCGAACAGGCCAATCGACGAATACAACTGAAAGAACGGCAACAGAAACACCGCCGGTGGCGCCATGCGGTTGGTCAGCAGCCAGAAGAACAGGTGCTTGTCGCCAAGGAAGCGATAGCGCGAAAACGCATAGGCCGCCGGCAACGCCACACTCAGCGAGATCACCGTGTTCAAGCTGACGTAATACAGCGAATTGAGATAACCGGTGTACCAGCTCGGGTCGGTGAAAATCACCTTGTAGTTGTGCCAGGTGAAATCCTGGGGGAACAGGGTCAAGCCGCCGAGAATTTCGGTGTTGCTCTTGAACGACATGTTCAACAGCCAGTAGATCGGCACCAGCAGGAACAGGATGTACACCAGCAACGGAACAAGTTTTCTTTTGCTCATGGCCGGGCCTCAACGGTTGGCGTCGGAATGGGTCATGGCGGTGTAGAACAGCCACGAGACCAGCAGGATGATCAGGAAGTACACCAGCGAAAACGCCGCCGCCGGCCCCAGATCGAATTGGCCGACCGCCATCTGCGTCAGCGTCTGACTGAGGAACGTTGTGGCATTGCCCGGCCCGCCGCCGGTGAGCACGAACGGCTCGGTGTAAATCATGAAACTGTCCATGAAGCGCAGCATCACCGCGATCAGTAGTACGCTTTTCAGCTTGGGCAACTGGATGTGCCTGAACACTGCCCACGCCGAGGCGCGGTCGATCCGCGCCGCCTGGTAATACACGTCGGGAATCGCCCGCAGCCCGGAAAAACACAGCAGCGCCACCAGCGAAGTCCAGTGCCAGACGTCCATCACCAGCACCGTGACCCAGGCGTCCATGGTGTTGGCCGCGTAGTTGTAGCTGATGCCCAGCGCATTCAGGCTCGAACCGAGCAGTCCAATGTCGGCACGACCGAAGATCTGCCAGATGGTGCCGACCACGTTCCACGGGATCAGCAGCGGAATCGCCAGGATGATCAGCACCACTGACGACCAGCGACCCTTGGTCGGCATGGTCAGGGCGACGGCGATACCCAACGGAATTTCGATCAACAGCACGCACGCCGAATAAATGAACTGACGCAGCAACGAGTCATGCAGACGCGGATCGAGCAGCACCTGCTTGTACCAGTCGGCGCCGACGAAGTAGCGGCTGGACTGGTCGAAAATGTCCTGCACCGAATAGTTGACCACGGTCATCATCGGGATCACCGCACTGAACGCCACCAGCAGGAACACCGGCAACACCAGCCACCAGGCCTTGTTGTTCTGCACCTTGTTCATGGCTGCACCTCTTCATCGGCTTCGAGCAGAAACTCATCGGCATAAACCATCAGCCACTGCGCCGGAAAACTGATATACGCCGTGCCCTGCGGCACCGGTTTGTCTTCGGCCAGACGCACCTTCAGCGGCGCACCATCGAGGTCGAGGGTGAGAATCTTGTAGGTGCCCAGGTCCTCGACGTGGACCACCCGCGCCTGCATCGCCTCGTCAAACGGCTCGTCCCAGACATGGATGAACTCCGGGCGGATGCCGACCTTCAGATTTTTCCACTGACCGTGTTCGATATGCCGTTGCAAGGCGTCGGACAGTGGCAAGTGCGTCGAAGCGAAACCGACCCCGCCCGGCTGCGGCTGCACCTCGATCAGGTTCATCCCCGGGCTGCCGATGAAGTAGCCGACAAAGGTGTGGCTCGGCCGCTCGAACAATTCCCGGGGCGTGCCGAACTGCACGATCTGTCCGCCGTACATCACCGCGATCTTGTCGGCGAAGGTCGAAGCTTCGAGCTGATCGTGGGTGACGTAGACCATGGTGATGTTGAACTGCTCGTGGATCTGCTTGAGCTTGCGTCGCAGCTTCCATTTCAGATGCGGGTCGATCACCGTCAGCGGCTCGTCGAAGAGGATCGCCGAGACGTCGTCACGCACCAGACCACGGCCCATGGAGACTTTCTGTTTTTCGTCGGCGGTGAGGTTGCGCGCCTTCTTGCTCAGCAGGTTTTGCAGGTCGAGGACTTCGGCGATTTCCTGCACCTTGCTGTGCACTTTCGCCTCGGCCATGCCCTGATTGCGCAGGGGGAAGGCCAGGTTGTCGAACACGGTCATGGTGTCGTAGACCACCGGGAACTGGAACACCTGGGCGATGTTGCGCTTCTCCGGGGTCAGGTCGTTGACCGCTTTGCCATCGAACAGCACATGTCCTTGCGAGGGGCTGAGCAGGCCGGAAATGATGTTGAGCAAGGTCGATTTGCCGCAACCCGAAGGGCCGAGCAAGGCATAGGCGCCGCCCTGCTCCCAGATGTGGTCCATCTCGCGGATCGCGTAATCGTCAGGCCCGCTCGGCTGCTTGCTGTAACTGTGGGCGAGGTGCTGCAAACGGATTTCGGCCATCAGGCAACCCTCGCGACACGTTGGCCCGGTGCCTGCACCAGACGGCCCTGCGCATCGAACACGAACAGTTTGTGGGTCGGGATGTAGATGCGGATCGGCGCATCGACGTCGTATTCGTGAACCCCCGGCAGGTGCAGCACCAACAGGAAATGCTCGTTGCGCACGTGCAGGAAGGTTTCCGAGCCGCTGATCTCCGCCACTTCGACGGTGACCGCCAGTTCCAGATCGTCATCGTTGCTCGGCACCAGCGAGATATGGCTGGGGCGCACGCCAAAGCGAAACTCGCCCTCGCCTACAGGACGCAGGTCGACGTTCAGCGGGAAGTGCACGAAGTTGGCGAAGCTGACTTCGTTGCCGGCGATGCGCCCGGGCATCAGGTTGATCGGCGGTTCGGAGAACAGCTCCGCCGCCAGCACGGTTTGCGGCTGGTGGTAAACCGAGGTCGACGGGCCGCTCTGGATCACCCGGCCCTCGTGCAGAATCGTCGTGGTGCCGCCCAGCGCCAACGCTTCGTTGGGTTCGGTGGTGGCGTAGATCGCAATGGTGTGGCGCAGCTTGAACAGCTCGCGCATTTCCTGGCGCAGTTCTTCGCGCAGCTTGTAATCGAGGTTGACCAGCGGCTCGTCGAACAGGATCAGCTCGGCATCCTTGACCAGCGCCCGGGCCATCGCCGTGCGCTGCTGCTGACCGCCGGACAGCTCCAGCGGATAGCGCTGCAGGAACTTCTCGATGCGCAGCATCTTCGCGGTTTCCAGCACTTTGCTATGAATGATTTCTTTGGAAACACCGGCCTGACGCAGCGGCGAGGCGATGTTCTCGAACACGGTCATGGTCGGGTAATTGATGAACTGCTGATAAACCATCGACACGTTGCGCAGGCGCACCGGGCGCTGGGTGACGTCGACGCCGTTCATCAGGATCCGGCCACTGTCGGGCTTGTCCAGGCCTGCCATCAGGCGCATCAGGCTGGTCTTGCCGGACAGCGTGCGGCCGAGCAGAACGTTGAAAGATCCGGGTTCGAATTTCAGGCAGGCATCGTCGATCCAGGTCTGGCCCTCGACGGTGCGGCTGACGTGCTCCAGGGTGAGTGACATGGCTCGGCCTTTTTATTATTGGAGTCAAGCGACCTGTGCAGCAGAGCGACATTCGTGCCAGAAATGGCAAGTGGTTGATTTGTCGTGAAAAGGGCTGAAAACGCGGGGATCGGGCGTTCATTGCTGAACACATTTGAACAGTTGGGCGATTGACAATGAACAATAGTGAACAACACTCTATGAACGCCTTTTGCCCAAATTCTGTGAACGATGAAAATCCAATGTGGGAGCGGGCTTGCTCGCGAAGGCGGTGTGTCAGTCGATGTAAATGTGTCTGATATACCGCTTTCGCGAGCAAGCCCGCTCCCACAGTTTTGATCTGTGTTGGTTTTGAAAGCAGTGCCATAACAACAATAAAATGCCCTTCAGAGGCCCACCACCATGGCCGCACCTGCCCCGCCGCTGTCCCACGACGCGATTGTCCAGAGCTCCTGGCAACGTTGCCGCGCCTTCGGCCTTGACCACCAGAGCGCCCCGGCCTTCGATCAATTGCCCGCCGCCGGCATCGCGCAGTTGCTCGACCGTCACCACGCGCTGGTGCAGACCACCCATCAGGAAGTGCTGCCGTACTACGAGAACATCCTCAGCAACTCCAATTGCCTGATCATGCTCGCCGACCATCAAGGCCAAGTGCTGACATCCTGGGGCACCCAGCGCTTTATCGAGCCGAATCTGGCTCGGGGTTTTCGCGCCGGGGCGAGCTGGATGGAGCGCTGCAGCGGCACCAATGCGATCGGTACCGCGCTGGCCTGCGAGCAAGCGGTGCACATCGAGCACGATGAACACTTTCTGAAAGCCAACCGTTTCATGACCGGTTCCGCCGCGCCGATTTTCGATGCCGAGCGCAAGGTTATCGCCGTGCTCGACGTGTCCAGCGACAGTTACCTGCCGCCCTCGCACACGCTGGGCATGGTCAAGATGATGAGCCAGACCGTGGAGAACCGGCTGATCCTCAACCTGTTCCACGGCCAGCACTTTCAACTGACCTTCAACACCGGGTTGAACAACCTCGACAGTCAGTGGGCCGGTTTGCTGATTTTCGATGAGAGCGGGCAGGTGCTGTCGGCCAATCGCCGGGCGGACAATCTGCTCGGCGTGCGCCTGTCGCGGGTCAGTGTCGAGAGCCTGTTCAATGTGTCGCTGCTGGAGTTGATCAATCAGCCCGACGGGTTGCCGTTCGCCCTGCAGACCTCCGGGCGCAACCGTTTTCAGTGTTTGTTGAAGCGACCGCAACAGGCAGCGGTTCAGCCTCGGGTATTTGCTGAACCGAAAAGCGCCGAAACGTCGCTCAAACCCGCGGGCGCCATCAGCCTCAGCACCCTGCACTTCGGTGACAGCCGGGTGGAAAAAGCCGTGCGTCAGGCCGAACGGCTGCTGGAAAAAGACATTCCGCTGCTGATCCACGGCGAAACCGGAGTCGGCAAGGAAGTCTTCGTCAAAGCGCTGCACCAAGCCAGCTCCCGCAGCAAACAGGCATTCATCGCCGTCAACTGCGCGGCGATCCCCGCCGAACTGGTGGAGTCGGAACTGTTCGGCTACGAAAAAGGCGCGTTCACCGGCGCCAACCAGAAAGGCAGCATCGGCCTGATCCGCAAAGCCGACAAAGGCACTCTCTTCCTCGACGAAATCGGCGACATGCCGCTGCCCACTCAGGCGCGGTTGTTGCGGGTATTGCAGGAGCGTTGCGTGCAACCGGTAGGCAGCAGCGAATTGTTCGCGGTGGATCTGCGGATCATCTCGGCGACCAACCGCTCTTTGCGCGAACAAGTGCAATTGGGCCGATTTCGTGAGGACTTGTACTACCGAATTGGCGGTTTGACACTGGAACTGCCGCCGCTCAGAGAGCGCAGTGATAAAGAGGCGCTGTTCAAACGCCTGTGGGAGCAGCATCGCGAACCGACGCAATGGGCCGGACTCAGCCGCGAAGTGCTGGAGCTGTTCGAGCGGCACCCGTGGCCGGGCAATTTACGTCAGGTCAGCAGCGTGATGCAGGTGGCACTGGCAATGGCCGAGGAGCAGCCAGTGCGGCCGGAGCATTTGCCGGATGACTTTTTTGTCGATCTGGAGATGGAGCCGGTGGAGAGCGTGCAGCCGCTGGGGCTGGATCTGAATGATGTGGAGGCGTTGAACCGCGAGTTGAAAGCAGCCGGGGGGAATATTTCGCATCTGGCACGCAGGCTTGGGGTGAGCCGTAATACCCTCTACAAGCGTTTGCGGCAGGCGGAGAGCTGACTGCTACGCAGTCAATCGCGAGCAGGCTCGCTCCCACAGGGGATGTGTGTCGCGCAAAGATCCACTGTGGGAGCGAGCCTGCTCGCGAAGGCATCAGCCCTGGCACTGCAGTAATTAAGCCATGCGCATAAACAAAAACCCGCACAAGGCGGGTTTTGTTTTATAGCGGATCAGGCAATCAGTCAGCCAGACGCCAGGTCGTACCACCCTTGCCGTCTTCCAGCACCACGCCCATGGCGGTGAGCTGGTCGCGGATGCGGTCGGATTCGGCCCAGTCTTTGCCGGCGCGTGCCGCCAGACGCGCAGCGATCAGCGCCTCGACTTCAGCTGCATCGACACGCCCTTCAGCGCCCGCCTGCAAAAAGTCATCGGCTTCCAGCTGCAACACGCCCAGCACGCTCGCCAGTTCTTTCAGACGTGCCGCCAGACCGGCCGCCGCGTCGAGATCGCTGTCGCGCAGACGGTTGATCTCACGCACCATCTCGAACAGCACCGCGCAGGCTTCCGGCGTGCCGAAGTCGTCGTTCATCACCGTGGTGAAACGCTCGACGAAGGCTTCGCCGCCGGCCGGAGCAACGCTCGGCAGGCCTTTCAACGCGTGGTAGAAACGCTCGAGTGCGCCCTTGGCGTCCTTGAGGTTGTCTTCCGAGTAGTTGATCGCGCTGCGGTAGTGGCTCGACACCAGCAGGTAACGCACGACTTCCGGGTGGTACTTGTCGAGCACGTCACGAATGGTGAAGAAGTTGTTCAAGGACTTGGACATCTTCTCGCCATTGATACGGATCATGCCGCAATGCATCCACGCGTTGGCGTAGGTCTTGCCGGTGGCCGCTTCGCTCTGGGCGATTTCGTTTTCGTGGTGCGGGAACTCGAGGTCGCTGCCGCCGCCATGAATGTCGAAGGTTTCACCGAGGCAGCAGGTGGACATCACCGAGCACTCGATGTGCCAGCCCGGACGCCCGGCGCCCCACGGCGATTCCCAGCTCGGCTCGCCCGGTTTGGCGGCTTTCCACAGGACGAAGTCCAGCGGATCTTCTTTCGACTCGTCGACTTCGATGCGTGCACCGATGCGCAGGTCTTCGATCTTCTTGCGCGACAGCTTGCCGTAGCCCATGAACTTGGCGACGCGGTAGTACACGTCGCCATTGCCCGGGGCGTAGGCGAAGCCCTTGTCGATCAGGGTCTGGATCATCGCGTGCATGCCCGGAATGTGATCCGTGGCACGCGGTTCCATGTCCGGCTTCTTGATGTTCAGGCGCGCTTCGTCTTCGTGCATCGCGGCGATCATGCGCTCGGTCAGCGCTTCGAAAGACTCACCGTTCTCGCGGGCACGATTGATGATCTTGTCGTCGATGTCGGTGATGTTGCGCACGTAAGTCAGGTCGTAACCGCTGAACCGCAACCAGCGGGTCACCAGGTCGAACGCGACCATGCTGCGGCCGTGGCCGAGGTGGCAGTAGTCGTACACGGTCATGCCGCACACGTACATGCGCACCTTGTTGCCATCCAGCGGCTTGAAGACTTCTTTGCTCTTGGTGAGCGTGTTGTAGATCGTCAGCACTTTATATTTCCTTGACGCTAAATCACTGGCCCCACGAATCACGCAGGGTCACGGTACGGTTGAATACCGGCTGACCTGGTTTCGAGTCCTTGATGTCGGCAACGAAGTAGCCTTCGCGCTCGAACTGGAAACGGTCTTCCGGCTGGGCGTTGCCAAGCGATGGCTCAGCACGACAACCGGTCAGCACTTGCAGTGAGTCAGGGTTGATGTTGTCGAGGAAACTCGCGCTGTCTTCGGCCTTCTCCGGGTTCGGAGAGCGGAACAGGCGATCGTACAGACGCACTTCGCACTCGATGCTGGCAGCGGCCGGCACCCAGTGGATCACGCCTTTGACCTTGCGGCCTTCAGGGTTCTTGCCCAGGGTTTCCGGATCGTAGGAGCAACGCAGCTCGACGATGTTGCCGTCGGCGTCCTTGATCGCTTCGTCCGCACGGATCACGTAGCTGCCACGCAGACGCACTTCGCCGTTCGGCTCCAGGCGCTTGTAGCCCTTTGGCGGTTCTTCCATGAAATCATCGCGGTCGATGTAGATTTCACGGGCGAACGGCAGCTGGCGCACGCCGAGTTCTTCTTTCTGCGGATGACGCGGCAGTTCGAGGTTCTCGACCTGACCTTCCGGGTAGTTGGTGATCACGACTTTCAACGGACGCAGCACGCACATGGCCCGCGGGGCGTTCGCGTCCAGATCCTGACGGATGCTGAACTCGAGCATGCCGAAATCGACCACACCATCGGAACGGTTGGTGCCGATCATGTCGCAGAAGTTGCGGATCGACGCCGGCGTGTAGCCACGGCGACGGAAGCCCGACAGCGTCGACATGCGCGGGTCGTCCCAGCCATTGACGTGCTTTTCATCGACCAGTTGCTTGAGCTTGCGCTTGCTGGTGATGGTGTAGTTCAGGTTCAGGCGGCTGAATTCGTACTGGCGCGGGTTGGCCGGCACCGGCAGGTTTTCCAGGAACCACTCGTACAGCGGACGATGGCTTTCGAATTCCAGGGTGCAGATCGAGTGGGTGATGCCTTCGATGGCGTCCGACTGACCGTGGGTGAAGTCGTAGTTCGGGTAGATGCACCACTTGTCACCGGTCTGATGGTGATGGGCGTGGCGGATGCGGTACATGATCGGGTCGCGAAGGTTCATGTTCGGCGAGGCCATGTCGATCTTCGCGCGCAGCACACGGGCGCCATCCGGGAACTCACCGGCGCGCATGCGCGCAAACCAGTCGAGGTTCTCTTCCACCGAACGGTCGCGGAACGGACTGTTCTTGCCCGGCTCGGTCAGGCTGCCACGGTATTCCTTGGCCTGCTCAGGGGTCAGGTCGTCGACGTAAGCCTTGCCGGCCTTGATCAGCTCGACCGCCCAGTCGTGCAACTGGTCGAAATACTGCGAGGCGTAGCGCACTTCACCGGACCACTCGAAGCCCAGCCATTTGACGTCGGATTCGATCGCATCGATGTATTCCTGGTCTTCCTTGGCCGGGTTGGTGTCGTCGAAACGCAGGTGCGTGACGCCGCCGAACTCCTGGGCCAGGCCGAAGTTCACGCAGATCGACTTGGCGTGGCCGATGTGCAGGTAGCCGTTGGGCTCAGGCGGAAAACGGGTGACGATCTGGGTGTGCTTGCCCGAGTCCAGGTCTGCCTGGATGATCGGCCGCAGGAAATTGACCGGCACGGCAGGGCCGGACTTGGCATTCGAGGTAGGGTCGACAGTGGGCTTGCTCATAGGATCCTTGACTTACATGTGCGCGGCCGCAAAGGGGGCCAGACAAAACAAAGCCGCTATCATAGCCGATGCTGTCAAGGGGCTGACAGAGCGCGGCCTATAAAGGAGCGCATTTAATCGCCGGGTTTTGGAAAAACAGCCTCGAAATTCGCGCCTGTCACGCTAAACTGCGCTCCTTGGCCGAAGCAGGCTGAACCGGTTGTGGGGCTGAATGTCCCAGAACCACGAATTCCTTATAAAGAGTAGCGATCATGACTCAAGTCAAACTGACCACCAACTACGGCGACATCGTCATCGAACTGGACGCGGAAAAAGCGCCAATCACCGCTGCCAACTTCATCGAATACGTCAAGAAAGGTCACTACGAGAACGTAGTGTTCCACCGCGTGATCAAGGGCTTCATGATCCAGGGCGGCGGTTTCGAGCCTGGCATGCAGGAAAAGAAAGACAAGAGCCCAAGCATTCAGAACGAAGCTGACAACGGTCTGAAGAACGAGAAGTACACCGTTGCCATGGCCCGCACCATGGACCCGCATTCGGCCTCGGCGCAGTTCTTCATCAACGCCACCAACAACAGCTTCCTCAACCACACCGCCAAGACCGCTCAGGGCTGGGGTTATGCCGTGTTCGGTAAAGTCGTTGCCGGTACCGACGTGGTCGACAAGATCGAAGGCGTTGCCACCACTTCCAAGGCCGGTCACCAAGACGTGCCGAAAGACGACGTGATCATCGAGAAAGCCGAGATCATCGAAGCGTGATATTGCTGATTTCAGACTTGCATCTGGAAGAGGAGCGCCCGGACATTACCCGGGCGTTTCTGGATTTGCTCGCCGGACGCGCCCGCTCGGCGAGTGCGTTGTATATCCTTGGCGACTTTTTCGAGGCGTGGATTGGCGACGACGCCATGACGCCCTTCCAGCGTTCCATCTGCCAGGCCCTGCGTGAACTCAGCGACAGCGGCACGGCGATCTTTCTGATGCACGGCAATCGCGACTTCCTGCTCGGCAAGGCCTTCTGCAAAGAAGCTGGCTGCACGCTGTTGAAGGATCCGAGTGTCGTGCAGTTCTATGGCGAGCCGGTGCTGCTGATGCACGGCGACAGCCTGTGCACCCGCGACGTGGGCTACATGAAGTTGCGGCGCTACCTGCGCAACCCGATCACCCTGTTCATCCTGCGCCACATGCCGCTGAGCACCCGTCACAAACTGGCGCGCAAGCTGCGCAGCGAAAGCCGCGCGCAGACGCGGATGAAGGCCAATGACATCGTGGATGTGACGCCGGAGGAAATTCCGCGGATCATGCAGCAATACGCGGTGAAAACCCTGATTCACGGGCATACCCATCGTCCGGCGATCCACAAGCTGCAACTCGGCGAGCAGGCGGCGAAGCGGATTGTGCTGGGGGACTGGGATCGTCAGGGTTGGGCGTTGCAGGTGGATGAGAACGGGTATGCCCTGGCACCATTCGACTTTGCTCCGCCGCCGGCCCTGCCGCACGGCTGAAGATCGCCCCCCTCACCCCAGCCCTCTCCCCCAGGGGGGCGAGGGGGAAAGGGAGCCGATCTTCATGCTATTCAAAACCTGAGTTCAACTCGGTGGCTCAGGTCGGCGGACCTCGAAAGAAACCCTCAGTCAGTCCCCTCTCCCTCCGGGAGAGGGTTAGGGTGAGGGGCTTTTGACCTTAGTGTCCTGAAGCAGCAGGCCCGGCCTTCGCCGCAAACGGCGGCTTCGCCAGCCACACAATCAGAATCAGCCCCATGAAGCCCCAGCCCAACAACGTGAAGTAATCCACGGTGGAGAGCATGTACGCCTGGCTGGTGAGGATCTGATCCATCTGCGCATAAGCCGATTGGCTCGCGCCGCCTAAATGGTTCAAGGTCTCGCGAGTCGCCGGTTCGAAGGTACTGATACTTTCGCTCATGTACGCATGATGCTGATCGGCGCGGCGGATCCAGATCCATGTGGTCAACGATGCCGCAAAGCTGCCGCCCAAGGTGCGCAGGAAGGTTGCCAGGCCTGCGCCGTCGGCGATCTGGCTCGGTGGCAGGTCGGACATCAGGATGCTCAGGGTCGGCATGAAAAACAGCGCCACGCCGATACCCATGAACAGCTGCACCAGGGCGATGTGCTGGAAGTCCACCTCGTTGGTGAACTCGGCGCGCATGAAGCAGCTCAGGCCAATCGCGAGGAACGCCAGACCGGCCAGCAGGCGCAGGTCGAACTTGTTCGCGTACTTGCCGACAAACGGCGACAGCAACACCGGCAGAATCCCGATCGGCGCCACCGCCAGACCGGCCCAGGTCGCGGTGTAACCCATCTGGGTTTGCAGCCACTGCGGCAGGATCAGGTTGATACCGAAGAACCCGGCGTAACCCAGCACCAGCACCAGTGTGCCGATACGGAAGTTGCGGTAAGCAAACAGGCGCAGATTCACCACCGGATGCTGATCGGTCATTTCCCAGATGACGAACACTGCCAGGGCGATTACGGAAATCGCCGCGCCGATGATGATGAAGTTCGACTCGAACCAGTCCAGGTCATTGCCCTTGTCGAGGATCACCTGCAACGCGCCGACGCCGATGATCAGCGTGATCAGACCGACGTAGTCCATCGGTTGGTGACTGGTCTCCACCGGGCGCTTGGCCAGTTGCGAGCGCACCACCATCACCGCAAAGATGCCGATCGGTACGTTGATGAAGAAGATCCACGGCCAGCTGTAGCTGTCAGTGATCCAGCCACCGAGAATGGGACCTGCAATTGGCGCGACCACCGTGACCATCGCCAGCAACGCCAGGGCCATGCCGCGTCTCGCGGGGGGGTACACGGCAATCAACAGCGTCTGCGTCATCGGGTACAGCGGCCCGGCCACCAGGCCTTGCAGCACACGGAAGCCGATCAGTTCCGGCATCGAGGTGGAGATACCGCAGAGAAACGAGGCCAGCACAAACAGGATGGTGGCCCAGAGAAACAGCTTCACCTCGCCGAAACGCCGACTGAGCCAGCCGGTCAGCGGCAGCGCGATGGCGTTACTCACGGCAAACGAAGTGATCACCCAGGTGCCCTGCTCCGAACTCACCCCGAGGTTGCCGGAAATGGTCGGCAGCGCCACGTTGGCGATGGTGGTGTCGAGCACTTGCATGAACGTCGCCAGCGACAGGCCGATGGTGCTGAGCAACAGGCTGGGCGGCGTGAAAGAGGCGTTATTGCTCATTGTGAATCCTATGAAACCTGATGGTCGCCGCAGCCCTGTAGGAGTGAGCCTGCTCGCGATAGCGGTGTGTCAGACCCAATTTTCTCGACTGATACACCGCTATCGCGAGCAGGCTCACTCCTACAAGGTCAGTGCAGGTCAGCGTTGCGCGGTTTTGCTCACCGCCGCGCTGTTGTCGTGGATCAGCTGAGCGATCATCGCGTCGGCTTCGGCCAGTTGGCGGTCGTAGACGTTGGTGCTGAACGAGGCCTTTTGCGGCGGTTGCTGCGCCAGCACCGGGCCGCTCTGGTCGTGCAGGTTCACTTCAACATTGGTCGACAGACCGACCCGCAGCGGGTGCTTGGCCAGTTCTTCGGCATTGATGTGAATCCGCACCGGCACACGCTGCACGATTTTGATCCAGTTACCGGTGGCGTTCTGCGCCGGCAACAGGGCGAACGCGCTGCCGGTGCCGGCGCCGAGGCTGTCGACGGTGCCGCTGTACTTCACGCTGCTGCCGTAGATGTCGGACTCGATGTCCACCGGCTGGCCAATGCGCATGTCACGCAGCTGGGTTTCCTTGAAGTTGGCGTCGATCCACAGTTGATCCAGCGGAATCACCGCCATCAGCGCGGTGCCCGGCTGTACGCGCTGACCGAGTTGCACGGTGCGCTTGGCGACGTAACCGGTGACTGGCGCGATTAGCGTGCTGCGGGCGTTGGTCAGGTACGCCTGACGCAGATCGGCAGCGGCCGACATCACGTCCGGGTGCGACGAAACCACGGTGTCATCGACCAGCGCGCTGGTGGTTTTCAGTTGCTGCCTGGCGTTGGCCAGGGCATTTTGCGCCGAGGTCAGGTCGTCGCGGGCGTGGGACAGTTCTTCCTGGGAAATCGCCCCGCCAGCAGCGAGGTTTTTCCGGCGGTTGTAGTTGTCCTGTGCTTTCTGTACTTCTGCCTGTTGCGCGTTGACCTGGGCTTTCATGCCATCGACGTTGCTGTACAGGCCGCGCACCTGACGCACGGTACGCGCCAGTTTTGCCTGAGCACTTTGCAGGCCGACTTCGGCGTCGTTCGGGTCAAAGTTGATCAGCACCTGACCTTCGTGAACCAGATCACCATCGTCAGCGCCAATGCTGACCACGGTGCCAGTGACCAGCGGGGTGATCTCCACGACGTTGCCGTTGACGTAGGCGTCGTCGGTGCTTTCGTTGAAGCGCCCGATGAATTCGTGATACGCCCAGACGCCGGCCCCGGCGAGCAGGACCACGACGGCCAGCACCAGCAGCATGAATTTGCGCTTGCGCGGATTGCCGGTGTCGGGGGTGTTGGTTTGAGTTTGGGTGTTTTCGGCAGTGGCCATGACAAATACCTGAATTAGTTGTGCGACGTGGCTGGGGTGGCGTTGGCTGCGGTCAGGGTTTCACCCTGAAAGCCGCCGCCCAGCGCTTGCATCAGTTGAATCGACAGGTCGATCTGCTCGGCATTGAGGTTGGCCAGCTGACGCTGGGCCTGCAGCAATTGCTGCTCGATGCTGAGCACGTCCAGGTAGTTGCCGATGCCGGAACCGTAACGCTGAACGACGGTGTTGTAAGAATCCTGAGCAATCTCGGTGGCGTGTTGCTGCGCGCCGATCTGGCGGCCGATGTCACGCAACTGGTTGATCGTGTCGCTGACATCACCGAGGGCTTTCACCAGACTTTTGTTGTACTGCGCCACCGCCAGATCGTAATCGGCGTCGCGCGCATCGAGGTTGGCGCGCAGGCGCCCGCCGTCGAAAATCGGCACCGAAATGGTCGGGGCGATGCTGAAGAAACGACTGGCCGACCCGAACATCGCGTCACCCAACAAGGATTCGGCACCGGCCGAAGCCGTGAGGTTCAAGTTGGGATAGAAGCGGGTTTTTGCCGAGTCGATGTCTTTGCTCGCCGCCTCTACGCGCCAGCGCGCAGCGACCAGATCCGGACGCCGACCGAGCAGTTCCGCCGGCAACACCGACGGCACCGCCACGGCGCTGGCTTGCAGAACTTTCGGTCGAGCAATTTCGTTGCCGCGATCCGGGCCTTTGCCGAGCAGTACGGCCAAGGCGATTTTCGCGCTGTTCAAGCGTTTTTCCGCGTCGATCAGGCTGGCTTCGGAACTGGCCTCAAGGCTTTGGGTTTGCTGGAACTGGTACTGGCTGTCGATCCCGGCACTCAAGCGGCGCTGGCTCAGATCAAGCATCTGTTTGGTGCGCTTGAGGTCGTCGTTGGCCAAGTCGTAGACGATGTGCGCCTGACCCAGATCGCTGTAGGCCCGGGCCACGTCGGCGGCGAGGGTCAATTGCGCGGCCTGACGGTCGACTTCGGCAGCGCGAGCCTGACCGAGTGCAGCTTCCCAGGCATCACGCTGGCCGCCCCACAGGTCGAAGTTGTAATTGAAACCGGCGCTGACGTTACGCACGGTGGCGTAGGCATCGCCCTGCCCTCGTGGGTCCTGATCCTTGGCCAGACGCGAACGGCTGATGCCGGCGCTGGCGTCGAGGGTCGGATAGCGCTCGGCATCGGCGGCATAGGCGGCGGCGCTGGCCTGATGCGCGCGTGCTTCGGCGATCTGCATGTCCGGGCTGTCTTGCAGGGCTTCGCGGATCAGACCGTCGAGTTGTGGATCGCCGAGGCTGGTCCACCAGTCGCTTTTTGGCCACGCGGCCGGCGACAGGGTCACGCCGTTGAGCGACTGGCCGACTTTCAGGCTTTTCGCGTCGAAATTTTTGCCCTGAGTATCGAGGCCGCTGTAGTTGGCGCAGCCGGCGAGGATCATTGCCGACAGCACCAGGGTCAGACTGCTGCGCAAGGTTTTACCGCTCATTGTGTTCACCTAACCGCTGGATAGTGATCGGGTCACCGGCTGCCAGCAGGATTTTCTTGAGGATGTATTCCAGGGTTTTCAGCTCTTCGCGGGAGATGGCGCCGGCCAGTTCATTCATCGCATCGGCGCCGATGTAGGGCAGGCGATCGGCCAGTTGCTGGCCCTGCTCGGTGAGCTTGAGCTGCACCTGACGGCGATCGCCTTCGCTGCGTTGGCGAGCCAGGAAACCTTTCTGCTCCAGACGATCGAGCATGCGTGTCATCGAACCGCTGTCCAGCGACAGATGCCGGCACAGCTCGGCCGGGGTGTCGACGCCGAACTGGGCCATGATGATCAACACCTTGAACTGCGCGGCGGTGATGCCGTGGGGTTCCATGTGGGTGTCGATGATCCGGTCCTTGAGCAGCGCGGCACGGCCCAGCAACAGACCGAGATGGCAATGTTTGAATTCGTCCGGGGTGAAATGCTTCATGTGCTCACCTAATAACTGCCTAGGCAGTGAATGTATGTCGAGATGTTACTGCCTAGGCATCGAATGTCAACGTAATAGTTAGGTTGCTTTGTAATTAGTTGACCAGTGGACTGGGTTTTTGCGCTGCATGGAAGAACGCCATCGCGAGCAGGCTCACTCCTACAAGGGATCTCCTGCGAACACAGACTTCGCGTCGATCAGCAATCCGATGTAGGAGTGAGCCTGCTCGCGATGGCAGCAACTCGGTTTAAAGCCGATCAGACTTCATCGGAAGGACGGGCAGCCGCCGGCGGCTGGAGTGGATGCACTTCGCGCCCGCGCAAGGCCGTCAGCGCATAACCGCAAGCGCGTTTGATCACCGCATACATGCTGTGCCAGCCCGGCGGTGCCGGCTCGATGGCGGCATGCAGCGCCCGTGCGTAATCGAGCACCAGACCGGGCGTCCAGGCCATCACTTCGGCGCGTTTACGCACCTGCGCCGCCACCCAGAACTCGGGGCTGAGGACCACTCTGGCGAAATCGAGCATGCTCGAATGCCCGCGATTCATCGCCCCTTCAAGGGCTGCTTCGAGGCTGTGAGCGACGGCACTCGAGCAGTTGCGGCTGGTGAGGTTGTATGTGCTGTTCTGCCGATATTCGCTCCAGAACGCCTGCAACCGCCGGGCGTCGTAGTGAGCAAAACTGACCCGAACCGAAGACGGGCACCAGTCCGCCACCTCCCCCGCATAGTCAGGCAGAAACCGCCCGGCGACATCGTTGTTCGGCGTCGCCCGCAGTAACCGCACGAAATCCCCCGCCGAACGATCGATGTCGTCCAGCGGGTAATGGCTGATGTAAATCTCCGGGCCACATTCCAGTGCCGCGTGGCCAGCCGAGATCACGCCGTTGATATCGACTGCGGCGATATAGCGGTTGAGCAGGCGATTGCGCACCAGAGTGTCATCAACGGTGCCGCTGGGGGTCCAGACATGAATGACCAATGCGTCGCTGCTGGCCGGCGCACTGGGCGCAACAGGGTTTTTCAGCGGCGGCAGGTGCCTGAAGCGCACGGCTTGGCGCAACAACGCGCAGCCCGAGAGAAACAGGCTCATGCCGATGCAGAACGGCACCGTGCCCTTGTATAGCGTCGGATACGGCTCAAGGATAAACACGCCAAAGCCGAGTTCGAACAACCCCGCCAGCAGCGACACCTGCCAGCCGACAAAGCGCACCACCACCGCAGCCGCCAGCCTGAAGACCCCGTCGACGATGAAAGCCCCGCCAAACAGCACCGCCAGAATCAGCCCGGCAGCATGTTGCCGGTCAACGATCAGCAGCCCCAGCAAGAGAAACGCCAGACCTCGCGCTTTACGCAGGGCCGCAGCGGTCCCGGTCTGCGGTGCAGGCACCAGCAGCAGGATCAGCGCTTCGAGCAACAACAGATAGCCGAAGAGATGCAGCGGGAAATACAAAACGCCATCCAGCGCATCGATGAAGATCGCCACCCCGGCCGCGCCCCAGACAATGCCGGTCAGCGCCAGTGCTGACCAACGCTTGCGGACAAAGTCATTACCGAGCAAGACCATACTCAAGCGGACCATAGGCGCAACCGGCAAGGTTTTGAGGGTTCGGTGAGTCTAATACATCCTGGAAAAACCGGATCGCAGCGTCACGACCCGGCTATTGGCCACGTTCTCAGAAATCGCGCTTGTAGAAGATATCCAGCGAACTGGCGACACCGCTGGCGGCTTCGACATAAACCTTCTTGCTCAGCTTGTAACGCAGCGCGATGGTGTTGGCCGGCTCGAACACGCCGACGCCATAACGCAGGCTGAGCTTTTCGGAAATGTTACCGCTGGCAACCACGCTGGTGGTGTTGCCGCTGCCCTGGGTATCGAGCTGGAAGTCCTGAATCCCAAGGTCTTTGGCCAGGCCGCTGGTGACCCCGGAACTGCCCATCAAACCCAGGCCCAACGCCGCTTGCGCGAGCATGTTGTTGTCTTCGCCGTTGGTGCTCAGCGGACGCCCCAGTACCAGGTAGGACAACGCCTGCTCCTGACTCATGGCCGGTTCGGAGAAGATTTGCGTGGTCGGTTGCTCGGCGCTGCCGCTCAGGCGGATACCGGCGATCACGTCGTCGGTCTGGCGGATCGCTTCGATGTCCAGATACGGCTGATCGATCGGGCCGGCAAACAGCAGCCGCGCACGACGCACGTTCAGGCGCTGGCCATAGGCGCGGTAACGGCCGTCGTTGAGCCACAGCTCGCCACGGGTGTCCATGTTGTCGCCGATGTGCACGTGACCTTGCAGGTTGGCGGTCAGGCCGAACCCGGCGAAGCTCAGTTTGTCTTCGCCGACCACCACGTCGATGTCCATTTTCATCGCCAGCGGTGGTTTGCCCTCTTCGGTCTGCGCGCCAACGATGATCGTGTCGTCGGACACTTTCACCGTCGATGGCGGCAGTTCACGCACGGTGATTTCGCCTCGCGGCACCTGTACCTTGCCGGCGATTTTCAGCTCATCGCCGGCCATGGAAATCTTCAGGTCCGGCGCCACTTCCAGCTTGGCGTACGGCTCGACGGTGACCGGCAATTGCGTGCCCTTGAGCGCCAGATCGACCACCAGCGCCTGGCCCCAGGCGACGTTACCGTTCAGGCTGCCCTGCCCACTCTTGCCGCTGTTCCAGCCACCGTCGAGGCGCACCGATTCGCCGGCAATCACCGCGGTGAGTCGCAGATTCTGCAACTCCATCGGCAACTCGGCGCCAGACACTTCGCCGTCGCTGAGTTGCACGGTGCCGTTGACCAGCGGCGCCAGCAGCCCGCCGGAAATCGTGCCGCTGCCATTCAGGCGCCCGGTCAGTTTCTCGACCATCGGCACAAACGGCCGCGCCACCGACAGGTCCAGCCCGCTGAGACGGAAAGAACCACTCAGCGGTTTGTTTTTCGGCAACGGATTGAGCTGCGCCTGCACCATCAACTCGCCGAGTTTGCCGCCGACGAAGTTGAGTTCGGTATCGACGCGCTTCGGCGTGAGTTTGCTGGTGAGCTTCAGGGTCTGGTACGGGAAGTCCAGCCACTGATCCTTTTCCTTCATGCGCAAGGTGCCGCCGCTGGCGTCGACGCTGACCACGCCGTTCGGGCCGCTGGCTGGCAGGTCCAGTTGCAGATCGGCGTTGAGCTTGCCCTGCCAGGCGAAGTCTTTCGGCAACCATTGCGCCAGACTTTCGATCGGGAACTGCTTGAGGTGGTAACGCAGTTTCGGCTCGGGCAGCAGGCGCTGGTCTTCACCGCACAGACTGGCATTGCCGGACATCCAGCAATGCGCGCCGAAGTTGATCTTGCCGTCGGCCAGACGTTCGAGTTTGGCCGGGCTCTGCAGTTTCCAGTCCTGGCCGCCGGCCTGAATATCGCCGCTGGCCAAACGACCGCGCCAGTTGCCCTTGTCCAGATTGCCGTCCAGGCCAAGGGCCAGTTTCAGCTTCGGCCCGAGCAGGTCGAGGTTGAGTTTCTGGCTCTTGATGTCGCCCTGCGCGCTGGCGGTCAACACGCCGAGGTTGGTGTCGCCGGCCTGAATGCCGCTGCCCTTGAGGTCGATCTTCGCCCGTTGCGCGCTGTCGAGCGTGGCGTCGAGGTTGAGGCTTTGCAGGCGATTGTCCTGGAACGCCAGTTGCGAACCTTGCAGATCAAGTTTGCCTTGCGGAGCTTTCAGCGTACCGGCAACGTTGACCTGACCCGTGACCTGCCCCCGCAGCTGCGGCCAGAGCTGGGCCAGACGCGTCAGTTTGATGTCGATCTGGCCGGTGAGTTTCTGTTGCAGGCTGCCCTTGCCGCTGATGCTGTTATCGCCGAGGCGGATTTGCAGGGCGTTGAGGTTCCATTGCTCACCGGCACCGTCGGCCTTGGCCTGGAGGATTGCCGGTTGCCCGCGCAATTTGCCTTTGAGGTCGAGGTCGGCGCTGAGGCTCAGGCGATCGTTCTTCATTTCGCCTTTGCTGCGCAGCGGCCCGGCCAGGGTGCCCGGCAACTCCGCAACCCAGTACGCCGGGTTCAGCGCAGAGAGATCCAGCGCCGTGTCCCAGGCGATGCCGTCGGCGAACTGCACATTGACATGACCTTCGGCCTTGCCCTGCCCGGCTTCCATTTTCAATTGCGGCAAGGCGATCTGTTTCAGGCTGCCGCTGAACGGACTGCTCAGGCTGAACGCCCCCGCCGGGCCATCGAGGTCGGCGGCGAAGTTACCGAGGTACTGACCGTCGGTGTAGGAGACTTCGCCGGTGAAGGTACGCAAGGCAACTTGCGGCTCGTCGATTTCGTTATACAGCCGATGCCACGGGAAATCCTGCCAGTTGATGTTGGCCTGAGCCGTGAGGCCCTTGCTCCAGTCAACGCTGCCGGTGAGCTTGAGGCTTTGTTTGTCGTTAGCCGTCAGGTCGAGGCCGGCGATCTGCGCACCGCTGGCATCGACCTTGCCTTTGAGCAGCAGCGCCACCGGGCCTTTATCGGCGGGCAGCGTGGCGTTGCCGTTGAGCTGATAACCGTTTTTCAGGTCACCGTCGCCGGTCAGTACCAATTGATTGAGTTGCAGGGTGTCCGGCAAATCGGCGCTGGGTTTGAATGCCTCGGAGGTGATACGCACCTTGGCCGGCAGGTTTTCCGCCAGCGGTTGCAGTTCGCCGCTCAACTGGCCGTCGAGGTAACCGTGGCTGTTGGCGTGCAGGTTGAGGGTTTTCAGCAGATCGCCGTCGACTTTCAACGCCAGCGTCCATGGGCCAGTGCCTGGGGACGGCAGGCTCAGGTCACCGGCGATGTTCAGCGGCCAGTTGCCGGTCGGTTGCAGCAGGCCGGAGAGGTTCAGGCTGAGGTCGTCGCGCTGCAATTTCACGCTGTCAATTTGCAGCCCTTGGGCAGTCCAGTGCGCCGCCAGTTGCAGGCCCTTGAGCTGCTCGCTGCCGTTGAACAGCAAGCTGCCGACCTGCACGTCACCGAGCTCGATGGCCACCGGCAGTTGCAGATCCGGCAGTTTGATCGGGCCGCTTTCAGTGGTTTCTTCACTCGGCGGAAATTGCAGAATGACCTGATCGGCCTTGAGCTGTTCGATGCACAAAGTCATGCGGGTCAGGCACAGCGGTGACCAGGCGAAGATTGCCTTGTTCAGCTCGACGCGACTGCTGTCCTGCTGCCACAGCAGATGATCGGCGCTCCATTGGCCACCGAGACGGCCCTGGAAATTCTCCACGCTCAAACCCGGCACCAGGCTCAGCGCCCAACGGCTACCGGCCTGCGTCCCGAGTACCGCGCTGATGCTCATTACAACCAACAGCACCAGCGCCAACAGCGCCAGTGCCGATATTTTCAAACCACGCTTCACAGCTCAGGCCCCATGGAAAAGTGCAGCCGGATGCCGCCGTCGTCGTCCAGCGCGTGGGCCAGGTCGAGGCGGATCGGCCCCACCGGCGAGACCCAGCGCACACCGATACCGACCCCGGTCTTGAGGTTCGGCAGTTCGAGTTTGTTGAAGGAGTTGCCCTGGTCGACGAAGGTCGCGACCCGCCATTTCTCGGCAATCGAGTACTGATACTCGACGCTGCCGGCGACCATGTAGCGGCCGCCGATGCGGTCGCCCTTGGAGTTCTCCGGGGACAGACTTTGGTAGTCGTAACCGCGCACGCTCTGATCGCCACCGGCGAAGAAACGCAGGGACGGCGGCACCGAGTTGTAACCGTTGGTGGCGCTGCCGCCGACCTGCACCCGACCGAGGAAGCGGTGGTTGTCGAACACCGTGGTCAGGCCTTTGATCAACGCCGTGCCATATAAAAGGTTGTTGTCCGAACCGAGGCCTTCCTTCGCCACTTTGCTTTCAAAGGTCAGGCGATAGCCGTTGTGCGGATCGATGCGGTTGTCGCTTTTCAGGTACGAGTAACTGATGCCGGGCATCAGCAGGGTACTCAGGCCGGAGTCGTCGCCAAGTTCATATTCTTCGCGCTGCCATTTCAGCGAGATCACTCGCTGCCAGCCGCTGGGCAACTTGCTGTGCCATTCCGGGCCGAAGGTCAGAAGCTTGCTCAGGGTGTCCGAGCCGTCGATGTTTTCAAATTGATAACCACCGGCCCAACGCAGTTTGTCGGTCAGCGGTGGGTCGAGCGGGATGTCATAGAACAATCCGACGTTCTGCCGTGGCGCCGACAACTCGGCTTCCCAGCCGTAACTGTCGCCCTGCGGGTTGACCCAGTGGCGTGTCCAGTTGGCCTTGATCCGTGGGCCGACATCGGTCGAATAACCGAGGCCCAGGCCCATGGTGCGTGGCTTGCGGGTGTCGAGTTTGACGTCGACCGGGATCACGTCGTTTTTCGCCGCCGTCGGCGCCGCATCGACGCGCACACCTTCGAAATAGCCGCTCGATTGCAGGTCGCGGTTGAGTTCGGCGATCAGCTCGGAGTCATACGGATCGCCAGCCTTGAACGGCACCATGCGTTGCAGCAGGTCTTCGTCGAACGGCGTATCGCCCTCGAAACTGACTTTGCCCAGCGCATAACGCGGGCCGCTGTCGTAGATCAATTCAACGTCGGCCACCCCGGCACGCGGGTCGACCAAAAGTTTCTGGCTGGTGAAATGGCCACTGAAAAAGCCGAAGCGCGAGGCCTGGTTCTGGATCAGGCGTTTGGCGTCTTCATAACGCCCATGGTTGAGCACGGCGCCGGACTTGAGCGTGTCACTGCTCGGCACACGAAAGGATTTGAGGGAGGCGGCAGGCCCGTCGACGCGGATGGTGACGTTGCGCAGACGAATCGGCTCGCCGGGATCGATGTTCAGCACCAGGCGCGGCTTTTCGCCGCCCTTCACGTCACTGTCGATCTGCGGCTGGTAATAACCCAAGGCCTGCGCCGCTTTGCGCGCCTGCTCCTCGGCCCCGCGACTGAAGCGCAGCAAGGCTTGTTCGTCACGATCGCCGAGGCTGCCGATATAACCTTCTATATTGGCCTTGAGTTCATCGTTGGACGGTTTGATCCGCACGTCCAATTCACTTTGCGCCAGCGCCGCGCAGCTGGTTAACAGCATGAGCACGCCACTGGTAAATCTTCCTGGAAACTTCATAGGCGCGGATGCTATCACGGGCTTGGGAGCGTGATAGAACAGGAAATTTCCGAAAAAGTTCTATGGCTAAGCCGTTGCAGTTTGTAACACCTGCGGATTGGCGTGAAAAAACACGTGCTCGCGCACCGGGCCGACGGCCACTTCACCGATCTCTTCGTAGCCCTGGCGTTTATAGAATTCCAGGTAACGCGGGTTGCCGGTGTCGAGCACCACGCCTTGCGAGGTTTCGTCCACCGCGCACCAGTTATGCACGGCGGTCAGTAACTGCTCGCCGAAGTGTTTGCCTTGAAACTGCGGATGAATCCCCAGCAGCGGCAGCATGTGCACGGAGTCGCTGGGCACGCAGGCGGCCACTGCATCGTGGTATTCCAGATAGCGCCGGGTGCAGCGGAATCCGGTGCTGAGCACCATGCGCAGGCGCCATGCCCAACTTTCGGTGATGCCCAGGCGACGCTGCGGCGGCGCGATCAGGGCGATGCCGATCAGCCGGTCGTTGACCAACAGGCCGATGGCCGGCTGATCCTGCAGAAAATGCTGTTTGACCAGTTCACGCACCGTGGCCCGCACGCGCTGCTCGTAACCCGGCCGCTCGGCCTCGAACAGGTAACCGAAGGTCGGCTCGTGGCGATAGGCCTGATACAGCAGCGATCGGGCTTCGCGCGAGTAACCGCGGTCGAGCATGTGGATGTCAGCAATGGCGGTCTGGGTTTCAGGCATGACGGTGATTCTCCCCCGGGGCGCGGCTCAAATGACTGCGCTCTTGATGGTACGAACCTTTTGCCGGTGGCGCAGTTCCCCACAGGTATAGACCAACTCGGGATCTTCATCGACCGGGCGGGCCTCATCGCGAGCAGGCTCGCTCCCACATTTGGAATGCATTCCCCTGTGGGAGCGGGCTTGCTCGCGAAGAGGCCGGTTCAGACAACATCTATCTGGCAGACAAAAATGATTTCTCCCACCCCACACTGGCCCCCATCCCACATGTCAGCTAGCATCGCCCTTTTGCCAGGACTGCCGACCATGAAGATTGTTTCCTTCAACATCAACGGACTGCGCGCCCGTCCGCATCAGCTGGCAGCGCTGATCGAAAAGCATCAGCCGGACGTGATCGGCCTGCAGGAAACCAAGGTTCACGACGACCAGTTCCCGCTGGAAGAAGTGCGTGCGCTGGGCTACCACGTTTATTTCCACGGCCAGAAAGGCCATTACGGCGTCGCCCTGCTTTCGCGCAAAGAACCGATTGCGATCCACAAAGGTTTCGCCAGCGATGAAGAAGACGCACAGCGCCGCTTTATCTGGGGCACCTTCGCCGACGCCAATGGCGTGCCGGTGACCATCATGAACGGCTACTTCCCGCAGGGCGAAAGCCGCGACCACCCGACCAAATTCCCGGCCAAGCAACGCTTCTACAGCGACCTGCAAACCCTGCTGGAAAGCCAGTTCCACAACGAGCAGCCGCTGGTGGTGATGGGCGATGTGAACATTTCCCCGGAAGACTGCGACATCGGCATCGGCCCGGACAACATGAAGCGCTGGTTGAAAACCGGCAAATGCAGCTTCCTGCCGGAAGAGCGCGAGTGGATGGCCCGCCTGAAAAACTGGGGCCTGACCGACAGCTATCGTCACCTGAACCCGGACGTGACCGACATGTTCAGCTGGTTCGACTATCGCAGCCGTGGGTTTGAAGACGAACCGAAACGTGGCCTGCGCATCGACGTGATCCTCGCCTCCCACGGCTTGCTGCCGCGGGTCAAGGATGCGGGCGTGGACTATGAACTGCGCGGCATGGAAAAACCGTCGGATCATGCGCCGATCTGGCTTGAGCTGGCCTGATCTCAAGCTTTAAGAGAACCTTGTAGGAGTGAGCCTGCTCGCGATGACGGTGGATCAGTCGATGTGTTTATTGGCTGATACTCCGCCATCGCGAGCAGGCTCACTCCTACATTGGATCACTGTCATGTTTTGGTCATGCGCCTGACTTAATCTCCCCGGCAATCCCCTTGGCTTGATTCGGTGCCGGCATGATCCTGCGTGTTCTGTTCGCTTTTCTGTCGAGTGCATGGCTGACGGTCAGTGCCGCCACCCTGCCCATCCCTGAAAACGGCCCGGCATTGCGCATTCAGGGTTCCAACACCATCGGTGCCGATCTCGGCCCGGCGCTGGTTGAAGGCTTTCTGCAGGACCAGGGCCTGCTGAAAATTCACCGCGAGAACCCCGACGCCGCCAACGAACAACACATCGTCGGCCAGACTGCCCAAGGCAAACGGGTGGTGATTGAAGTCGCCGCCCACGGTTCCAGCACCGGGTTCACCGCGCTGAAAAGCGCCAGTGCCGACCTCGCCGCCTCCTCCCGACCGATCAAGGACAACGAACTGCTCAGCCTGCAAGCGCTCGGCGACTTGAAAAGCGCCGCCGCCGAGCAGGTGATTGCCATCGACGGCCTGGCGATCATCCTTCACCCCGGCAACCCACTGCAGCAACTGGACACCGAGCAACTGGCGCGGATCTTCAGCGGTGAGGTGAAAACCTGGGAAGACCTCGGCGGTCGCGGCGGCGCGATTCATTTATATGCGCGGGATGATCAGTCCGGCACTTACGACACGTTCAAGGAACTGGTGCTGGGTCGGCGTGGGAAAAGTCTGAGTTCCAGTGCGAAACGCTTCGAATCCAGCGAGCAATTGTCCGACGCGGTGAGCAGTGATCCGCAGGGTATCGGTTTCATCGGTCTGCCGTATGTGCGTCAGGCCAAAGCCGTGGCGATTGCCGACGGCGCATCGCAATCGATGTTGCCGCTCAACAGTCTGATTGCCACTGAGGACTATCCGCTGTCGCGGCGCCTGTTCTTTTATCTGCCGCCGGGCAACCAGAATCCGTGGGCATCGGCACTGGTGGCGTTTGCGCAAAGCCCACAGGGCCAGAAGATTGTCGCGGCCAACGGCTTCATCAGCCAGACCGTGCACGCGATGACCGTGACACCGAATGCGCTGATGCCCGAGGGTTATCAATCCCTCAGCCGCCATGCCCAGCGTCTGACGGTGAATTTCCGTTTCGAGGAAGGCAGCGCCAGCCTCGACAACAAGGCGCGGCAGGATCTGGCGCGGGTGCTCGACTATATACAGCGCCACGACAAGACCGAGCGCGCGGTGACGCTGGTGGGGTTTGGCGACGAGAAAGACGATCCGGCCCGCGCCGACCTGCTGTCAAAGCTGCGGGCGATGGCGGTGCGCCGTGAATTGGTGAAGAACGGCGTGGTGATGCGCGAAGTGCGCGGGTTTGGCGCGCTGATGCCGGTGGCGGCGAACAGTGCGGATGAAGGCAGGATCAAGAATCGGCGGGTTGAGGTTTGGGTGTATTGAATCTGATGTTGATGGACTGAATGGGCTGGCCCCTTCGCGAGCAGGCTCGCTCCCACATTTGATCGCATTCTTCCATTTGGTATGCGCTTTAATGTGGGAGCGAGCCTGCTCGCGAAGCCGGCGACGCGGTCTTAATGACTGCTGCGCAGCATTTCCTTCGGCACGTACTTGCCAATCTCGAACTTGCCGATCGCCGCGCGGTGCACTTCGTCCGGGCCGTCGGCCAGGCGCAGGGTGCGCTGCATGGCGTACATATAGGCCAGCGGGAAATCGTTGGAAACCCCGGCCCCGCCGTGGATCTGGATCGCCCGGTCGATCACCCGCAGCGCCACGTTCGGCGCGACAACCTTGATCTGCGCGATCTCGCTCTTCGCCACTTTGTTGCCGACGGTGTCCATCATGTACGCCGCTTTCAGGGTCAGCAGGCGCGCCATGTCGATTTCCATCCGCGAGTCAGCGATCTTGTCGACGTTACCGCCCAGACGCGCCAATGGCTTGCCAAACGCGGTGCGGCTCACCGAGCGTTTGCACATCAATTCCAGCGCACGTTCAGCCATGCCGATCGAGCGCATGCAGTGGTGAATCCGCCCTGGGCCGAGGCGACCTTGAGCGATTTCGAAGCCGCGACCTTCGCCGAGCAGGACGTTTTCGTACGGCACGCGCACGTTGTCGAACAACACTTCGGCGTGGCCGTGCGGTGCATCGTCGTAGCCGAACACCGGCAGCGGACGGACGATTTTCACCCCGGGGGTATCGACCGGCACGAGGATCATCGAGTGCTGCGCATGGCGCGGTGCGTCGGGGTTGCTCAGGCCCATGAAGATCAGGATCTTGCAGCGCGGATCGCAGGCGCCGGAAGTCCACCATTTCTTGCCGTTGATCACCCACTCGTCGCCATCACGCACGGCGCGGGCGGCCATGTTGGTGGCGTCGGACGAGGCCACGTCCGGCTCGGTCATGGCGAACGCCGAGCGGATCTCGCCGCGCAGCAACGGTTCGAGCCAGCGCTGTTTCTGCTCTTCGTTGGCGTAGCGCACCAGCACTTCCATGTTGCCGGTGTCCGGCGCCGAGCAGTTGAACGGTTCCGGCCCCAGCAGCGAGCGGCCCATGATTTCTGCCAGCGGTGCGTATTCAAGGTTGGTCAGGCCGGCGCCGAGTTCCGATTCCGGCAGGAACAGATTCCACAGCCCTTCAGCCTTGGCCTTGGCTTTGAGCTCTTCCATGATCGCGGTCGGCTGCCAGCGATCGCCCTCGGCAACCTGGCGTTCGAACACGGCTTCGGCCGGGTAAACGTATGCGTCCATGAACGCGGTCACGCGCTCACGCAGTTCTTGCACCTTGGGCGAATAAGCGAAATCCATGAGCAATTACCTTCTTTAGGCAGAGGTTGTTCAGATCATGCAATCGATGCTAGAACAGCGCGGATAATTTACCTAGCCTATTCTCGGCGTGTATAAACATTCATCACCGATATATGATCCGCTGATCGTCAGCCCACAGAACAAGAGAAGCCGCGTTATGAATCTGAGTAAGGTCGACCTCAACCTTTTCATCGTCTTCGACGCGATCTACACCGAAGCCAACCTGACTCGCGCCGGGCAGATTGTCGGGATTACCCAGCCGGCGGTGTCCAACGCGCTGGCGCGGTTGCGCGAGACCTTCAACGATCCGCTGTTCGTGCGCACCGCGCAGGGCATGGTGCCGACACCGATGGCGCAGAACATCATCGGTCCCGTGCGCAACGCGCTGTCGCTGCTGCGGGTGTCGGTCCAGGAGAGCCGGATTTTCAACCCGGCGCAGGCGGTGAAGACTTATCGCATCAGCATGACCGACCTCACTGAAGCAGTGATTCTGCCGCCGCTGTTCCAGCGTTTGCGGCGTCTGGCGCCGACGGTGATCATTGAAAGTTTCCTGTCCAAACGCCGCGAGACCACCAAGGAACTGGCTGCCGGACGCCTGGATTTTGCCGTCGATGCCCCGCTCAACACCGACCCGCAGGTGCGCCACGTCAAACTGATGGAAGACCGTTACGTCTGTGCGATGCGCAAGGGCCATCCGCTGGCGGGCAAGGAGAAACTGTCGCTGGATGACTATCTGTCGCTGACCCACATCCACATTTCCAGCCGCCGCAGTGGTCTGGGCTACGTCGATCTGGCGCTGGGCAAAATGGGCATTCAGCGCAAGATCGCCCTGCGCTCGCAGCATTATCTGATGGCGTCGCAGGTCATGCAGCAGACCGACATGGTGATGACGGTGCCCGAACGCTTTGCCCGGCGTAATGACTTGCACGCGTTCAACCTGCCGGTCAACGACGTGCCGCCGCTGGAGACTCACCTGTACTGGCATGAAAGCACCGACCAGGACCCGGCCAATCGCTGGATGCGCGAGCAGATCATCGAGTTGTGCCAGCAGGTGGCGGCGCAGGAGAAGAAGCTGGAGAAGGTGTAAGTCTTTGCACCGAGTCGCTGGCATCGCGAGCAGGCTCACTCCTACATACGACCGCGTTTCAATTGTAGGAGTGAGCCTGCTCGCGATGAGGCCCACAAGAACACCGCAGATCATCCTGCTTGACGTAAACGTCAACTCGCCATTAGCTTAGCGCCAAGACCTTTTTCCGAGCGCTTTCATGAGCAGCCAGACCTACAGCATTTCCGACCTCGCCCGCGAGCTGGACATCACCACCCGGGCGATCCGCTTTTATGAAGAACAAGGCCTGCTCAGCCCCGAGCGTCGTGGCCAGGAACGCATCTACTCGCCGCGCGACAAGGTCAGCCTGAAGCTGATCCTGCGCGGCAAGCGCATCGGTTTCTCCCTGGCCGAATGCCGTGAGCTGATCGAGCTCTATGACCCGTCCAGCGGTAACACCAAACAGCTCAACAGCATGCTGGCAAAAATCGGCGAGCGCCGCGAACAGCTCGAGCAGCAGTTGCTCGACATCGAACAGATGAAGCTGGAACTCGATACCGCTGAAGAACGCTGCGTGCAGGCGTTGGAGCAGACGCTGAAGAGCCAGCAGATAGCGCAGTAATCAGCCACAACTCATTCCCTGTGGGAGCGGGCTTGCTCGCGAAGGCGGAGTGTCAGGCGACAAATTTTGTATCTGATACACCGCCTTCGCGAGCAAGCCCGCTCCCACAGGGACCTCATGTAATTCCGAAAATGAGCAGGTCAACCCATGTCCCTCCCCTCCCAAGTACGCCTGATCGAAGTCGGCCCGCGCGATGGCCTGCAGAACGAAGCCCAACCGATCAGCGTGGCTGACAAGGTGCAACTGGTCGACGCCCTGAGCGCCGCCGGCCTTGGCTATATCGAAGTCGGCAGTTTCGTCTCGCCGAAATGGGTGCCGCAGATGGCCGGTTCCGCCGAAGTGTTCGCGCAGATCCAGCGCAAACCCGGCGTGACCTACGGCGCACTGGCGCCGAACCTGCGCGGCTTTGAAGACGCGCTGGCTGCCGGTGTGAAAGAAGTGGCGGTGTTCGCTGCGGCGTCCGAGGCGTTCTCGCAGCGCAACATCAATTGCTCGATCAGCGAAAGCCTGGCGCGCTTCGCACCGATCATGGAAGCGGCGAAACAGCAGGGCGTTACCGTGCGCGGTTACGTGTCCTGCGTGCTCGGTTGCCCCTATGAAGGCGAGGTCGCGCCGGAGCAAGTGGCGATGGTCGCGCGCGAGTTGTATGCGATGGGCTGCTACGAAGTATCCCTCGGCGACACCATCGGCACCGGCACCGCCGGCGCGACCCGGCGGCTGTTCGAAGTGGTGTCGGCGCAGGTGCCACGGGAGAAACTCGCCGGGCACTTCCACGACACCTACGGCCAGGCGATGGCCAACATCTATGCCAGCCTGCTGGAAGGCATCGCGGTGTTCGACAGCTCTATCGCCGGCCTCGGCGGCTGCCCGTACGCCAAAGGCGCGAGCGGTAACGTCGCCACCGAAGACGTGGTGTACCTGCTCAACGGCCTGGGCATCGAGACCGGTATCGACCTGGACGCCTTGATTGCGGCGGGTCAGCAGATCAGCGCGGTGCTCGGTCGCCCGAGCGGTTCGCGTGTGGCCAAGGCCCGTAACGCCCAGTGAGGGCGAAGGTGTTACCGCTGCGTCGGAAACGTGGGCGTAGACGAGTAACACGGAAACAAATTGTCTGGTTTGCCCTGAAGAAAAAATCCTTCAAAAATATCAAGCCCTTGATTTACAAGGGTTTTAAAAAGTTGGCACGGCTTCTGCTATCTCTATGGCATAACAAGAATAAAAAGCAGCAAACCAATAAAAATAAGACGTACCGACTCTGACATAACAAAAACAACACGGCAGAGACGCAGCTAACAGATTTTTTTGGAGAAGGTGTGCTTTTCAGGGTGCTCTCAGGAGTGACCCGCAACCGGGCAGAGAACAATAAAACTACCTTCAGGTAGCTCCCGAATCGGTTGGATCGTTTAACGAGAAAGCAGATCAGCGCTCAAAAAAATACGTTTGCTCTTGACCCCGGATGGGGGTCGCCAAAAACAGCGGTAAAGGGCCACGGTTGCCAAAAACAACAACAGACCGCCCCTCAATAATAAAAAAGAGCACGCGACGACAAAATTAAAGGGGAGCCTCGGCTCCCCTTTGTGCTTTCTGTGATTCCTGTTTTCACTGCGCATCCCTTGTGGGAGCGAGCCTGCTCGCGAAAGCGGTGTATCAGACTCATCTGCGCTGAATGACACACTGCATTCGCGAGCAGGCTCGCTCCCACATTTGATCTTCGTCAGGCCTGCTTTTCGCGGAGCTCCTCGATACTGATTTCACGCATCCTGAATTTCTGGATCTTGCCCGTCACCGTCATCGGAAACTCTTCGACGAACTTGAAGTAACGCGGCGTCTTGAAGTGCGCGATGCGCTCCTTGCACCAGGTTTGCAATTCCAGTTCGGAGGCGCTGTGACCGGGGTGGAACTTGATCCAGGCGACAATCTCCTCGCCGTAACGCGAGCACGGAATGCCGATCACCTGTACGTCCGCCACCGCCGGGTGGGTGAAGAAAAACTCTTCGAGCTCACGCGGATAAACGTTCTCGCCGCCGCGAATGATCATGTCCTTGTTACGCCCGGCGATGTTCACGTACCCCTCATCGTTCATACTCGCCAGATCGCCGGTGTGCATCCAGCCGGCCTCGTCGATGGCTTCGGCCGTGGCTTGCGGGTTGCTCCAGTAACCGAGCATCACACTGTAACCGCGGGTGCACAGCTCACCGATGGTGCCGCGCGGCACCAGGTTGCCCGCCTCGTCGATGATTTTGTTTTCCAGTTGCGGCTGGGTGCGGCCGACGGTGGTGACGCGCAGTTCAAGTTCATCGTTGGGTCCGGTCTGCAGCGACACCGGACTGGTCTCGGTCATGCCGTAGGCAATCTGCACTTCGCTCATGTGCATCTCGCTGATGACCCGGCGCATTACCTCGATCGGGCAAGTGGCGCCGGCCATGATCCCGGTGCGCAGGGTCGACAGGTCGAACTCGGCCCGCTGCGGCTGATCGAGCATGGCGATGAACATGGTTGGCACGCCATAGAGGCCGGTGGCTTGTTCTTCGGCGACGGTTTGCAGGGTCAGTAACGGGTCGAACGCGTCGTTGGGATAAATCATGGTGCTGGCGTGGGTGATGCAGCCGAGGTTGCCCATGACCATGCCGAAGCAGTGATACAGCGGCACGGGGATCACCAGGCGGTCGCTCGGGGTCAGGCCGATGCTTTCGCCGACCATGTAACCGTTGTTGAGGATGTTGTAGTGACTGAGGGTCGCGCCCTTGGGGAAACCGGTGGTGCCGGAGGTGTACTGGATATTCACCGGTTGATCGAAGTGCAGACTGTCGCTGCGTTCACGCAGTTGTTCGGGCGAAACACTGCTCGCCAGATCGGCCAGTTGCAACCACGGCAGGAAGCCCGACGGTGGCTGTGCGTCGAGGCTGATCACCCCGCGCAAATCCGCCAGACGTTCGCTGCACAAATGGCCGATGGATTGCTCGGCGAGTTCCGGTACCAGCCCTTGCAGCATGGCGTGGTAGTTGGAGGACTTGAAAGCGCCGGCGCACACCAGCCACTGGCAACCGGACTGCTTGAGCACGTATTCTAGTTCGGAGCTGCGGTAGGCCGGGTTGATGTTGACCAGGATCACGCCGATCTTCGCCGTGGCGATTTGCGTGATGCACCACTGCGCGCAGTTCGGCGCCCAGATGCCGAGCCGATCTCCCGCCTGCAAACCCAGCGCCAGCAAGGCTCTGGCGTGCAGGTCGACGCTATCGGCCAGTTGCTGCCAGGTATAACGCAACTGCTGATGCCTTACGACCAGCGCCTCGCCGTACGGGTGTTGCGCGACAGTCTGATCGAACTTCTGCCCGATGGTCATCGCCAGCAAGGCTTTGTCCTGTGAGCCACGGGTGTAGCTGCGCTGCGGGTTTGCACTGGGTTGATCCATGACTACCCCTATTGTCTTTATTAGTGGGTTTACCGGGATTTTGCTTCGGGTGGGAGCGGGCTTGCTCGCGAATGGGGAGGATCAGTCGCCAGATGTATAGGCTGACACACTGCATTCGCGAGCAAGCCCGCTCCCACCAAAAGCACTCCGCTTTCAATCCTGAACTGCCCCTACTCTCGCTCAAGTTGACGTTAACGTAAAGGGTGATTGACAGCCATTCGTCACAGGCTTACGTTAACGTAAAGGTGAGAGCCATTGACCGCCCTCCCCACCCTACAAAAAAGCCAAAAGGTGACCCATGAGCTACCCATCCCTGAACTTCGCCCTCGGTGAAACCATCGACATGCTGCGCGATCAGGTTCAGTCCTTCGTCGCCGATCAGATCGCCCCACGCGCCGCGCAGATCGACCGCGACAACCTGTTCCCGGCCGACATGTGGCGCAAATTCGGTGACATGGGCCTGCTGGGTATCACCGTGCCGGAAGAGTACGGCGGTGCGGGCCTGGGTTACCTGGCGCATGTGGTGGCGATGGAAGAAATCAGCCGCGGCTCGGCTTCCGTGGCGCTGTCCTACGGCGCGCACTCCAATCTCTGCGTCAACCAGATCAACCGCAACGGCAACCACGAACAGAAATCCAAATACCTGCCGAAGCTGATCAGCGGCGAACACGTCGGCGCCCTCGCCATGAGCGAGCCGAACGCCGGTTCCGACGTGGTTTCGATGAAACTGCGCGCCGACAAGCGCGGCGACCGCTTCGTGCTCAATGGCAGCAAGACCTGGATCACCAACGGCCCTGACGCCAACACCTACGTGATCTACGCCAAGACCGACCTGGAAAAAGGCCCGCACGGCATCACCGCGTTCATCATCGAGCGCGACTGGAAAGGCTTCAGCCGCAGCAACAAGTTCGACAAGCTCGGCATGCGCGGTTCCAACACCTGCGAGCTGTTCTTCGATGACGTCGAAGTGCCAGAAGAAAATATCCTCGGCGTGCTCAATGGCGGCGTGAAAGTGCTGATGAGTGGCCTCGATTATGAACGCGTGGTGCTGTCCGGCGGCCCGACCGGGATCATGCAGTCGTGCATGGACCTGATCGTGCCGTACATCCACGATCGCAAGCAGTTCGGCCAGAGCATCGGCGAATTCCAGCTGATCCAGGGCAAAGTCGCCGACATGTACACCCAGCTCAACGCCAGTCGCGCCTACCTGTATGCAGTCGCTCAGGCCTGCGAGCGTGGCGAAACCACGCGCAAGGACGCCGCCGGGGTGATCCTCTACACCGCCGAACGCGCCACGCAAATGGCCCTCGACGCGATCCAGATTCTTGGCGGCAACGGCTACATCAACGAATTCCCGGCCGGGCGTCTGCTGCGTGATGCCAAGCTTTACGAAATCGGCGCGGGCACCAGTGAGATCCGGCGCATGCTGATCGGCCGCGAACTGTTCAACGAAACCCGCTAAACGGAGCTGCACATGGCTATCCTGCATACTCAGCTCAATCCCCGTTCAGCGGAGTTCGCCGCCAACAGCGCGGCGATGCTTGAACAGGTCGACGCGCTGCACACCCTGCTCGCCCAAGTGGCGCAGGGCGGCGGCGCGAAAGCCCAGGAACGTCACACCTCGCGGGGCAAGTTGCTCCCCCGCGAACGCATCAACCGCCTGGTCGATCCGGGCTCGCCGTTTCTCGAGATCAGCCAGCTCGCCGCACACGCCGTGTATGGCGAAGACGTACCGGCCGCCGGGGTGATTGCCGGGATCGGCCGTGTCGAAGGCGTCGAGTGCATGATCGTCGCCAACGACGCGACAGTGAAAGGTGGCTCGTACTACCCGCTGACCGTGAAAAAACACCTGCGTGCGCAGACCATCGCCCAGCAGAACCGCCTGCCGTGCATCTATCTGGTGGACTCGGGCGGCGCCAACCTGCCGCGTCAGGACGAGGTGTTCCCGGATCGCGAACACTTTGGCCGGATCTTCTTCAACCAGGCCAACATGAGCGCGATGGGCATTCCGCAGATCGCCGTGGTCATGGGCTCGTGCACCGCGGGCGGCGCCTATGTGCCGGCAATGGCGGACGAAGCGATCATGGTGCGCAATCAGGCGACGATCTTCCTTGCCGGCCCACCGCTGGTGAAAGCCGCGACCGGTGAAGTGGTCAGCGCCGAGGACTTGGGCGGTGCGGATGTGCACTGCAAGATTTCCGGCGTGGCCGACCATTACGCCGAGAGCGACGAGCACGCCCTCGCCCTCGCCCGCCGCAGCGTCGCCAACCTCAACTGGCGCAAGCTCGGCGAAGTGCAGCAGCGCACGCCGATTGCGCCGCTGTACGCCAGCGACGAGTTATATGGCGTGGTTTCGGCCGACGCCAAACAGCCATTCGACGTGCGCGAAGTGATTGCGCGGCTGGTCGACGGTTCGGTGTTCGATGAATTCAAGGCGCTGTTCGGCACCACCCTGGTCTGCGGTTTTGCGCACCTGCATGGCTACCCGATCGCGATCCTCGCCAACAACGGCATCCTCTTCGCCGAAGCCGCGCAAAAAGGCGCGCACTTCATCGAACTGGCCTGCCAGCGCGGCATTCCGCTGCTGTTCCTGCAGAACATCACCGGCTTCATGGTCGGCCAGAAATATGAGGCCGGCGGCATCGCCAAACACGGCGCCAAACTGGTGACCGCTGTGGCCTGCGCCAAAGTGCCGAAATTCACCGTGATCATCGGCGGCAGTTTCGGCGCCGGTAACTACGGCATGTGCGGGCGCGCTTACGATCCGCGCTTCCTGTGGATGTGGCCGAATGCGCGCATCGGCGTGATGGGCGCCGAACAGGCTGCGGGGGTGCTGGTGCAGGTCAAGCGCGAGCAGGCCGAACGCAGTGGCCAAGCCTTCAGCGCCGCGCAGGAAGCCGAGATCAAGCAACCGATCCTCGATCAGTACGAAGAGCAGGGTCACCCCTACTACTCCAGCGCACGACTGTGGGACGACGGCGTCATCGACCCGGCGCAGACCCGTGATGTGCTGGCCCTGGCCTTGTCCGCGTCGTTGAACGCGCCTATCGAACCGAGCCGCTTCGGCGTGTTCCGGATGTGATGCTTTTTGTGGGAGCGGGCTTGTGTGGCGAGGGAGCTTGCTCCCGTTCGATTGCGCAGCAATCGTAATCCAGGTGCATAGGCAGCTCCCACAAGAACCGTGGAGACGGATGAATATGAGCGACTTCAACACCCTCGAACTGCACAACGACCCACGGGGTTTCGCCACCCTGTGGCTCAACCGTGCGGAAAAGAACAACGCGTTCAACGCCGAAATGATCCGCGAACTGATCCTCGCACTGGACAAGGTTGCCAGCGACGCCAGCCTGCGTTTCCTGTTGGTGCGCGGGCGTGGCAGACACTTCAGCGCCGGCGCCGATCTGGCGTGGATGCAGCAATCGGCCGAACTCGATTACCACACCAACCTCGACGACGCCCGCGAATTGGCGGAGCTGATGTACAACCTCGCCAAGCTGAAAATCCCGACCGTGGCCGTGGTGCAAGGCGCGGCGTTCGGCGGCGCGCTAGGCCTGATCAGTTGCTGCGACATGGCGATCGGCGCCGATGACGCGCAATTCTGTCTGTCGGAAGTGCGCATCGGCCTGGCGCCGGCGGTGATCAGTCCGTTCGTGGTGCAGGCCATCGGCGAACGTGCCGCGCGTCGTTATGCGCTGACTGCCGAGCGCTTCGGCGGGCAGCGTGCGCGGGAAATTGGTTTGTTGTCCGAGAGCTACCCGGCCGCCGAGCTTGATCAAGCCGTCGAGCAATGGATCGACAACCTGCTGCTCAACAGTCCCGCCGCGATGCGCGCCAGCAAGGATCTGCTGCGCGAAGTCGGCAACGGCGCGCTGACCCCAGCGCTGCGCCGCTATACCGAAAACGCCATCGCGCGCATCCGCGTCAGCCCTGAAGGCCAGGAGGGCTTGCGCGCCTTTCTGCAAAAACGTCCGCCAAGCTGGCAAGCCGCATCCACCACCAAGGAGCCGCGTTGATGAGCGCACCTGTTCTCACCACCCTGCTGGTGGCCAACCGTGGCGAAATCGCTTGCCGGGTCATGCGTACCGCCAAGGCGCTGGGCCTGACCACCGTCGCCGTGCACAGTGCCACCGACCGCGAAGCGCGGCACAGCCGCGAAGCGGATATCCGCGTTGATCTCGGGGGCAGCAAAGCCGCCGACAGCTATCTGCAAATCGACAAACTGATCGCAGCGGCAAAGGCCAGCGGCGCTCAGGCGATTCACCCGGGTTACGGTTTTCTGTCGGAGAATGCTGGCTTCGCCCGTGCCATTGAACAGGCCGGGCTGATTTTCCTCGGTCCCCCCGCCTCGGCCATCGACGCAATGGGCAGCAAATCTGCGGCCAAGGCCTTGATGGAAACCGCCGGTGTGCCCCTGGTGCCGGGCTATCACGGCGAGGCGCAAGATCTCGAAACCTTCCGCGATGCCTGCGCACGCATTGGTTATCCGGTGCTGCTCAAGGCCACTGCCGGAGGCGGCGGCAAAGGCATGAAAGTCGTCGAGGACGTCAGCCAACTGGCCGAAGCCCTGGCCTCGGCGCAACGTGAAGCGCAGTCGTCGTTCGGCGATTCGCGGATGCTGGTGGAGAAATACCTGCTCAAACCGCGTCACGTGGAAATCCAGGTGTTCGCCGACCAACACGGCAACTGCCTATACCTCAACGAGCGCGATTGCTCGATCCAGCGCCGGCACCAGAAGGTCGTCGAAGAAGCCCCGGCCCCGGGCCTGACCCCGGAACTGCGCCGAGCCATGGGCGAAGCAGCGGTGCGTTCGGCACAGGCAATCGGTTATGTCGGTGCCGGCACCGTGGAGTTTCTGCTCGATGCGCGCGGCGAGTTTTTCTTCATGGAGATGAACACGCGCCTGCAGGTCGAACACCCGGTCACCGAAGCGATCACCGGCCTCGATCTGGTGGCGTGGCAGATTCGTGTAGCGCGCGGTGAAGCGTTGCCAATCACCCAGGATCAGGTCCCGCTCAATGGCCATGCGATTGAAGTGCGGCTATATGCCGAAGACCCGTCGAATGATTTCCTGCCGGCTACCGGGCGTCTGGAGCTTTATCGTGAATCGGCCGCCGGACCGGGGCGTCGGGTCGATAGCGGGGTTGCAGAAGGTGATGAAATTTCGCCGTTCTACGACCCGATGCTCGGCAAGCTGATCGCTTGGGGCGAAGATCGAGAGCAGGCGCGCCTGCGGCTGTTGAGCATGCTCGATGAGTTCGCGATTGGCGGCTTGAAGACCAACATCAATTTTTTGCGGCGGATCATCGCGCATCCGGCGTTTGCCGCCGCGGAGCTGGATACCGGGTTTATTCCGCGTTATCAGGAAACGCTGCTGCCCGCTCCGGGTGAGCTGAGCGATGAGTTCTGGCAGACCGCAGCGCAGGCTTTCGCGCAGAGTCTGCCGGGCGCTGTTCGGGCGGATGACCTGGGTTCGCCGTGGGCGTTGAACAGCGGGTTGCGCACAGGGTTGCCGGCGGAAGTCACCTTGCACTTGAGCTGCGAAGGTCAGGATCGGGCGTTGACCTTGGGCAGCACCGACAACGCCAAACTGTCGGATGAAGCATTGGTCGTCGAGCACGATGGCGTACGTCGCAACTTGCGTGCCATTCGTCAGGGCGATTCGCTGTACCTGCAATGGGAAGGCGAGTTGCGGCGTATTCAGATGTTCGACCCAATCAGCGCCGTCGACGCCAGCCACAGCCATCAGGGCGGTCTGACTGCGCCTATGAACGGCAGCATCGTGCGGGTGTTGGTGGAGGCCGGGCAATCGGTCGAGGCCGGTGCGCAACTGGTGGTGCTGGAGGCGATGAAGATGGAGCACAGCATTCGCGCGCCCCATGCGGGAGTGATCAAAGCGCTGTATTGCCAGGAAGGCGAAATGGTCGGCGAAGGCAGCGCTTTGGTGGAACTGGAAGCCGAGTAAATGGGAGATCGATCCTACGCCGAGCGAGGATCGATCTGACTAGAAACGCGCCGTGGCCTGAACCACCACGCCGATGATTCGACACTCATCGGTGAACAGGGCTTTGGGCCAGGTCGGATTGAGCGGTACCAGATAACGCTGGCCGCCCTCTTCGTCGAGCTTGCGGAAGATCGCTTCGTCGCAGCCCTGCCACTGGGCGATCACCAGTTTGCCGGGCAGCGCCTCCACCTCCGGGTCCACCAGGATCAGCATGCCTTCGGCGATGCTCTGACCTGAAGGTGCGGTCATCGAATTTCCCGTCACGGTCAGCCAGAACGCTGCGCCACGGGCGTGATAGTCCGTCAGTTCGAAGCGCTGCTTGTCATGTGACGGGGCGTAAGCGGCGGTTGCACTCTCACGCGATTCGCACGGCGTGTGCCAATCGCTGACCGGATAGCGGAAATACGGGTTGTACTTCTGCGCCAGCGGCATCTCGTCATCGTCGGTCTCCTGCGGCTCGCGAATCACCAGCACCACTTCAAGGAAGTCCATTCCCAGCGCCTGCAATACGCGGTTCATTTCCGTAATACCCGGCTCGCGACGTTTGTTCAGCCAATGGCCGATCCCGCCTTGGGACATGCCGACGCGCTCTCCGAGCTCTGTTTGAGTGATTTTGAGTTCACTCATTTTGGCCTTGACCAACTCAATCCATTTATCCATGTGCGGCACCTTACTTGCCCCGCCTTCGGCCGGCAAAACACATATTGTAGTATTTAAATCCTCGTCACAACTACGCATCGTACTATGCTGGAAGCACGGACTTTCAATCGAACAAGGAGTGCCCCTTCACCATGAATATCAGCAGCAAAGACTTGCCCGATCTGCAAATGGACACCACGTTCACCTCCCCTCAAGGCAACGCGGCAGCGCAGCGAGCACTGGACTATTACTTGAAACCAGCTGTTTCAGAACCCGAGGTCGACGAGCGTTTTTTCAATGTAAAACGCCATCTCAGCGGCGAAGAGGCCCTCGTGCACGCGTCGGATCTGTTGCGCTGCGCAGCCGCCACCGCCTTCAAGGCAGCCGAAAACCTGCAGGGCGCGAGCCGCGACCTGGCATTTTCGGTGGTGCATATGGTGGATATGGCGCGGGCGATGGTCGACCATTCAATTGATGGCGAACAGCTCTGACGGATACGGGAAGCGGACGGACAGGAAAGAATTTCCCCATCGAGCAGATAAAAACATTTGACTTGCAAATGATAATGATTATTATTGCAAGCAGCTGGTCGCGAGATCAGTCGATGGACCAGAGACCTTAGGTCGGTCTTCTGGACTATCTCCTCATCAGGCTAATCACGGTTTTTGACCCGGCTTTTTGCCGGGTCTTTTTTTGCCCGTTTTTCGGGCTTATGGCTTCAGGCTAATGAAGTCTTTGGGTGCTGCAAATTCGATGGCGCGGATAATATCAAAAGAATATCGCTTGGCAAGCAAAGCCCGGCCCGATTGGGGCAAACTAATGACAATTAGCACTTGAGAATCAATCGCACAGTCTCTAAGCTGCTTGCGCGTCACGGAAGACGCCCCCCACCGCAACCCGCAATTTCCCTCGGTTTCACCCCAGTCTTGCGTGTAAAGTAGCCGCCATAAAAATCATATTCAGGAACCGATTATGACCGTGGCCAAATCTTCGTTCGACATCAGCGCCAACTTCGACAGCGGCAACATTCAAGTCATCGACATCTCCAATCCGCTCAACCCGGTTCTGGCCATTCGCCCGGATACCCGGAGCGCTCACTTCCAGTGGTTCCACTTCAAGGCCAGCGGCCTGCATGTTCATCAGGAACACTGGTTTCGCTTGGTCAACGCCAGTCAATCCTCTTACAACAAGGCCTGGACTGGCTATCAGGCTGTTGCGTCCTACGACCATGTGAATTGGTTTCGTATTCCTACCAGTTTCGAAGGCGACAGCCTGCGCTTCTGCATCGAAGCCGAGCAGACCCACGCCTGGTTCGCCTACTTCGAACCCTACAGCCGAGGTCGTCACGACTGGCTGATCGAGCAAGCGCTGACCAAGGCCGGCACCGAACTGCTGGCTACCGGCAAAAGCGTCGAGGGTCGTGACATTCAGCTGCTGCGCAAGGGCAGCGGCGCCGAAGGCCAGCGCAAAGTCTGGATCATCGCGCAACAGCACCCGGGCGAACATATGGCCGAATGGTTCATGGAAGGCGTGATCGAACGCCTGGAGCGCCACGACGACCCGGTGCTGAACAAGCTGCTCGCCAGCGCCGATCTGTATCTGGTGCCGAACATGAACCCGGACGGCGCCTTCCACGGTCATTTGCGTACCAACGCCATGGGCCAGGACCTGAACCGCGCCTGGCAGAGCGCCAGTCAGGACATCAGCCCAGAGGTACTTTTCGTACAACAGCAGATGGAAAAGTACGGCGTCGATCTATTCCTCGACGTACACGGTGATGAAGAAATTCCCCACGTGTTCACCGCCGGTTGCGAAGGCAACCCGGGTTACACGCCGCGCATCGAGAAGCTCGAAGAGCATTTCCGCACGCACCTCAAGCACACCACGAAAGACTTCCAGACCAAATATGGCTACACCCGCGACGAACCGGGTCAGGCCAACATGACCCTGGCCTGCAACGCGGTCGGCCAGAAATACGACTGCCTGTCGCTGACCCTGGAAATGCCGTTCAAGGATCACGATGACCATCCGAACAAAGAAACGGGCTGGTCCGGCAAGCGCTCGAAACAGTTGGGCAAGGACGTGCTGACCACCATCGCCGACATGGTCGATACCCTGCGCTGATCCCTCCCCCGCTCCACCCAAAGATCGCAGCTGTGTCTGCGATCTTTTTTTTGCGCAATCAAACGCCATTACCAACAAGGTTGCAAATTAAAACCAGAATGCTTACCGTGATTCTGGTTTTAATTTGAAACCCAAAAAGGAATCAGGGCATGCAATCTCAACCTCTCAAAAGCAGCGTGGTGCTGCTGTTTGCCGTCGCCTGTGGACTGGCGGTGGGCAACGTGTATTACGCGCAGCCGCTGCTGGACGCCATGGCCGATGCCTTCGCCATGTCACCGGCAACCATCGGCATCGTCATTACCCTGACGCAGATCGGCTATGGCATCGGTCTGGTGTTGCTGGTGCCACTCGGCGACCTGCTCAACCGACGGCGGCTGATCGTCACCCAGACCCTGCTCTCGGCCGCCGCGCTGTTGATGATCGCGCTGGCGCCCAGCAGTGTGTGGTTGCTGCTCGGCATGACCCTGACCGGTTTGCTCGCGGTGGTGACGCAAGTGCTGGTGGCCTACGCCGCGACCCTGGCGATCCCGGCGCAACGCGGCCGGGTGGTCGGCGTCGTCACCAGCGGCATCGTCGTCGGCATTCTGCTCGCGCGCACCATTGCCGGGGTCATGGCTGATCTGGCGGGTTGGCGGGCGATCTATCTGCTGTCGGCGGGGCTGACGCTGCTGATGGCACTGCTGCTGTTGCGCGTCTTGCCCAGGGATGAAGCCGCGCAGCCCGCAAGCCGTTACGGCGCGCTGATCGCTTCGGTGTTCAGCCTGTTCAGGCAAGAGCCGGTGCTGCGGCAACGGGCGATTCTCGCGCTGCTGACCTTTGCCAGCGCCATGGTGCTGTGGACGCCGATGGTGCTGCCGCTGGCCGCCCCGCCGCTGTCGTTATCCCATAGCGAAATTGGCCTGTTCGGGTTGGCCGGCGCCGCCGGTGCACTCGCCGCCGCGCGCGCCGGACATCTGGCTGATCGCGGCCTCGGCCAATGGGTCAGTGGCCTGTCGCTGCTGCTGATGCTCGCCTCGTGGCTGCCGATCGCCCTGACCCAGTCCTCGTTGTGGGCGCTGTTGCTGGGAGTGATCACCCTCGATCTGGGCTTGCAGGCCGTACACGTCACCAGCCAGAGCATGATCTACAGCGTGCGCCCCGAAGCGCAAAGCCGCCTCACCGCCGGCTACATGCTGTTCTATTCGATCGGCAGTGCATTGGGTTCGATTACCTCGACGGCGATGTACGCCTGGGCCGGCTGGACCGGCGTGTGTCTGCTTGGCGCCGCTATCAATGCAGTGGCGCTGGGTTATTGGTGGCTGACCGTGAAAAGTGGCGCACCCCAGCGGTGCGCCACACAGACGGGTTAATCGCGATCGCGACCGCGCAACATGCTGTCGAGCACCTCGTCGCGACGCACCCAACCATGGAACAGCGCCGCCGCCAGGTGCAACAGCACAGTCAGGAACAACAGGTACGCCAGATAGCCATGCGCCTTGCGCAGCAGGGCAAACACTTGCGCATCGGCCGGCAGGATCGACGGCAACTGCAAGGTATTGCTGAGCATCACCGGCTCCCCGGACGCACTGATCATCGCCCAACCGAGCAGCGGCAGCACCAGCATCAACGCGTACAACAACACATGCGAGGCCTTGGCCGCCAGCACCTGCCAGCCCGGCAGATCGTCCGGCAGTGGCGGCTGGCGGGTGGAAAACCGCACCAACAGGCGCACCACCACCAGCAGCAGAATCGCGATCCCCAGCGGTTTATGCAGATGGATCAGCCACTCATGCCGCTGTGAAACCGAAGTGACCATACCGGCGCCGATGAACAACATGGCGATGATCATCACCGCCATCAGCCAGTGCAGCAGGCGCGCCAAGAGAGCGAAATGAGTCGGTTGCGTGCTCATGGGCGAGCCTCCTGTTTGGCGGCGGGCAATTGGCTGACTTCACTGGTACGCCGTAGATAAGAATCGGCGTAACCGGCGGAACGCGCCGCGAGCAATGGGTCGTCGGAACCCTCGATACCAGCCGGCAACACCAGCGGATCGTAGTTGATGTCACGGCATTCGCCGCTGAGCTGCGGTTGAGTCTTCTCCAGCACCAGCGTGCCGGCGTTGATCACCTTGCGGCCCTCGGGCCAGGCTTTGCTGGCGTCGTTCACCGGATCACCAGGGTTGGCCAGGGTGATATTCAACTGCCAGCGCAACGGCCCTTCGGCCAGGCGCTGCACCAGATCCTTCTCGAGAAAATCCGCACCCTCCGGCGCCGAGGCACCGGCGGCATCACGCGCCAGCGGCGTGACACTCCAGCGCACCGCCTGCTTCTGCCCGCTGGCGTTAACAAGATAAAACGCATTCACGCTGTTGTAGGTTTCAGTGGCATAGCTGGCCGACGGTTTGGCGGTCTTCACCCACGTCAGGAACGGCACGGCTTCCGGATGCGCGGCGAAGAATGCCGGGACTTTCGACGGATCCGGTTTACCTGTGGCCGGATCCGGCGATTGTGCCTGCTGCAACTGATAGAACGCCTCGGGAGTGCCGACCGGGAACACCGGCATGCTGTTCATCCCGGTGCGCCATTGCTGCCCGTTGGCCTGGGTGAAACGCAGCGCCAGACTGCGGATCGGCACGCTGCTGTCCGGGGCATAGGGATTCCCCGCCGGCAATGCGAAGCGTCCGACCACCGGGGTCTGCGCCTCGTTGAACACCTGCGCGGAAGAGAACGCCTGCGCCTCGCCACTGCTCTCGAAATGTCCGATCACGCACACGCCCTTGGCGTGATTGCGGCGAAATCCGGGGTGCACGCCGTTGTTTTTCTCCAGCACATCGACCAGCGCCTTTGGCGTCAGACGTTGTGAGTCAAGGTTACCGTGCACGTAGGCAAACGCCCCGGCCACTGCGGCAACCACCACGGCAATCGCCGTCAGGCGCAACACTGTGCTCGCGGCACTCAAGGGCGGGCGCGACGGCCTGCCCGGCGGTGAAGTGCGATCAACCATGAATAACTCCAGGGCCATCGGCCACAAGTAGGAAGAATCAGCAAGACGCACCCCATCGGGGTTTATTCCATGGCCCGGTATTTATTTTTCCGAACGTGGAATAACCTCGAACGGCAGACGTCTCCCTAGTCCACAGCGTAGTGACTAGTAGAAATTCATGAGCGAATTCGACGAACAGTTGAGAGAAATCATTCCCAGATTGCGCCGCTTTGCCGTGTCATTGACCCGCAACAGCAGCAGCGCCGACGATCTGGTGCAGGCCAGCCTTGAGCGGGCCCTGTCCGGCTGGGGCGAGAAACGCGCCGAGGGTGACGTGCGCGCGTGGCTGTTCGCGATCCTCTATCGGCAATTTCTCGACGCCCACCGACGCTCGCGCCGTTATGCGCGGATGCTCGAATTCTTCACCGGTCGCGACGATGCCGAACCCTCGACCGAACGCACCGTGATCGCGCAATCGACCCTGCAAGCCTTCGATCGCCTGCCCAGCGAGCAACGCGCGCTGCTGTTGATGGTTTCGGTCGAAGGCCTGAGCTACAAGGAAGTCGCGCAAATTCTCAACGTCCCCAGCGGCACCGTGATGTCGCGCCTGTCCCGCGCCCGCCAGGCCTTGCGCCAACTCAGCGACGGCGAAATCAGCAGCCCTTCCTTGCGGATACTCAAATGATCAGCATGCCCCCCAGCGAGCGCGACCTGCACGCGTACGTCGATAACCAACTCAACGAAGCCGACCGGCGTCTGGTCGACACCTGGCTGACCACTCACCCGGAAGCCGCCGCGCAAGTGCGCGCCTGGCAGCACGACGCCCAGTTGTTGCGCGCAGCCCTGGGCGGTGCCTTGCAGCATCCGGCCAATCCGGAGCTCGATCCGGCACTGATTCGCCAGCGCCTCAAGCGTCAGTCGCGGCGCCACCTGGCCAGCGCGGCGGTGTTGCTGATCGCGGTCGGCATCGGCGGTTTCAGTGGCTGGCAGGCGCGGGAGATGACCCTCGTGCGCTCCTCCATGCTGCCGATGACCGATGCCTTGCAGGCCTATCGTTTGATCGCCCAGCAAGGGATTTTGCCGGCGGACTACAAAGTCGACAGTGACGGCGACATGCAGCATTGGCTCGACCGCTATTTCACCCAGGCCAGTCGCTTGCCGGATCTGAAATCCGCCGGTTTCGAACCGGTCAGCGGCCGGCTGCTCAGCACCGACGAAGGCCCGGCGGCGATGGTCATGTATGAGGATCGCAGCGGCCACAAGGTCAGTTTCTACGTGCGGCCACCGGGACCGAAGAACACCTTCCTGCCACGCGGTAGCCGCAGCGACGGCGATCTGCAGGCCGATTACTGGTCCGGTGGCGGGTACAACTATGCGATGGTCAGCCCGACGGACTCGCCGGCGGCGCAGCAATTGAGGCAGTCACTGCCATTGTGAAAACTGCGCCAATCCCCCTGTGGGAGCGGGCTCATCGTATGAGTCAGAACCCTACATCGAGCACCACATTGTCCAGGTACGTCCCCGCCGGCGGCGTGGTCTGATCGGTGTAGATTTTCGCGTTGTAATTGAAAATCTGGCTCCCAGTGCCCAGCCCATTCCCCGGATTCACCTCGGCATCGGTGCTCGACCGGCGTGCGCTGCCGACACTGCCCCAACGAGTGGTGCCAGCGCTTTTGAAGATGTCGTAGGCCAGATAGTTGCTCCCGGAAATCATCCGCCGCCGGCCGCCGACACTAGCCGGGTTCTGTCCGTCGCTCAAACCGACGGTGTAAGCACTGCCCTTGGTGCAGGCCAGATTGATGGTCTGCCCGGTCACCGGGGTAAAGGCACTGATTACCGGCGCACTGCCAAAGGCAATGTTCGGCGCAGTAATCGTGCAGTCGTTGGACACGGTCAGGTTCACGGTCAACGTCGCGGTACCGCTATTGATGTCGCGCCCCAGACAAACACTGCCGATACCGATCCCGGAGCAGTAATTCCAGTTCCAGAAAATGCTCAGGGTTTCCGTATAGACCCCGGCGGCGACGTTGCTGCCAATGGTCGTGCCCAGATACAGCGGCACAGTTTTCGGGGTGGTGCCGTTGAGCAGCCCCAAGGCATCGATGATGCCGTTGCGGGCGAAGTCGAATGCGGTGCCACGGGTGACCGGGTAGCTGGTGCTGTTGTTGGCGTAGATCGTGTAGCCGATGACGTCGCCGCTCGGCCCGAGCAAACCACTCTGGGTCGAGGTGATGGTGGCGTAGAAATGGTCGTTGCTGGTCAGCAATGACAACAGCGAACCGGTACAACTCAACCCGGCATTGAGCGTGGAACTGGGCTGCGTCGTGGTGCGCACGGCAATCGAACTGATCGAACCGAACGCCGCCGGAGTGGTGCTGACCACCGAACACAAGGCCTGCGCCATCCCCGGCAACAGTAACGCCAGACACAGGCAAATCCGCGCCGCGTTCATTGGCACACCAACGGGCCGATCAGCGGCACCTGGCTTTGCTGCATGTCCACGGCGAATTGCGCGTTGCAGGTCTTGCCGTCGGCCAGCGTCACCTGCAACGAGTTCTGCGCCTGGAGGTTTTCCAGATAGACCAAGCCGTCCCAACCGACCACCGTGCGCGCGCCACTCTGCTCGTGCAGCACACCCGCACCCAATGGCAGCTCGCGTTGCTGCGCATCTACCAGCACAATACTCGCAGCGATCACCCGGGTCAGTGGAAACTCCAGCAAATAACCGCTGCCACGGCGTACGGCGATGCGTTGTTCGACGTTGGGGCTGCGTACGTTGGCCGGCAGATTCAGCGGATCGATTTCGTATTTGCCGCGGTAGTACGCGCTGCTCCACGGCACCAGCAAGTGGCCGTTTTTATCGGTTTGACCGACCTGCTGGTTTTCGTAGCGCACCGGAATGTCGGCGAAACCATCGGTGCTGACCACCACAAACGCGTCGTCGATGCGATTGGCGGCGAACACCTGGCGGTCCATCCACACCAGCGAGCCACTGGCATCGGCCCAACGGGTCTCGGCCTCGGACGTGCCGTAAACCCCGGCCTGCAACTGCACAGATTGCAGACGCCAGGTCACGTCGGCCTGGCGATAATCGGGACCATCACCCTTGGCATACCCCAGATTGAAACCGACCCCGCCCTCGGTTGGCACCGAACGACTGTAATTGACCCGCTGCTGACTCTGCCCGGTCTTGCTGCGCTCGCTGCTGATCGCCAGGCTGCCGCGCAGATCGAACGGGATCACCAGTTGCGCCTGCACTGCCCAGTGGCTATCGCCGATCTCGCGATTGGCCGACAGATAGAGGCTGCTGTTGCGCCACAGCGGCTTGCTCCAGCTCAGGTTGAGCAGACGCGTGCGCGAATCGTCCGCCGCGCGCACGTCGAAATAACCGGCACCGAGGCTGCCCCAGCGCTCTAGGTTGACGCTCAGGGTCGCCTGCTCGCTGCGCCGGCTGAGGCTGATATAAGGGCTGTCGATCACGCTGAGGTCGGCGTACTGATCGCGGCGTTGCAGGCGCTGCCAGGAAAAACTGTAGCGCTGGCTGCTGTACTGATAACCGAGACTCAACTGCTCGCCGCCGTCGCCGTCGAATCGGCTCTGACTGATGGCGCTGTTGAGTACGCCGAAATTGCCCAGACGCCAATTGCCGCCGATCCCGCCGAGGGTCAGCGAGTCAGCCGCTTCGGCGTGGCTTTCCAGGGTGAAGCTGTCGCTGACACCATAGCGCAGGCTGCCGGAAGTCATGCCAGGGCCATAGCTGAAGTCCTTCAAACCGTAATCGCGGCGCAACGTACCGGCCGCCACCGAGAAATCACTCAGGCCTTTTTGCAGCAGACTGCTGGTGACATAGAACGGCACCGTGGTCGACACCTGCCGCCCCAGCGCATCGGTGGTCACCACCACGGCCTCACCGGCGCCGTTGATGAAGGGAATGTTGGTCAGGGTATACGGACCCGGTTGCAGGTCGGTGCTGCTCGACTTGTAGCCGTTGATGAACAGATCCACCGACGACGGCACCGCGGCCTCACCGGCGAACTGCGGCAACGGATAGGTGACCAGATCCGGACGCACGGCAAAGTCCCGCGAGAACTGCACACCGCCCAGACGCACCGAGTTGCTCCAAGGCAAGGCGCCACTGATCACGTCCCCGCCTTCGTAGGTGAGCATTCGCTCGTCGTCGGAGTAACGCCAGGTGGTGTCGTAGCGCAGGTAGCCGTTGTCCAGTGTGCTGACCGAATCGCCGGACAAGGTGCGCCGGTACTGCCCGGTGTTGGACAACGTGCCCCAGCTATCGAACAGCCGCACCTCGTTCCACGCCGCCAGATAAGTGCCGGCATCGTCGGTGTCGTTGAGGTACAGGTCATAGTTGAACAACGCGCCGAAACTGCTCAGCGCCGGGGTGCGCGGATAGTTCTCGCGATTACCGATGAACTGATCCGGCAGCCACTGCGGTGGCACCACCAGCAGCAGGCGCTGGCCGACACTGTCGTATTCGCTGTGCAGTCCAGGCAGGCCGTCGAGAGCAACTTCAGCACCAGGATTGCCCGGCAATTTCATCCCGGTTTCAGCCAATACGCTGGCCGGCAAAAACAGATGCCCGTCACGTTGCTGCACCGCCACCACCCGCCCGGTGTTCATCTGATTGACCACCAACTCCAGAAACAACTGTGCATCACTCACGGCCTCCATGCCGCTGGGCGGTGGCGGCAGTTCGCCGGCCTCGGATGGTTGCACGAACATCAGGCAACACGCGCCGGTCATGAGCCACAACGGACGCTGAATACGACGAGCCCATCCCGGGCTCATACACGCTTTACGTCCGTCAATGGACTCGATCCTCCTGATGCCACTCTTGCCAAAGCCAGTTATCTTTCTCTGGAATTTTGACGATACAATGCATTCATTGTGGCGAGGGAGCTTGCTCCCGCTCGGCGGCACAGCCGTCGTCAGAACTGTTTAAGCGAACTGCCTGACATGGCTTGGGGCTGCATCGCAACCCAGCGGGAGCAAGCTCCCTCGCCACAAAAGTCCACTCGGCATGGCTCCCTTTTCAGCGTCCCGGCGCAATGCTCTGCACCTGCGCCCCGCCATTGACTCGCACTTGCAACGCCGACTCACTCGCCAACGCCCCAGGTGCCGGCCAGCGCATCACCGCGCCCGGCAGCACATAACCCAGCAACCCCTCGGCTAATGGCTTGCTCTGTCCACCCTGTTTGATCACCACGTCGGTCAGCCGCGCATGCACCGCGCCCTGATTGCGCACTTCGATATACGGTCGACCGTCCACCGCCACCGTGCGCCAGCTCAGTTGCGGCACACCGATACCCTTGGGATCACGCGGGCGGGTGCTGTCTTCCTTGCTCCACAGCCCCGCGCCGTAGGCAAACAAGGGCACCGAATAGCGCATCTGAAAGCGGATCGCGGCTGCGGTTTTGCCGCCCTCGGAAGCCGGCGGCTGGGCAGAAGGGATTTCGTCGATGATGATCCGGTAGGCCAGTTCCTGCCCCGGCGGCACATCCTTGGTCCGGGTCAGGCGCACCAGTTGTTTTTGCCCCGGCTCGATCTTCGCCACTGGCGGGCTGCCGATCACGTCGCGCTGGTTCTGGTACTGCTCTGCAAAGCCGCTCTGGCTCCAGCCGAACACCCGGATCTGCAGGTTGGCGGTTTCCGTGCCACGATTTTCCAGCCACAGCGCACTGGCCTGTTGATCGGCCTCCAGCACCGGATCGATCGGCCAGATCAGCACCGAACTGGCGGCCTGCGCATGGCCGGCCCCGAGCATGACCAGCGCCAGCAACGCGCCCTGCAACAACGAATGCCCAGACGTAACTGCCCCCATGAACCTGCTCCTTGTCGGCCATTCAAATGTCGCTTTACCACGACAGCTGCACCTGCAACACGTCGCTGTATGTCCCCCCGGGCTGATTGCCCGGCAATTGCACCTGACCGTAAATCGGCAGGCTGATGTTGTTCGCATCGCTATAGGCCACCGCCACGCTCTGGCCGATGCCCAGGCTCTGGCTGTAAGCCGCATCGCGGAACAGCGCATACGCCACCCGCGCACTGCCGCTGTTGATCTGCATGTGGCGACCGCTGCTGTTGTACTGGCCGCCATCGACCGTCATGTTCAGTGCCACCCCCGGCGTGCATTGCAACTGTACGCCGCCGGTCAATGCCACTTGCACCGTGCCGGTCGCGAGGGCCGAACTCGAACCGAAATTCAGTCCGCCGTAATTCGACACCCCGCCCACCACCAGGCATCCCGGCGTGATGGTCGCGCTGACCTGAAAGCTCTGGCTGGTCGCCGCCCCCAGTGACAGCGGCACACTACCCGCACAGAGCAGGAGCAGCGCGGCACAGCCTTGGCGGCGCATGGCATCAGAACGTCAATTCAACAGCGACGGTGTCGGTGTACGTCCCCGCCGGCAACCCGGCCTTGCCCACCGCCTGACCGTAGATATTCACCGTCTGCGCCACGCCAGTGCTGGTCGCCAGGTTGATCGTGCCGTCGATCGGCAGCAGTTGCGAATGCCCGGCATCGGTGTAGAAGTCGTACGGCACGTAGTTGGCGACACCGTCGTACAGCGCGCGAGCGCCGCCCGGCGACTGCCCATCGTGAGCACCCGCACGCACCTTGACCACCGGGGTCGTGCCGCTGGAGCAGAGAATCGACAGCGCCCCGCCGCCACCGCCCAGAACCTGCCCGCTCGCGGTGGTGAACAGGCTGTTGGCGGTGCCGAAGTTCAGCGCACCAAAGTTCAGCCCGGTGGAACCGCCGGCACCGTTGACCTGACAGCTGCTGATCAGGGTCAGGCTGGCGGTGATCTGGCCGGTGACCGTGGTGGCGGCGTGGGCACTGGAAACCAGCGTCAGGCCGAGCAACGACAAACCTATCCTTGATGCAAACTTGCGCATGGTGTCCGTCCTCTACGGGGTTACCAGTCGAGCGTCACCGTCAGCGTGTCGGTGTAGACACCTGCCGGAACCGCGCGGGTATTCGCCACCACCGTGCCAAACACCGGAATCGGTATCTGCGCACCGCTGGTGACAGCGAAATTGTGTTGTTGACCAATGCTGTAGCGCTGGCTACCGGAGGCATCCAGAAAGAGTTGATAAGGCAGGGTCTGGCGCCCGTTGCTCAGGCGGCGGGTGGTGCCGTCGCCGTGGCTGCCGCCGTCGATGGTGACGGTGAAACCGGTGACCGAGGGATTGCAGGCGACGTTCAGCTTGCCGCTGCTGTCGCCGTCGAGACTGGCCTTGATCGGCGCGTTCCAGGTCGGCCCCTGCTGACCGAAATCGAGGGTGCCCAGATTGCTCACCGGGATCGCCGGGGTGGCGCTGTTGGTGACTTCGCACCCGGCGATCAGGATCAGCCGCGCATTGATCTGCCCACTGATCGCCGCCTGTGCGTCGTCAGCGAGCAACAGCAACGTACCCGTGGCGATAACCATCCAGTGCTTGCCTGTCATAGCGTCCGTCCTACTCCTTCAGGATGCCTGCGTACCTTGCGTTCAGGATTGAACGCCCCTTCCCTGCGCAATCCGCCTCCAGCGGATTGCCTGAAATCCTGCACTCACCAAGTCACGGTGACTTTCACCAGATCCGAATAGCGGCTGACCTGCGGCACCTGCGCCAGACGCCCGATCCGCGCGTAAAGCGGCAACTCCACCGTGCCGGTGTCCGGCACCCGGCCGCTGACTGGCACGTTCACCACCAGCGGCACCCGGCGCGCCGCGTCCTGATACAGCCGATATGGAATCGGCTGGCTCCCCGCCGCCCCCGCCATGTAGCGAACCTCGCCAACGCCACCATGCAGGCCACCGTCGACCCGCAGTTGATACGGCGTGTCAGGGTTGCATTCCAGACGTGGCAACCGTTGGTTGGTCAGCGCCGCACCCAGTGGCCCGGCCGGGTCGTCGAGACGCGCAATACTGCCGAAATCCAGCACGCCCAATTGTTCGATACCCGCCTCGCGCTGTTGGCCGATCAACTGGCAGCCACGCTGCACGTCAACGCGGACTTCGACCTGAAGATCCGCCGCATGCACCGAGACCCCAAGCACCCCGAGCAGGACCATCACCACACGTACAATCACTGTCCCATTCCTTGTGAGGGAACATCCTGGATGACGTTACTGTGTTTCAGGGTAGCAACGGACAACGAATCCGCCAGTCGATTGGATCCATGGATCTGCCGGGATATGTTTCGAAAGTTTGGCAACACGGCGAATTACATCGCTGAAAATAGCTGTACGTCCCGCACAAATCTGTTCAGTGATCGCCCACAGTCGACTAGCCGCGATGGAAGCCGGGCGCAGCCTCTGGTTACACTACGGCGCCGCGCTCCCGGGCGCCGGTCTGATGAACACGGAGTGACTGCACTGTGCCCTCTCGAGCGCCCAAACGATCGCCACTGACCCTACGCTGGTCGGCGCTGCGCCGCTGGTTCGCCAAGGGCCGGCCCGCGCATGCCGGGCATGACGCGAATGCCCAGTCGATCCGGGACTATTTCCGGCACAAGGCCCATGGTCAGGGTTACACCCTCAGCCACAGCCAGCAGCGGGTGATCGATTGCATGGCGCAGCAGGCCAGCCTGTTGTTCGGCACCAAGCCGCAAACGCCGCCGAGCCTGTACCTGCATGGCGCGGTCGGACGCGGCAAGAGCTGGCTGCTCGACGGTTTCTTCCAGGCACTGCCGACCGCGCAGAAACAGCGCGTGCATTTCCATGAATTCTTCGCCCGGCTGCATCAGGGCATGTTCCACCATCGCGAACAGGACGACGCTCTCGGCGTCACCCTCGACGAGCTGTTAGATGATTGCCGGGTACTGTGTTTCGACGAATTTCATGTGCATGACATCGGCGATGCGATGCTCATCACTCGGCTGTTCAAGGCCTTGTTTCAGCGCGGAATTCTGCTGCTGGTGACCTCCAACTATCCGCCGGAAGGCTTGCTGCCCAACCCGCTCTATCACGCGCGCTTCAAACCGGTGATCGAATTGATCAACGCCCGAATGCAAGTGATGGAGGTCGGCGGCCCGCACGATTACCGCAGCCAGGCGAGCAACCATGCGCATCAGGTTTTCACGCAGGGCCACTATGTGTGGCCAGCCACCGCAACCCAGCGCCAAGCGCTGAACCTGCCGCCCGAAGGTGCCCCGGCCATTGCGTTGCCGGTGGGCAGCCGACACGTTCAGGCGCGCCTGTGCGATGGCAGCCGGGTCGCTTTCGCCTTCAGCGACGTGTGCGAGCAACCGACAGCGGTGATGGATTATCTGGAGCTGTGTCGGCGTTTCGACCAGTGGATCATCGACGACCTGCCGGAACTCGGTGAGTGCTCGATCGCCGCACAACAGCGCTTCATCAACCTGATCGACGTGCTCTACGACCAGGACAAGCACCTGACCCTGCTCAGCCGCTTGCCACTGCGCGAGGCCCTTGGCGGGAATGCCATCGATCTGGCGCGCACCCGCAGTCGCCTGGGGCAGTTGCAGGAAACCCACTGATCCACTCAAGTCCCTTGTGGGAGCGAGCCTGCTCGCGAAAGCGTCCTGTCAGCCAATATTTCGCCAACTGACACTCCGCCTTCGCGAGCAGGCTCGCTCCCACAGGAATTAAAGGGGCCTCCAGTTCAGATCAATGCAAATCCCGGCTTTGCCGTTATCATGTCGCCCATTCCGAGCGCCCGGCGCTTCTTTCCTTTGATAGTGAACATCCCCATGCACACCCTTGCTCAATTGCGCGCCGGCGAGTTGTCGGGCATTACCCGGCTGGATCTGTCTTGCGGCCTGACCGAGTTCCCCCGGGAGATTTTCGAGCTGGCCGATACCCTGGAGGTACTCAACCTCAGCGGCAACGCCTTGAGCAGTCTGCCCGATGATCTGCACCGCCTGACCAGGATGCGCATTCTGTTTTGCTCGGACAACCACTTCACCGAGGTGCCGGAATGCGTCGGAAAATGCGCGGCGCTGACGATGATCGGCTTCAAGGCCAACCGCATCAGCCACGTGCCGGGCCCAGCACTGCCGCCGCTGCTGCGCTGGTTGATCCTGACCGACAACTGCATCGAAAGCCTGCCCACCGAACTGGGTGAGCGCCCGTATCTGCAAAAACTGCTGCTGGCGGGCAATCGCCTGCAAGCGCTGCCCGCCTCAATGAGCCAGTGCCATCGCCTGGAGCTGATCCGCATCGCCGCCAACCAGATGCGTGAACTGCCGCAGTGGCTGCTGACCCTGCCGAGCCTGACCTGGCTGGCGTATGCCGGCAATCCGCTGGAGACCGAAGCCGATGCCGCCGCGCTGGAAGCCACGCCGCTGATCGACTGGTCAGCGCTGCGTCTGGAACAACGGCTGGGCGAAGGCGCCTCGGGGGTGATTTCCCGGGCGCAGTGGCAGCGCGCCGACGGCTCGCAGGTGCCGGTCGCGGTGAAGCTCTATAAAGGTGAAATGACCAGCGACGGTTCGCCGCTGCACGAGATGAACGCCTGCATCACCGCGGGCTTGCACCCGAACCTCATCCGCGTGGAAGGCCGTATTCACGGGCATCCCGATGGCCAAAAGGGGCTGGTGATGCAACTGATCGACCCAAGCTTTCGCAACCTGGCGGCATTGCCGAGCCTGGCGAGCTGCTCGCGGGATGTGTATGCCGAGGACTGCCGCTTCAGTGCCGAAGTGGCGCTGAACATTGCCAAGGGCATCGCTTCGGCGGCCGAGCACTTGCATCAACAGGGCATCACCCACGGCGACCTCTACGGCCACAACATTCTGCTGAACGATCAGGGCGATTGCTTGCTCGGGGATTTCGGCGCGGCGTCGTTCCATGCCACCACCGACAACCTGGAAACCCGGGCACTGCAACGCATCGAAGTGCGGGCGTTCGGGGTTCTGCTCGGGGAATTGCTGGCGCGCGTCGACTCGGGGTTGAGCGATGAACAACGCGAGGTGCTGGAGGCGCTGGAACAGCGTTGCTGTCAGCCGGACGTGCTGGCGCGGCCGGGGTTCAGCGAAGTGATCGAGGTCCTGGAAACGCTTTAACTGACGCAAATCCTGTGGCGAGGGAGCTTGCTCCCGCTGGACGGCAAAGCCGTCCCAAAAACAACGACTGCCGCGCAGCCGAGCGGGAGCAAGCTCCCTCGCCACAGTTTATCTTTGCAGCAAATCAGCCCGCCAGACCGACAAACATGTCCTGCACGTCGTCGTGGTTGTCGAGGCCTTCGAGGAACGCTTCAACTTCAGCCATCTGCTCGGCGCTCAGGCCGCTGACCGGGTTCTTCGGCTGGTAGCCGAGTTTGGCCGACAGCACCGTGAAGCCTTGCTCAGGCAGGGCTTTCTGCACGGCGTCGAGGTCGGTCGGATCGGTCAGGAACAGGGTCGCGCCCTCTTCGCCCGGCTCGAAGTCCTGGGCACCGGCCTCGATCGCGGCCATTTCCGGATCGGCGTCCGGGGTGTCCGGCGACGCTTCGATCATGCCGACGTGGTTGAAGTCCCAGGCCACCGAACCGGAAGCGCCCAGTTGACCCTTGCGGAACGCCACGCGGATTTCCGCGACGGTGCGGTTGATGTTGTCGGTGACGCACTCGACGATCAACGGAACCTGATGCGGCGCGAAACCTTCGTACGTCACGCGGTGGTACTGCACGGTTTCGCCCAGCAGGCCGGCGCCTTTCTTGATGGCGCGGTCCAGGGTTTCCTTGGGCATCGAGGCTTTCTTGGCCTGCTCGACCACCAGACGCAGGTGTGCGTTGGTGGCGGTATCGGCACCGTTGCGGGCAGCGATGGTGATTTCTTTCACCAGTTTGCCGAAGATCTTGCCCTTGGCGTTGGCTGCCGCTTCTTTGTGTTTAACCTTCCACTGTGCGCCCATTACTCACTCTCTTGATCTGTGGCGCCGAGACATCTATTGGCCGACGCGTGGCGCCAAGTTTATACGGCCTAAAGTCGGCAATCGACCAAAAAAATCATTGTTGAATCGACATCGTCACCACGACTTGTAGGGCGATTCTGAAAAGCCCACCAGCCATGACCATTCGTGCTCGCGTTTTCGTACCCTCTGCCGTCCGTATTGCCCACAGAGCCCGTACGAATGCTCAATGATAAGGAAAGCCCGTTCACCCTGACCCTGACCGACGGCCCGCTGTGCCTGCCGGTCTTGCGTTTCAGTGGCAAGGAAGCACTCAATCAGCCGTTTCGCTTCGAAATTGAAATGATCGGTCTGGCACCGGCGTTGCCCCCAGGCAGTCTGCTGCGCCAACCGGCGTTCCTGCGCCTGGGCGCCGATCACGGGATCCACGGTCTGATCCACAGCGTCAGTTGCGAGCATCGCGCCAGCCACCGCATCGGCTACCGGCTGATCCTCGTCCCGCTGCTGCTGAGCCTGGACCAGCCGCCCCGGCGCCGGGTCTTCGTGCAAACGAGCGTGCCGACGATCCTCGCGCAATTGCTCAGCGAGCATGAGTTGCCGGCGGACAGTTACCGGATCGAAATGAGCGTCGGCCAATACCCGCCGCGGCCCTTTTGCATCCAGTACGAAGAAAGTGACCTGGCCTTCGTGCAACGGCTGTGTGAGGAGGAAGGCATCCACTATCACTTCGAACATCACCCGAACGGGCATGTGCTGGTGTTTGCCGATGACAACCTCAGCCTGCCGCAGGAACCGTTGCCGGTGCCGTTTGGCATCACCGACGACACACCATCACCGCGCGTCAGCACGCTGTTTCAGCGCCATGACGCGCCACCGGTGATGGCTGCGCACGGCATTCGCAACCGCGGGCAGGAGGCCATCGCCACCGACGCGGCCAACCATCCCGTGCCCGCACTCGCACCGCAGAACCTGTCCGGCGAACAGCGTCACGCCGAACAACGCAGCCGTCGCCATCTGCAGCGCCAGCGCTGTCAGTCGCGCTCGATCCGGGGCACCTGCGATTGCAGCGCGTTGCGCAGCGGGCATCTGTTACAGATCAGCGAGCATCCGATCAATACCTTCAATGAACAATGGCTAATCACCGAACTGCACCACCAGGGCCAGCACCCCTCGATCCTCGACCCGACCACTGATGTGCATCGCTATCGAAACGACTTCACTGCCCTGCCCTGGTCAAGCGATTTTCGCCCGCCATTGGCACAGCCGCGCCCGAACATCGGCGGCTACCATCTGGCACAAGTGCTGGGATCGCCCGGCCAGCCCGCGCAACTGGATGATCGCGGGCGCATCGGCGTCAACCTCTGGCCGGCGCAGACAACTGAGTCTGCATGCCTGTGGCTGCCAATCGCACTGACCGGCGCCGGCCGGCTCGCCACCCACCAGTTGCCCCGCGCCGGCAGTGAGGTGTGGGTCAGCTTCCTCGACAGCGACCCGGATCGACCGATCCTGTGCCTCGCCAACACGCGTCCCGCGCCACCGAGTGAAACACCATCACCGCGCGACAGCAGCCTGTTGCTCGATTGGCTGCTGCACGGTGCCGATCCGTAAGCGCCGCGAATATAGGAATTGAGTACAGCGGCCGAAAACTGGCTGGCTGGGAGGTGGCTATCGCCAGCAGGCTCACTCCTATAGTTGGATTGGGTGGGGGCTGTTGGAGGTTGGTTGGCTATCAGGCCGCCTTCGCTGGCAAGCCAGCTCCCACAGTGGATTGGTTGTGGGCAGTTAGAGATTGGCTGGTTTTGAGGTCGCTATCGCGAGCAGGCTCACTCCTACAGTTGGATTGGGTGTGGGCTGTTGGAGATTGGTCGGCTGGGAGATTGCTATCGCTGGCAGGCCAGCTTCCACAGGAGAGCTAAAGCCGGCCGCATGCTTTTCACCACTCAAATGGCCGAGTGTCAGCTCGCCGAAAGCTCTTGATCTTGCCGTGCCGGCCCCATCGGCAGGCTGAGTGAAGGGGTTTATCCGGGGGTGGGAGCGCAGCGACCGTTCGACGAAGTCGAACACATCGAGAGGAGGTGCAGCGAAGCAAACCGGAGGCGATGCCCCCCGGATGAATCCCGTAACGAAGGAACCCGAGCCTAGGCGAGGGCCGTACGCCGGGGCCAAGCCTTTTGCTTACTTTTCGGCGTCTGGAAAAGTGAGTCGCTGTAAGAGCGAAACCATAAGAAGCCGTTACCGCAGAAACGGATATGTACTCGGTAACTCAAAAGAACGCAGCGCTCGCCAGCCCCCAATCACCCCTTGTCAGCCTTCCCCGCCGCCGCCGCAAACTTCGCCAACCGCACATCCAGATGCCGCGGCCGCCGCCCATGATCCTCTGCCCGCTCCTTGCGGCGAATCGCATTACGCACCATCAACGACCCCAGATACCGAATCGGCTCCGGCGGAAAATACCCCAGCGGCCCGTTCACCAACGGCGAACGTGTCCAGGGGTTATCGAGCCCCTGCACCAACGAGGCAAGAATCTGCCCGCCCATGTGACACGGCCCGACGCCACTGCCGGAATAACCAAAACCATAAAACACATTGCCACTGGCACTCATCTGCCCAAAAAACGGCAACCCGGTCACCGAACGATCCGACGGCCCATTCCAGGTCGCATCGACTTTGACCTCGGCAAACGCCGGAAAAAAATCCCCGAGGCTGCGCTTGAGCAAATCCGCATACGGCGAAGGCTGATCGAACACCGGCAGCATCCGCCCGCCAAACGCGAAGGTATTCCCCCCCTTGCCAAGCATGATCCGGCCGTCCGGCGTGTTGTGGTAGTAGTGCACGAAAATCCGCGAATCGAGCACCGTAACGCCGCTGGTCAAACCGATTTCCTGCAGCAGATCCGGGCGCGGCTCGGTGATCAGCATGTCGCTGGAGACAATCGCCACGCTGCGTTCGAACTGCGGGAACGCCCGGGCCATCCACGCGTTCATCGCCAGCACCACGCGGTCTGCAATCACGCTACCGCCAGCGGTGTGAATGCGCGCCGGACGGCCCTCCTCCAGGCCGGTCATCGCCGTGTTCTCGTGGATCTTCACGCCCAGTTGCAACGCCACCCGACGCAGCCCGCGCACCAGTTTGCCCGGCTGCACACTGGCCGCCGCTGGCGAGAACCAGCCTTCCAGATGCTTGCTGGAACCGGCCATGCGCTGCACATCGGCCACCGGGCGTTGGGTAAAGGAGTTGATGCCATTACGCTCCAGCGTCGCGATCACGGCGTCGGTCGAACCGACCTGCGCCTTGTTGGTGGCGGTGTACAGCGTGCCGTCGAGGCGATAATCGGCATCGACGCCGTACTGTTCGCAGAACTCGCCGATGGCGTGGATGCTGCGCTCGGATTCCTTGACCAGGCGCACCGCCTCCTCGACGCCGAACAGCCGCTCGAGGGTGAAATACTTGGCCGACCACGACAACGCGCAACCACCGTTGCGGCCACTGGCACCCGCGCCGCAGATGTCGGCTTCGATCAGCAGCACATCGAGTTCAGGGTTCTGTTGCTTGAGCATGATCGCCGTCCACAACCCGGTGTAGCCGCCGCCGACGATGCACACGTCGCTGCGCACTTCGCCTTGCAGTGACGGACACGTCGCGGATGGATCGGCCTGCAAGGCCTGTTCGAGCCAAAACGGTCGCATGGGATTCTCCAGTCAGATGGCCACGACACAGCCTGCCGCGAGCGCCGCAGCAGGCCGCAGGGCAAGGGTTTTCAGTTACGCAGGGGTTTGATGGTCAGTGGGCAATTGGGAATGGCCGCGCGCGGTTCCATCACCCCGACCGGGCGGCTGTTCCAGTGCGGAATCAGCACCAGCGCCGAGAACAAAGCGCAGCCGGCGAAGACGATGAACACCGTCACCGAATCGAAGTAACCCGGCAGCAATCCGCCGAGCACCGCGCCGACCGAGCCGCAACCGTTGACGAAACCGGCTGCCGTGGCACCGGCCTTGGCCTTGCCGAAGTCGATGGCCGCCGCGCCGCTGATCATCGAATCCGGCCCGTACAGGGTCAGGCCCATGACAAACAGCAACGCCACCACCAGCATCACGCTGCCGGTGTGCAACGCCCCCATGAACAGCGCCAACGTTACGGTCAGTGCCAGCAGACTGAGGACGCAGGCCGGCATGCGCCGGGCGCCGAACAGTTTGTCCGAGGCCAGACCGATCATGATCGGCCCGAGCAGACCGGCCAGTTCGAACGAGGTGGGAATGATCGCCGCGCCGACCTTGCCGACACTTGGCATCTGCTCAAAGACGATCACCGGGCCCCACAACAGAATCGCGTAACGCGCCGGTTTCAACATGAAATACGCCAGGCCCAGCACCAGCACCGTGCGGTTGCGCAGGATTTCCTTCAACGGCTCCCAGACGCTGAGCTTGCTGTTGGCTTCGGTTTCCGCGGCACTGAGTTCCGGCTCCGGTTCAACCGCCGGCAGGCCGACGTCTTCCGGTTTGTTGCGCTGAAAAATGAAGAACAACACCGCCACCACCGCGACCACTGCCGCGCTGGAAATGAACGCCGCGTGCCAGGTGCCCATCAGCGTATACGCCCACCAGCCGGCGAACGGCGAGGCCACCAGACCGCCAAACGCGTAGCAGGAGCTCCACAATCCGAGCACCCGCCCACGCTGCTGCGCCGGGAAGAAACTCCCAAGGTTTTTACACAATCCCGACCAGCCGGTGGACTGCGCCAGCCCCTGGATCAGCATGCACGTGGCGAAGATCGGCAAGGTCGCGAAACTGCCCATCACCAATGCCGCGCCAGCAGAAATCAGCAGCCCGCCAAGCACCACGACCCTCGGGCCGAAACGGTCGGCAAGCATGCCCCAGGTGAATTGGCCGATGGCGTAGGCCGCCAGATAGATCGCATCGAGGTTGGCCATGGCCATCTTGTCGAGCATGAAGGTCGGGTCTTCGGCGATGCCCAGTTTGGCCACCGAAAACGCTTTGCGGGTGAAATAGAAAGCGGCGTACGCGAGCCAGGTGACAGCGAAAATCTGCATGCGCCAACGCGCAATGGTGCCGATGTGCTTGTTCATTGTGGTTCTGACCTCAGGGTGTGAGTGTGCCGGCAGAATCGTTAAGTAAACGCCTGTGTTTTTTATTGTTGAGCACTGCGCCAGCGCCCCATCCCTGATGGCGATAGCGGTCAGATGAGTCCTGTTGTTGCACGCACAGGCTCATCGCCGACGCTGCTGTCCGAGCGGACAGTCAGCGCTGGCGTGAGCGGATCAAAGCAATTACTGTTTAATAAATAAAATCGATTTATCGTATTTCACACATAAGCTCAGCTTGTTACTGGAGGCTGCATGTCGGTGTCCCACGCCCAGCTCAAAGCCTTCCACGCCGTGGCCGTGCATGGAAGCTTTACCAAAGCCGCCGAACGGCTTTTTCTCACTCAACCGGCAATTTCCGACCAGGTGCGCAAACTCGAAGAGCGCTTTGGTGTGTTGCTGTTCCATCGCAACAAGCGTTCGGTGCGCCTGACCGATCTCGGTGAGCGGCTGCTGGCGATTACTCAGCGGCTGTTTGTGATCGAGGCTGAAGCCCAGGAACTGCTGCAGGAATCCCAGGCGTTGCAGACTGGCAGCCTGATTCTCGCAGTGGACGCACCGATACACGTGCTGCCGCAAATCGCGCGGTTCTGCGAGCGGTATCCGGGGATCAGCGTGAAGATCGAGACCGGTAACACCGATGAATCGCTGTTTCGCCTGTTCAACTATCAGGCCGATCTGGCGCTGCTCGGGCGCGATGTCACTGATGAACGTCTGCTGTGCGTGCCGCTGCGTAACGACCCGATGGTGGCGTTCGTTTCGCGCCATCACCCGTGGGCCGAGCGCGAGTCGATCTGTCTGGCCGATCTCGATGACACGCCGCTGGTGCTGCGCGAGCACGGCTCGGTAACCCGCCAGACTCTGGAAGAAGAAATGGCCCGCGCCGGTTTTCGCATTCGTCCGGCAATCCAGGTCGAGGGCCGGGAAGCCGCGCGCGAGGCGGTGGTGGTGGGGATCGGTGTGGGGGTGGTGTCGGCGGCGGAGTTTGGCGCGGATTCGCGGGTGTGTGCGTTGCCGATCACCGATTGCACCCGGCGGTTGACCGAGACGCTGGTGTGCTTGCGCGAGCAGAGTTCGCGGCGGGTGGTGGCGACATTTCTCGAGATGGTGCGCGAGAGTCTTGGGTAAACCGGTCTGGTCCCTTCGCGAGCAGGCTCGCTCCCACAGTTGAAATGCATTCCAATGTGGGAGCGAGCCTGCTCGCGAAGGACGCACCACGGTGTATCAGCCTGGCGCCAGACCGAAGAACGCTTGAATCAGGCGCAACTCCCGCCGCCGCTCCATGCAGCCAATCATGTGCCGATTGACCAACCCGTCGCCGACGATCGGAATCGCCACCACCCGCGGGTCATGGCTGACCTCCACCGAAGACACCACACCCACCCCCAGCTCCGCCGCCACCGCTTCGGTCACCGCCTCACGGCTGTCCAGTTCCAGCAGCACCCGTGGAATGACCGTCGCCTGCGCACACGCCTGATCAAAGGTGCGCCGGGTGATCGAACTCGGCTCGCGCAACACCATGATCACCTGATCCAGCTCCTTGAGCTCTACTTCGCCGGCACGCTGCGCCCACGCATGCGCCGCCGGCACCAGCGCGCAGATCCGCGATTCGCTCAACGCTTGCAGATGCAGGCCCTTGCGCGGTTCGACCTCGGTCAGCACCGCCACGTCCGCATGCTCGGACAACAGCGCGGCGAGGGTTTCCTGCGCATTGCCCAGACGCAGGTTCACCGTGATTCCGGGATAGCGTGCGCGCAGGCTGGCGAGCATCGGCATGACCATGTGCGGGCCGTCCGCCGCCACTTCCAGACGCCCGGTGAGCAATTGGCGGTTGGCTTCGAGCAGGGTCTGCGCTTCTTCGGCCAGACCGAACATGGCGCGGGTGATCGCCGCCAGTTTGGTGCCCTCCTCGGTCAGTTCCACCCGGCGTGCGGTGCGACGCAGCAAGGTGATCTGGTAGTGCTCCTCCAGCGCCTTGATGTGTCCGGTGACCGCCGGCTGACTGATGAACAGGCGCGCGGCGGCGCGGGTAAAGCTGCCTTCCCGGGCCACGGCGTCGAAGGCGCGCAGCTGGAACAGATTCATGGATAACCCTCACTGATGGCTGGCATAACAACAAACAATTTGATTGATAGACCGCCGAATTGCAACGTATGCCCCGTAGCTTCATCCCACAGCGCTATCGCGAGGACACACGAATGAGTACTGCCGCACCCATCCTGCTCACTCCCGGCCCGTTGACCACCTCGGCCCGCACCCGCCAGGCAATGATGGTCGACTGGGGGTCATGGGATGACCGCTTCAATCAACTGACCGCCAGCCTCTGCGAGCAATTGCTGGCAATCCTCAACGGCGCCGCCACTCACCACTGCGTGCCTTTGCAGGGCAGCGGCACCTTCGCTGTCGAAGCCGCCATCGGCACACTGGTGCCGCGTGACGGCAAGGTGCTGGTGCTGATCAATGGTGCCTACGGCAAGCGTCTGGCGAAGATCTGCGAAGTGCTCGGCCGCTCGTTCAGCACCTTCGAAACCGCCGAAGACGAACCGACCACCGCTGCCGACGTCGACCGCCTGCTGCGCGCCGATGGCGACATCAGCCACGTCGCGCTGATTCATTGCGAAACCAGCACCGGCATTCTCAACCCGTTGCCGGAAATCGCCGAGGTCGTCGCGCAACACGACAAACGCCTGATCATCGATGCCATGAGCTCGTTCGGCGCACTGCCGGTGGACGCGCAAAAAGTGCCGTTCGATGCGCTGATCGCCGCTTCCGGCAAGTGCCTGGAAGGTGTGCCGGGGATGGGTTTTGTTTTCGCCCGCAAGGAATCGCTGGCAGCAGCGGCCGGCAACTCGCATTCGCTGGCGATGGACCTGTATGACCAGCACACGTATATGCAGAAGACCGGCCAGTGGCGCTTCACTCCGCCGACTCATGTGGTCGCGGCGCTGCATGAAGCGCTGTTGCAATACAACGAAGAAGGTGGCCTGCCCGCGCGGCATGCGCGCTACGCCGCCAACTGTCAGGCGTTGATGGAAGAGATGGGCAAGCTCGGCCTGCGCAGCTTCCTGCCGGCAGCGATCCAGGCCCCGATCATCGCCACCTTCCATGCCCCGCAAGATCCGCGCTACCAGTTCAAGGACTTCTACGAACGGGTCAAGGCCAAGGGTTACATCCTCTACCCCGGCAAACTGACCCAGGTCGAAACCTTCCGCGTCGGCTGCATCGGCCACGTCAACCCGGACCAAATGCGCCAGGCCGTGGCGGCAGTGGGTGAAGTGCTGCGCGAGATGGAAGTCCTCGATATCTGAAACACCACTAATCCCCTGTGGGAGCGGGCTTGCTCGCGAAGGCGGAGTGTCAGCCGCCATCAATGTTGAATGTGCCGCCGCATTCGCGAGCAAGCCCGCTCCCACAGTTTTGAACCGTATTGCCAACTCAGGAATTGATTGCCATGAACTACACCAACCCAAGCAAACTGCAAGCCGCCATCCTCGACTGGGCCGGCACCGTGGTCGATTTCGGCTCGTTCGCGCCAACGCAGATCTTCGTCGAAGCCTTCGCCGAGTTCGACGTTCAGGTGTCCATCGAAGAAGCCCGTGGCCCGATGGGCATGGGCAAGTGGGACCACATCCGTACCCTGTGCGATCAGCCGCAGGTCGCCGAGCGTTATCGCAAAGCGTTCGGCCGCACCCCGACCGACGATGACGTGACCGCGATCTACAACCGCTTCATGCCGCTGCAGATCGAGAAGATCGCCGAGCACTCGGCGCTGATTCCCGGCGCACTGGAAACCATCGCCAACCTGCGCCAGCAAGGGATCAAGATCGGTTCCTGCTCCGGCTACCCGAAACAGGTGATGGACAAGGTCGTGGCGCTGGCCGCTACCAACGGCTACGTCGCCGACCATGTAGTCGCCACCGACGAAGTGCCGAACGGTCGCCCATGGCCGGCTCAGGCCCTGGCCAACGTGATCGCCCTGGGCATCGACGACGTCGCGGCCTGCGTGAAGATCGATGACACCGTGCCGGGCATCCTCGAAGGTCGTCGCGCCGGAATGTGGACCGTGGCGCTGATCTGCTCGGGTAACGCGCTGGGCCTGGACTACGCCGGCTACCGGGCGCTGGGCAGCGACGAACTGGCCAGCGAACGCAAACGCATCCACGCGCTGTTCGGCGATTCGCGCCCGCACTACATGATCGACACCATCAGCGACCTGCCGGAAGTGATTGCCGACATCAACAAGCGTCTGGCCAACGGTGAGATGCCGCAATCGAGCTGATCGCGCGTTTGGTCAAACAATAGAAAACGCCAGGGTCTTCGCGACACTGGCGTTTTTTTTGGCTAAAGCCCTGACTCAGCGCAGTGAAACTCCGATCAGCCTCAGGCAAATCCGCCAAAGCGGATTACAGTTAAAGCATGCCGTCGCACAAGAACGGCACGTGGCGACCCTGATCTGTGAGGAAACACCGTATGCCGTGGACAAGTTCCGAATCCCGCTACAGCACCGTGTCCGTGCTGTTGCACTGGCTGATGCTGGTCCTGTTGATCCTGGTGTATGCCAGCATGGAGTTGCGCGGGATTTTTCCCAAAGGCAGTGGCGGCCGCTCGCTGATCCGCGAAGTGCACTACATGCTCGGCCTGACCGTGTTCGTGCTGGTGTGGTTTCGCCTGGTAGCGCGCAGCATTGGCCCGGCACCGAAAATCTTCCCGGCATCGCCACAATGGCAGACTCTGCTGGCGCGGGTGATGCACTGGTTGTTGTACCTGTTCATGATCAGCATGCCGATTCTCGGCTGGCTGATAACCAGCGCCGAGGGGCATCAGGTGATGTTCTACGGTTTCGATCTGCCGCTGCTGGTTCATGAAGACAAGGCATTCGCCAAGCAGGTGGAGCACTGGCATGTGTTGATCGGCAATATCGGCTACTGGCTGATCGGCCTGCATGCGCTGGCGGGGCTTTATCACCATTATGTGGTGGGCGATAACACGTTGCTGCGGATGATGCCCAAGCGCGCGCCACGCTGATGCCAAGTTTTGACCCTTGTAGTGAGGGGATTCATCCCCGATGGGCTGCGAAGCGGCCCCAAAACCTGTGCACACGGTGGATCAGACTCACTGCGTGTTCAATGAGGGGCCGCTGCGCTGCCCTCGGGGATAAATCCCCTCACCACAGGGTTACTCATTCATCTTGTGGTGAAACCTCGCCGCCCCTGCAAACCGCCCGTGTGCACAAAGATCAGCCGGGTGCCTGACTCAAATCCGCCCGCTTCAACCTGCTCCTTGAGCGCCAACAACGCCTTGCCGGTATACAGCGGCTCCAGCGGTAGGCCGCCGGCCTGCTCGGACAGTTGAATAAACTCCCGCAACAACGGATCAACCTTGGCAAAACCACCACGGCTGGCATCGAATAATTCATAACCTGCATTGGCCATTCCGGCTTCGCGCAAAATCGCCTCCACCTGCGCCGCCACGCCATGATCTTCCGGCACCGCCAGAGCGCCGTACACCGGATGTGCACCCGCCTCGGCAAGCACCAGCCCCGCCAGGGTCGTCCCGGTGCCGCAGGCCAGCCACCAGCCGTGATAATCGCTCCAACCCAGATTGTTCAGTTGCGTGTTGACCTGCTCCTTGAGCGCTTTGCAGCCCAAGGCACCGGCCAATCCGCCGCCACCCTCTGGCACTGCGTGCAGATTCGGGAACTGCGCCTGCCAAGGCTCCCAGAATCCGGGCTCATGCCGCGCCCGATAGCCACCGTAACCGAGCCAGTGCAGTTGCACGCCGAACGCCTGCAAATCCGCAACCGTGGGCGTCTGCTGCGGATGCCCACGCAATAGGCCGACTGTTTTGAAGCCCAGACGCTTGCCAGCCGCCGCCAGCGCATGCAGATGATTGGAATGCGCGCCACCCAGGCTGATGATGCCCTGCGCGCCAGCGCGGTCGGCGGCCTTGAGGTGTTCGGTGAGTTTGAACCATTTGTTGCCGCTGATCAGCGGGTCGATCTGGTCCAGACGCAGGATCGCGACCTCGATTCCGGCGTTGGTGAGCCAGTCGAGTTGAAGCAATTCGAGGGGGGCTTGAGGTAGCCAGTTGGCGGGAGGAAGAAGCATGGGCGACTGATCATTCGAGGCAGAGCCGGCATTCTAGTCGCTCACAGGACGCCATCGCGAGCAGGCTCACTCCTACAGGATCCGTGCCATCCATAAATGTTGCGCACACTGCCAATCCACTGTGGGAGCAGGCTCGCTCCCACAGGGGGGATTCGTGGTGGTTAAAGTTCAGCGGCGAGACGCGACCCCTGATTGATCGCGCGCTTGGCATCCAGCTCGGCCGCCACATCAGCGCCGCCGATCAGGTGCACACTCTGCCCCGCTGCGACCAGACCGTCCTGCAGATCCCGCAGTGGATCCTGACCGGCGCAGATCACGATGTTGTCCACCGCCAGCACTTGCGGCTCGCCGGTTTCGCCGATGCGGATGTGCAGGCCTTCGTCGTCGATTTTCAGGTATTCGACGCTGTTGAGCATCTGCACTTGCTTGTTCTTCAAGCCCGTGCGGTGAATCCAGCCGGTGGTCTTGCCCAGGCCATCACCGACCTTGGTTTTCTTGCGCTGCAACAGGAACACTTCGCGAGCCGGCGCGTGCGGCGCTGCTTTGATCCCGGCCACGCCACCACGGGCTTCCAGATGGGTGTCGATGCCCCACTCTTTCCAGAACGCGGTGCGATCGAGACTGGTGGCCACGCCTTCGTGCACAAGGAATTCCGAGACATCGAAACCGATGCCGCCCGCGCCAATCACCGCGACACGCTTGCCCACCGGTTTGCGCTCGAGGATCACGTCCAGGTAGCTCAGCACCTTGGCATTCTCCACGCCCGGAATCGCCGGCACGCGCGGCGCGATGCCGGTGGCGAGGATGATTTCGTCGTAACCGCCCTCGACCAGCTTCGCCACGTCGACGCGAGTATTCAGGCACACCTCGACATTCGTGGTCTGCAGCTTGCGCTTGAAGTAGCGCAGGGTTTCGAAGAATTCTTCCTTGCCCGGCACACGCTTGGCGATGTTGAACTGGCCGCCGATTTCGCTGGCCGAATCGAACAGGGTTACCTGATGACCGCGCTCGGCGGCCACGGTCGCGGCGGACAGACCGGCAGGGCCGGCACCGACCACGGCGATCTTCTTGATCTGTTGCACCGGCAAATAGTTGAGCTCGGTTTCGTGACAGGCTCGCGGGTTGACCAGGCAACTGGTGAGCTTGCCGCCAAAGGTGTGATCCAGGCACGCCTGGTTGCAACCGATACAGGTGTTGATTTCGTCGGCGCGGCCTTCGGCGGCCTTGTTGACGAAGTCCGGGTCGGCGAGGAACGGCCGCGCCATCGAGACCATGTCGGCATCGCCTTCAGCGAGGATCTGCTCGGCGATTTCCGGGGTGTTGATGCGGTTGGTGGTGATCAGCGGAATGTTCACCGAACCACGCAATTTGGCGGTGACCTTGCTGAATGCCGCACGCGGCACTTTGGTGGCGATGGTCGGGATCCGCGCCTCGTGCCAGCCGATGCCGGTATTGATGAGGGTCGCGCCGGCCTGCTCGATGGCTTTGGCCAGGGTCACGATCTCTTCCCAACTGCTGCCGCCCTCGACCAGATCGAGCATCGACAAACGGAAAATGATGATGAAGTTCGGGCCGACTGCTTCGCGCACGCGGCGGACGATTTCCACCGGCAGGCGCATGCGGTTTTCGTAACTGCCGCCCCAGCGGTCGGTACGGTGGTTGGTGTGCGCAGCGAGAAACTGGTTAATGAAATAACCTTCCGAGCCCATGATTTCCACACCGTCATACTCGGCGCTCTGCGCCAGTACCGAACAGGTGACGAAATCGCTGATCTGTTTCTCGATGCCCTCCTCGTCCAGCTCTTTGGGCTTGAACGGGTTGATCGGCGCCTGAATCGCACTCGGCGCCACCTGTTTCGGGCTGTAGGCATAACGCCCGGCGTGGAGGATCTGCATGCAGATTTTGCCGCCCGCCTCGTGCACTGCGCGAGTGACGATGCGATGCTTGAGCGCTTCTTCCTCGGTGGTCAGCTTGGCTGCACCGGAGTACACGCCGCCCTCGTCGTTCGGGCCGATACCGCCGGTGACCATCAGGCCGACGCCGCCACGGGCACGCTCAGCGAAGTACGCCGCCATGCGTTCGAAGCCACCCGGTTTTTCTTCAAGGCCAGTGTGCATCGAACCCATCAGGGTGCGGTTGCGCAGCGTGGTGAATCCCAGGTCCAGCGGGGCCAACAGGTGCGGGTAATGAGCGGCGGTCATCGGTAACTCCACAACGTGCGATCACGGAAATTGCGGGAGCTCTGCGTCCCCCGTCAGTCATGTTCGACAGACTAAGAGTCGCACTGCTGTCACTCAATGACCGAAACTGACAACTTATTGATCCAAATGCGCAGCGCCCCTTGGCAAGCGCAGGTATGCGCCCTACCCTAGTCGCCACACCCTGTACCCGGTTGTTGTTGGTTTTCATGCGCAAACTTCTGTATCTGTTTTTCTCCATGGCCATCGTTGCCGCCCTGACCACCTACGCCATGTGGGCGGCGGACCGGCCGGCGGGGCATTACCTGTCGGACCTGCGCATCAAACTGGCGGTCGATCAGGGCACGCCCGCCGACCGTGGCAATCTGCTGGGCATCCAGCCGGAACTGTTTCCGACCGACTACCAAAGTCCCGAGCGCCTGCACCGCAAACTCGCAGCTTATCTGCAGCAGGCACAGGATCAGGGGCTGCTGAACGAAAAAACCGTGGTGGTACTGCCCGAGCATGTCGGCACCTGGCTGATGATCAGCGGCGAGAAAGACGAGCTGTATCAGGCGCCGACCCTCGTCGAAGCGATGAACTGGCTGGCGGCGAGCAATCCGTTGCTGTTCGCCCGCGCCTGGCTCACTGCCAAGGGCGAAAATCGTCTTGACGACGCGCATCTACGGATGAAGTCCAAAGCCATGGCCAAGGATTACCAGACGTTATTCGGTGGTCTGGCCAAGGAATTCCACGTGACCCTGGTGGCCGGCTCCATCGTCCTGCCCGAACCGAGCATCCGCGACGGCCAGCTCAAGCCCGGCAGCGGCGCGCTGTTCAACAGCAGCGTGGTGTTCGGCCGTGATGGCGTGCCGTTGGGCCAGCCCCAGCGGCAGATGCACCCGATCTTCGAACAGCGCGACGTGATCAATAGCGAAGACGAGCATGCGATCAACGTGATCGAGACCCCGGCCGGGCGTCTGGGGGTGCTGATCGGCAGCGACAGCTGGTACCCCGACAACTATCGCCGACTCGACGAGCAAGGCGCGCAACTGGTGGCGGTGCCGGCCTTCGTCGTCGGCCACGACGCCTGGAATCAGCCGTGGGCCGGCTATAAAGGTTCGAGCACACCGGGGTCGGTCAGCCTCAAGCCCGGGGAAATCAGTGAAGGTCAGGCCTGGCATCGCCTGACACTGACCGCGCAGCCGCCGAGCAGTCGTGCGATCGCCGGCATGAGCGTGTTCCTGCGCGGCCAGTTCTGGGACAAGCCTGGTTCGGGACAAAGCTTCCTCAGCAGCAACGGTCAGCAATTCGCCGATGGCGAAGCCCGTGGCGCGCGTCTGCTGAATATCTGGTTGTAAGCCATGAAGCCGCTGCCGATGCGCCTGGGGGATCTGTCGGTAGGTTTCGTGCACAGCCTCGCTGATGCCGTGCGCAGCCAAGGTGCCGATCCGCAACCGCTGCTCGAACAATATGGGCTGGATGCTGCGCGACTGGCCGAGGCCGGCGCGCGGTTGTCGATTCCGCGCTACATGCGTCTGGGGCACAGCGCGATTCAGTTGACCGGCGATCCGGCACTGGGCTTGCGCATGGGCCAGCTCAGCCGCTTGAGTCAGGCCGGGCTCGCCGGGGTCACTGCCGCGCAGGCGCCGACCGTGCGCGAGGCCGCCCGTTGTCTGATCCGCTTCGAGCCGCTGTACGGCTCCAACTATCGCGGGCAGTCGAGTTTTCACGAAGACGCTCATGGCGCGTGGCTGCGCTTCTATTCGATCAGCCCGTACAACGCCTATAACCGTTTTGTAGTGGATTCGATCATCGCCGGCTGGCTGCATCAGCTGTCCAGCGTCGGTCGCGAGCCACTGCGCGCCGAACGCATCGAGATCGAATTTGACGCGCCGGACTATCGCGACGCCTACAACGTCTTGGGCGACTGCCCAATCCAGTTCGGCGCCGAACGCAATCAATTGCGCCTGAACCTGAACAGCCTCGCACAGCGTAATCCCGAGCACTGCCCGAGTACCTGGCGGCATCTGCTGCAATTGTGTGAACGAGAACTGGAGCAATTGACCCGCACCCGCAGCCTGCGTGAACGCATCACTCAGCTGTTGGGGCCGTTGCTCAATGGTGGCCGGGAGCCCGACCTGGAAGAAGTGGCGGCGCGCCTGAAGCTGCCGACCTGGACCTTGCGCCGCAAACTGGCCGAAGAAGGCACGCAGTTTCGCGCGATCCTCAACGACACCCGCCGTGATCTGGCGATGACCTACATCCGCGACACCGAACTGGCGTTCGGCGAGATCGCCTACCTGCTGGGCTTTGCTTCAGCCGAGGCGTTTCAACGCGCCTTCAAGCGCTGGAGCGGCCAGACCCCCGGCGAGTTTCGCCGCAGTCATCGCAAAACCGCCTGACGCCTTAAAGCTCGGTGGCGTCTTCGGCCGGCTCTGGCTGATCCAGTTCATACGCCTGGAATTCGAGCAGTTCTTCTTGATAGTCGTCCATCGTGTGATCCCCCTGCTGCCCGTTTGAAAATAGCCCGGTCAACTGACCAGTGCCTCGAGCCTATCGTGCCCGTATGAAGGAAAAGTGACATCCCGCCTTCATGAATAAAACGTAGCAGGTGGTCAGGAATTTATCGCAGGAGTTTTGTCGGGGGGAATGTAACGAGATTTGAGTACACCACAAAACAAATGTGGGAGCGGGCTTGCTCGCGAAAGCGTCAGTACATTCAGCATCGATGTGACTGAACAACCGTTTTCGCGAGCAAGCCCGCTCCCACATGGGATGTATGTGTGTGTTACTGCATCGCCGGAATCGGCTCCGATGGCGGCGGGATATTGGTCGGGTTGGCCGGCGGCGTGATCGTTTCGGTGGCCGGTGCAGGTTCAGCACTCGGTGCCGGGGTGATCGGCGCTGACTCGGCCGGCGGCACCACTGGCTCAGAACCCGTTGGCGTCGGCGCAACCGGGGCCGGGGTCGATGCCGGGGCTGCCGGCGTCATGTTTTGGGCAGGCTCGACAATCCCGGCTGGCGGCGGCGCAGGCGTAGCCTCTACCGCCGGGGCAGGTGTTGCCGGCGTTACAGCGGCAGGCTTGGGCTCGGGCACACCGAGATCGGTCTTGGGCTTTTCTTCGATGTGTGCGGCTTTTTTCGCATCGGCTGGCAGGAACAACTCAACCAGCGTGAAGAACCGCTCGTAGAACTTCTGCGAGGTCACGGTTTCGCTGGCGACCTTGACCATCGAATCGTCCGAAGAACCGATCGGCATCGACACCGAACCCAATACGCCAACCCCGAGACTGGCGGAGTTGTTGGTCTTCTTCAACGCGTAGCGATCCTGCAGGGCATTGGCGAACACCGTGGCATGGTGCTTGGCACTGCCATCTTCGGCACACACCACGTTGAAGCTGATTTCCAGGTGGGTTTCCCCGGTCTGCTGGAAACTCTTGTGGCCACTGACCAGTTTCGGGTCACTGCTGGTGATGATGTAGCCTTGGCTGAGCAACGCACGACGGGCCGCCTCGCAACTCGCGGTGTCGGCCACCGGATAATTGCGCGAGAACGTGCCGGAATCATCGAAGTTCTCATGCTCATAGATCGGCTTGTCCTTCGAACAGCCAGCAACAGCGGTCAACAACAGCGCCAACCCAACGACACGCATGGGAGTTGAAATCAACATTGAACATCCTGAGGAAAAACAGTCCGGGGCGTATTGTGCAACAGAACGTGGCCCTGCGGCGCATGGATTGTGTCTTAAAGCCGTTACAACCCTATTGACCCTTGTTTGCCGGAAAAAGTCGCAGCGACAAGTGATCGATGAAGACGCGCAATTTGGCGGTGGCATGGCGACTGGAGGGCCACAACACCCAGAACTGACCGGTGTGCTGCATATGCGCATCCAGCACTCGCTGCAAGCGCCCCTGCGCCACATCCTCATGGGTCATGAAATCCGGCAGGCAGGCGATACCCATCCCTGCCAGCGCCGCATGATGGACGGCTTCGATAGAAGTGGTGACCAGCCGCGTCGGCAAGCTCGGCTCCGGCGCGCCCTCCTCGCCAGTCAATGGCCATGGCTCCAGCTTGCCAGTGGCATGAAAGGTGTGCCGCAAGCAGGCGTGCTCCGCCAGATCGGCGGGAGTTTGCGGCACGCCGTGCTCCCGCAGATACAACGGGCTCGCCACCAGCACCATATGAAACTCACCCAAGGGCCGCGCCATCAGCCGTGAATCTCGTGGCTGACCGGTACGAATCACCGCATCGAAGCCCTCCTCGACCACGTCGACCATGCGATCAGTCAGGTCCAGATCCAGCTCGATCTGCGGGTACAGCGCCATGAACTCATTCATCACCGGCATTACCAGCCCGTGCACCTGCGGCAGGCTGATGCGCAGTTTGCCATGGGGCTGCGAGGCGGAATCGCAAAGTTCGAACTCGGCGGCTTCCACCTCGGCAAGAATTTTGCGACAGCGTGCGAGGAACAGCGCGCCCTCGCTGGTCAGGGTGATGCTGCGGGTAGTGCGATGAAACAGCCGCACGCCCAATCGCGCCTCCAGCCGGGCGATACTTTTGCCCACCGCTGAAGACGACACGCCCTGCAGCCGCCCAGCCTCGGTAAAACTGCGGGTCTCGGCGACCTGAACAAACACCGAAATACTGCCCAGACTGTCCATTCCGCCCCTCCGATTCACGACATCCATGTCCGATATGTTCGGAACCGTAACCCATTTTTCTCCAATGCGCAGCGCCCTAGCCTATGGCCTTCACCCACTTCGGCACATGGACGCTGACTCATGAACGACGCACAACTGACCTCGGCCCTCACCCAGCCAGTCGACACCCGCGAACGATTGCCCCTCGGCGCCCTGCTGGCCCTGGCCACCGCCGGTTTCATCACGGTGCTGACCGAAGCCGTGCCCGCCGGCCTGCTGCCACAAATGAGCGCGGGGCTGAATGTCTCCCAGGCACTGATCGGGCAACTGGTCACCCTGTACGCGATTGGCTCGATGCTCGCCGCCATCCCGCTGACCATCGTCACCCGCAGCTGGCGTCGTCGGCCATTGCTGCTGTCAGCCATCGGCGGCTTCGCTATCGCCAACAGCATCACCGCCGTGTCGGAATGGTACTGGCTGACTTTGACCGCACGCTTGCTCGCCGGGATATTTGCCGGGCTGCTGTGGGCGTTGCTGGCAGGCTACGCCAGCCGCATGGTTGCCCCACACCTGCAAGGCCGGGCGATCACCGTCGCCATGCTTGGCGCGCCGCTGGCGCTGTCGCTGGGCATTCCGGCGGGAACACTGCTCGGTACACTGGTCGGCTGGCGCCTGAGCTTCGCCATCATGACTGCGCTGACGCTGTTGCTGGTGATCTGGGTGCGCTGGCAAGTGCCGGACTTTGCCGGAGAACACGCAGGAAAACGCCTGCCCCTACGTCAGGTCTTCACCCTGCCCGGCGTACGCTCGGTGTTGTTCGTGACCTTGACCTACGTGATCGCCCACAACCTGCTGTACACCTACATCGCACCATTCCTGCAACCGTCGGGACTGGCCAGCGATATCGACCGGGTGCTGCTGGTGTTCGGCCTCGCCTCAGTGCTGAGCCTGTGGATCGTCGGCAGCCTGATCGATCGCTGGCTACGCGAACTGGTGCTGATCAGCACGCTGCTGTTCATGCTCTCCGCCATCGCCTTGGGCCTGTGGCGAGAATCGGCGACCGTGGTCTACATCGCCGTCGCCGTGTGGGGATTGGCGTTTGGTGCGATGCCTTCGCTGCTGCAGACTGCCTCGGCGAAAACCGCTGGAGAGGCTGCCGATACGGCGCAGTCGATGCTGGTGACCCTGTGGAATGTCGGGATTGCCGGGGGTGGTTTGGCGGGTGGTTTGCTGCTGGGGAGTCTGGGGGTTGGGGGGTTTCCGTGGGTTGTTGTGGGGTTGCTGGTTTTGACTTTGAGTGCGGTACTCAGGGCTCGGGGCTATGGGTTTGTGTGATTGGGATGTTTGTCTGTGAGGGGTCGGGCGACTAGTCGGCCGTCTTCGCTGGCAAGCCAGCTCCCACAGTGGGATTGAGTGCAGGCAGTTGGAGATTGGTCGGCTGTCAGGCCGCCATCGCGAGCAGGCTCACTCCTACAGAAAAGCAAAAGCCGACCGCACGCTTTTCACCACTCAACAGGATGAGCGCAAGCTCGGCTGCAGCTCTTGATCTTGCCGTGCCGGCCCCATCGGCAGGCTGAGTGGAGGGGTTTATCCGGGGGTGGGAGCGCAGCGACCGTTTGGCGAAGCCAAACACATCGAGAGGAGGTGCAGCGAAGCAAACCGGAGGCGATGCCCCCGGATGAATCCCGTAACGAAGGAACCCGAGCCACGGCGAGGGCCGAACGCCGGGGCCAAGCCTTTTGGGTTACCTTTTCGGCGTCTGGAAAAGGTGACTCGCTGTAAGAGCGAAACCGCCAGAAGCCACACCCGAAGCAACGGATATTCACCCAATCCCCAAGAGCATGGTCGGCCCAAAGGCCGCCAAGCCCCAAAAACCAAGCGAAAAAAAAACCCCGACCATAAGATCGGGGCTTTCCTGTTACCACTCAGTCAACCATCAATACCTCTTGATGTCCGCCTGACTCTCCAACTGCTTACGGAACGCCGCAAAATCCTGCTGACCTTCACGCGAAGCCAGGAAACGACGGTACTGCGCCTTCTCTTCATCAGTCGGCGCTACCGCTTCATTCACACCGTCCAGACGCACAATCATCAGACTACCGTCCTGCAAGGTCACGCTGCTGAACGTCGGCTTGCCCTTGGCTGCCGGTTTCGGCATGCGGAACAACGCCTGCAGCACAGTCGGGTCAACCCCTTCCTGAGCACGGGTCGCCGCCGTCACAACCTTCCAGTTCTGGCCGTCAACCGCCTTGTCCAGTGCAGTCTTGCCATCGCGCAGACCAGCAATCAACTGGTCAGCCTTGGTCTTGGCCGCAGCGCTGGCGTGCTCTTTGGTCAGTTGGGCACGGATCGCCGTGTTCACCGCTTCGAGTGGCAACTGCTCAGGCTTCAGATGTTCCTTGGCACGCAGCACGACCACGGTTTCCGGGTCCAGCTCGATACCGGTGCTGTTGGCGTTTTCTTCCAGCACTTCCTGACTGAACGCAGCCGTCACCACCGCGCGGTTGGCGGCGATGCCTTCACCACCTTCACGGCCGAATGGCTTGGTGGTGTGCACAGTCAGTTTCAGATCTGCCGCAGGCTGGGCCAGGTCAGACGCTTCGAACGCCGAGTCTTCCAGTTGCTTGGTCGCCTCGACAAAACGCTGCTCGACCTGTTGAGTCTTCAGCTCGCGGGTCAACTTGTCTTTCAGGCTGGCCAGGGTCGGAACTTCCGGCGCTTCAACACCCAGCAGCTTGATCAGGTGGTAACCGAAGTCGGTACGCACCGGCTCGGACACCTGGTCCTTGTTCAGCGAGTACAGGGCTTTTTCGAAAGCTGGATCATAGACGCCAGGACCGGCAAAACCGAGGTCACCGCCATTGTTGGCCGAGCCCGGATCCTGCGAGAACTCCTTGGCCAGCGCTTCGAATTTCTCGCCCTTGGCCAGACGCGCCTGGACTTCTTCGATCTTCGCCTTGGCCTGAGCGTCGGTGGTCTTGTCGTTGACTTCGATCAGGATGTGCGCCGCACGACGCTGTTCCGACAGGTTGGCGATCTCTTTCTGATACGCCGCCTGCAGGTCTTCATCCTTGACCGCAACCTGGTCGAAGAAAGAAGACTTCTTCAGCTCGACATAATCGACGACCACTTGCTCAGGGGTCATGAACTCCTTGGCGTGCTCGTCGTAGTAAGCCTTGACCTCATCGTCGGTCAGCTTGACCGCGGCCGGGTCGGCCTTGACGTTCAGCGAAGCGAAATCGCGGGTCTGTTTTTCCAGACGGGCAAATGCCAGCACTTCGGCGTCGGTGACGAAGCCGCTACCGGCAACACCGGCGCGCAACTGACCGATCAGCATTTCCTGAGCCAGCATCTGGCGGAATTGCATGCGGGTGTAGCCCAGTTGACGAATCACCTGGTCGAAGCGCTCGGAGCTGAACTTGCCGTCCACCTGGAATTCAGGGGTCTGCAGGATCACCTGATCCAGTGCACCTTCGGAGAAAGCGAATTTCGATTGTTCTGCGCCTTGCAGCAGCAGCTTGCGATCGATCAGACCCTTGAGGGCCGATTCGCGGAGCATTTTTTCGTCAAGCAAGGAAGCATCGAAGTCCTTGCCCAGTTGTTGCATCAGCTGACGGCGTTGCATGTCAACGGCCTGGCTCAGCTCGTTCTGGCTGATTTCTTCACCATTGACCTTGGCCGCATCGTTGGTGTGCGTTGTGGCCTTGAAAATGGCATCGAAACCGGTCAGAGCCATCAGTGCAACGATGACCCCGATAATGGTCTTGGCAATCCAGCCTTGTGAATTGTCCCTGATATTCTGCAGCATGCGTCCCCCAGAAACGGTTGAACTTCAAAAATTAGGCAACCGTGGAGCGTGGGTAGAATCCGGATAGAAGAAAGGCGCATCCGAGGATGCGCCTTCTCGTAACTGGCGGAGCGGACAGGGCTCGAACCCTCGATCCCGGCGTTACAGGCGGCTGTTCCAGCGACCTGCTCTACCGCTCCGCTGCCAAGTCAGGCATGACCCCGACCCGGATGGGTAAAAACCTGAAACAAACTAACTTAGTTAACAGCTTCTTTCAGTGCTTTACCGGCTTTGAAACCTGGCTTTTTAGCAGCAGCGATTTGCAGCGTCTTGCCGGTCTGTGGGTTACGACCAACGCGAGCTGGACGATCAGTCACGGAGAAAGTGCCGAAACCAACCAGAACAACGGAGTCGCCAGCCTTGAGAGCGCCAGTGACGGATTCGATTACAGCGTCCAGCGCACGGCCAGCAGCAGCTTTCGGGATATCAGCGGATGCAGCGATAGCATCAATCAGTTCCGACTTGTTCACTCTAAGTCCCCTTATATCTATTTTGAGATGATTCTAAGTTTTTTGGTGAAAGCAAAAACGAGTGCTGAATGGCCTACAGACACTTAAGAGCCGCTTTATAACAAGGGCTCTAAAAAGCTGTCAAGGAAGCCCCCCAGGCAAAAACGTATTAATGCGTGCTAATTCTTTCCTTTGAATCAGACTCACGTTTTTCGTCCTTGGAAACTATCTCCGGAGCCACATCCGGCAAGGGCTCCGGCGCGTATTGCAGCGCAATTTGCAGGACCTCGTCAATCCATTTAACCGGTTTAATCTGCAGATCCTGCTTGATATTGTCAGGAATCTCCTTCAGATCGCGCACGTTCTCTTCCGGAATAATCACAATCTTGATTCCGCCACGGTGAGCCGCGAGCAGTTTTTCCTTCAGACCACCAATCGCCAACACTTGGCCACGCAGGGTAATTTCGCCGGTCATGGCGACATCGGCGCGCACCGGAATCCCGGTCAATGCCGAAACCAGTGCGGTGCACATGCCTACACCCGCGCTCGGACCGTCTTTCGGGGTCGCCCCTTCCGGCATGTGAATGTGCGTGTCGCGCTTCTCATGGAAGTCCAGCGGAATGCCCAGGCTTTTGGCACGGCTGCGCACAACGGTCAGCGCCGCAGTGATCGATTCGACCATTACATCGCCCAGCGAACCGGTCTTGATCAGCTGACCTTTACCCGGTACCACAGCCGCTTCGATGGTCAGCAATTCGCCGCCCACCTGCGTCCACGCGAGGCCAGTCACCTGACCGATCTGATCCTGTTGCTCTGCCAGACCGTAGCGGAATTTACGCACGCCGAGGAAGTGCTCGAGCAGGTCAGCTGTCACTTTTACCGAGAAGCGTTTTTCCAGCGCATGTTCTTTCACAGCCTTGCGGCAGACTTTGGCGATCTGACGTTCAAGGCCACGCACACCGGCTTCACGGGTGTAGTAACGGATGATGTCGCGGATCGCTTCTTCATCGAATTCCAGCTCGCCTTTCTTCAGACCATTGGCGGCAATCTGCTTGGGCGACAGGTACTTTACGGCGATGTTGATCTTTTCGTCTTCGGTGTAGCCCGGCAGACGAATGACTTCCATCCGGTCCAGCAATGCCGGCGGGATGTTCATCGAGTTCGAGGTGCACAGGAACATCACATCGGACAGGTCGTAATCGACTTCCAGATAGTGATCGTTGAAGTTGTGGTTCTGCTCCGGATCGAGCACTTCCAGCAACGCCGACGCCGGGTCGCCACGCATGTCGCTGCCCATTTTGTCGATTTCATCGAGCAGGAACAGCGGGTTGCGCACACCCACTTTTGTCATCTTTTGAATCAATCTTCCTGGCATCGAACCAATGTAAGTCCGACGATGACCCCGAATTTCCGCTTCATCACGCACGCCACCGAGGGCCATACGCACAAATTTACGGTTGGTGGCGTGGGCAATCGACTCTGCCAGCGAGGTCTTACCCACGCCAGGAGGACCCACCAGGCACAGCACCGGGCCACGGATCTTCTTCACGCGCTTCTGCACGGCGAGGTATTCAAGGATGCGCTCCTTGACCTCTTCGAGACCGTAGTGATCGGCGTCGAGAATGTCTTCAGCACGCGCCAGGTCGAGGCGCACCTTGCTTTGCGCCTTCCACGGCACCTGCACCAGCCAGTCGATGTAGGAGCGCACCACGGTGGCTTCAGCGGACATCGGCGACATTTGCTTGAGCTTGTTCAGCTCGGCGGTGGCTTTGGCCAAGGCATCTTTCGGCAGGCCGGCAGCATCGATGCGCTTTTTCAGCTCTTCGATTTCATTGTGACCTTCGTCACCGTCGCCCAGCTCTTTCTGAATGGCCTTCATCTGCTCATTCAGGTAGTACTCGCGCTGGCTGCGCTCCATTTGCTTTTTGACGCGGCCGCGAATGCGTTTTTCAACTTGCAGCAGATCGATTTCGGCATCCAGCAAGGCGAGCACGTGCTCGACCCGGGCCGACAGATCGATTATTTCGAGGATTTCCTGTTTCTGCTCGATCTTCAGCGCCATGTGCGCGGCCATGGTATCGACCAGACGACCCGGCTCATCAATGCTGTTGAGCGACGACAGGACTTCAGCCGGGACTTTCTTGCCCAACTGCACGTATTGTTCGAACTGCGACAGCAGGCTGCGCACGAACACTTCGGATTCGCGCTCGGCGGCGTCGACTTCGTCGATCAGCGAGACTTCGGCGCGGCAATGCCCGTCGACTTCGCTGAAGCGCTCTACAGCACCGCGCTGCTCACCTTCGACCAGAACCTTGACGGTGCCGTCCGGCAGCTTCAGCAGCTGCAACACAGTGGCGATAGTACCTACGCGATAGAGAGCGTCTTCACCGGGATCATCGTCAGCCGGGTTTCTCTGGGCCAGCAGCAGGATCTGCTTGTCGCCCGTCATCGCGGCCTCGAGGGCTTCGATGGATTTCTCGCGCCCCACGAACAGCGGGATAACCATGTGCGGATAAACCACGACATCACGCAATGGCAGGAGAGGCAATTCGATGGTTGTCTTCATGATTTCGCCTCTACGGCGGCCATATGGCCGTAATCAGATGGAATTAAACTTGAAACCAAGATGGGGGCTGCCTTGAAAAAAAACAAGCGCAAAGCGGATGTAAAAAACGACATAAAAAAAAAGAGGCCCGAAGGCCCCTTCTTTGTTCCGGCAGTGTGGACGCTTACGCGTCCGGCGCTGCCTTGGCCGTCGGCTCACTGTTTTCGTAGATATACAGTGGCTTGGACTTGCCTTCAATCACGCTTTCATCGATGACGACTTTGCTCACTTCAGACTGCGAAGGGATTTCGTACATCGTGTCGAGCAGCACACCTTCGAGAATCGAACGCAGGCCACGGGCACCGGTTTTACGTTCCAGGGCACGCTTGGCGACCGATTTCAGTGCGTCGGTCCGGAACTCCAGATCCACGCCTTCCATCTCGAACAGCTTGGCATACTGTTTGGTCAGAGCATTTTTCGGCTCGGTGAGGATCTGCATCAACGCAGCCTCGTCGAGCTCGTCCAGCGTCGCGAGAACCGGCAGACGACCGACGAATTCCGGGATCAGACCGAACTTGACCAGATCGTCAGGCTCGACTTCACGCAGGGATTCACCGACTTTCTTGCCTTCTTCCTTGCTGCGCACTTCTGCGTTGAAACCGATGCCGCCCTTGGTGGAACGGTTTTGGATAACCTTTTCCAGACCAGAGAACGCACCACCGCAGATGAACAGGATGTTACGGGTGTCGACCTGCAGGAATTCCTGCTGCGGATGCTTGCGACCACCTTGCGGTGGAACGGAAGCGACCGTGCCTTCGATCAACTTGAGCAAGGCCTGCTGCACGCCTTCACCAGAAACATCGCGGGTGATCGACGGGTTGTCGGACTTGCGGGAAATCTTGTCGATTTCGTCGATGTAGACAATGCCCATCTGGGCCTTTTCCACGTCGTAATCGCACTTTTGCAGCAATTTCTGAATGATGTTCTCGACATCTTCACCTACGTAACCGGCCTCGGTGAGGGTGGTTGCGTCAGCGATGGTGAACGGAACGTTCAGCAGGCGGGCCAGTGTTTCGGCCAGCAGGGTTTTACCGGAGCCTGTCGGGCCGATCAGCAGGATGTTGCTCTTGCCGAGTTCGACGTCGTCAGCCTTCTTGTCACGCTGGTTCAGGCGCTTGTAGTGGTTGTACACCGCTACGGCCAGAACCTTTTTCGCACGCTCCTGACCGATTACATACTGGTCAAGGATGCCGCTGATTTCTTTAGGCGAAGGCAATTTATGCGCGCTGCTTTCGGCCTGTGCTTCCTGCACCTCCTCGCGGATGATGTCATTGCACAGGTCGACGCACTCGTCGCAGATAAAGACCGAGGGGCCGGCAATCAATTTGCGCACTTCATGCTGGCTTTTGCCACAGAAGGAGCAATAGAGCAGCTTGCCGTTGTCCTCGCCGTTGCGGGTGTCAGTCATTCGTTCGATCCAAATCCGATAGGCTTGCAACACAAGATGAAGGCTATTGCGGGCTTTTTCAAGCCCGCTGGTGGTCGGACCTGCCGACCCACCTTATTTTGAGCTGCTTATTTTACGCAGGACGCTGGTTGATGACTTCGTCGATCAGGCCGTATTCCTTCGCAGCTTCTGCACTCATGAAGTTGTCGCGGTTGGTGTCACGCTCGATTTCTTCAAGCGTACGACCGCTGTGCTTGGCCATCAGCGTGTTCAGACGCTCGCGGATGAAGAGGATTTCCTTGGCATGGATTTCGATATCCGAGGCCTGGCCCTGGAAACCGCCCAGGGGCTGGTGAATCATCACACGCGAGTTCGGCAGGCAGAAACGCTTGCCTGGAGCACCGGCCGTCAGCAGGAATGCACCCATGCTGCACGCCTGACCAATGCACGTCGTCGAGACGTTTGGCTTGATGAACTGCATGGTGTCGTAGATCGACATGCCCGCTGTCACCGAACCGCCCGGGGAGTTGATATAGAGATGGATGTCCTTGTCCGGGTTTTCCGCTTCAAGGAACAGCAATTGCGCACAGATCAGGTTGGCCATGTAGTCCTCTACAGGACCCACCAGAAAAATGACGCGCTCCTTCAGAAGGCGCGAGTAGATGTCATAGGCGCGCTCGCCACGAGCAGATTGCTCGACAACCATCGGGACCAGGCCGCCGGCGGCCTGGATATCAGAGTTCTGCTGAATATACGAATTACGGAACATGCTCTGCAGTCACTCCCAAATAGTTATGTCTTGAATACGCATAAGCCAGCTCGAAGGCTGGCTTATGTGTGTACTTCTTAACGCAAAAACAATCAGTCGGCTTTTGGAGCTTCTACCGGCTTGACCGCTTCTTCGTAAGAGACCGATTTGTCGGTCACGCTAGCTTTCTGCAGAACAGTATCCACAACTTGTTCTTCCAGCACAACCGAACGAACTTCGTTCAGTTGCTGCTCGTTCTTGTAGTACCAGGACACGACCTGCTCAGGTTCCTGGTAAGCCGAAGCCATTTCCTGAATCATTTCGCGAACGCGGGCTTCGTCAGGCTTCAGGTCGAATTGCTTGACCACTTCGGCCACGATCAGACCCAGCACTACACGGCGCTTGGCTTGCTCTTCGAACAGCTCGGCCGGCAGCTGGTCAGGCTTGATGTTGCCACCGAACTGCTGAACAGCCTGCACACGCAGACGGTCAACTTCGTTGGACAGCAGAGCCTTCGGCACTTCGATCGGGTTGGTGGCCAGCAGACCGTCCATTACCTGATTTTTTACCTTGGACTTGATGGCCTGACGCAGCTCACGCTCCATGTTCTTGCGAACTTCGGTGCGGAAACCGTCGATGCCGCTTTCCTTGATGCCGAATTGAGCGAAGAACTCTTCGTTCAGCTCTGGCAGCTTAGGCTCGGAAACGGTGTTGACCGTCACGGTGAACTCGGCGGTTTTGCCGGCCAGGTCCAGGTTCTGATAGTCCTCAGGGAAGGTCAGGTTCAGAACGCGCTCTTCGCCCGCTTTAGCGCCCACCAGGCCTTCTTCGAAGCCCGGGATCATGCGACCGGAACCCAGCACCAGCTGAGTGCCTTTGGCCGAGCCGCCAGCGAAGGCTTCGCCGTCAACCTTGCCAACGAAATCAATGTTCAGCTGGTCTTCGTTCTGAGCAGCACGATCGGCCACTTCAAAACGGGTGTTCTGCTTGCGCAGGATGTCCAGCATCTTGTCCAGATCGGCGTCAGCCACTTCAGCGCTCAGACGCTCGACAGTGATGCCGTCGAAACCGGCAACGGTGAACTCAGGGAACACTTCGAATACGGCAACGTATTCCAGGTCTTTGCCAGCTTCCAGCGACTTCGGCTCGATCGAAGGCGAACCGGCAGGGTTCAGCTTCTGCTCAACCACGGCTTCGTAGAAGGAGGACTGGATGACATCACCAACAGCTTCCTGACGAGCGTCAGCACCGAAACGGCGCTTGATTTCGCTCATTGGCACTTTGCCTGGACGGAAGCCAGCAATCTTGGCCTTTTGGGCAGTCTGCTGCAGACGCTTGTTGACCTGGCTCTCAATGCGCTCAGCCGGCACGGTGACGCTCATGCGGCGCTCAAGAGCAGTAGTATTTTCAACAGAAACTTGCATGGATATTCCTCGTTGCACAGACGTTAGCCGGCCGTTTCCGACCCCAGAATCAAGGGCATGCATTCTAGTGGGTCAAACTCAAGAAGTCACCCTACTGAAAACGGGTAAAAAAACAGCAGGCCATTTATAGGTGTGAATGCAGCAATGCACTCCACCTCGAAGACGAATAAAGACCATCACGCCAAGGCTCTGCTTCAACCGCTTCTATATATAGAAGAGACTGCGAGCCATCTCCCTGACGGCTGATCCCGCGAACATGGCCGGCGGTCGGCACGCTGACAGCAAGCCCCTGAACACGACGAAACGCCCTGCCCTTCGACCCGAAACGCTGCGCGACAAACCATCAGCCGTAAAACAAAAAAGGCGCCAGACTGTTAAATCTGGCGCCTTTCGAAATATGGGGTGGACGATGGGGATCGAACCCACGACAACGGGAGTCACAATCCCGTGCTCTACCAACTGAGCTACGCCCACCATATTGCGTCACAAAAAAGCCATTCAACTTCTTTGCTGAACTTCATCAGGCCTGCGGCATGAATGAAGCTTTAATTGGTGCGGATGAAGAGACTCGAACTCTTACGCCTCGCGGCGCTGGAACCTAAATCCAGTGTGTCTACCAATTCCACCACATCCGCAGATGAAGCTTTTTAAAGCAAAGGCGCCAGATTGTTACATCTGGCGCCTTTCGAAATATGGGGTGGACGATGGGGATCGAACCCACGACAACGGGAGTCACAATCCCGTGCTCTACC
>NZ_JBYSZP010000006.1:0-59030 GCF_058787295.1 Pseudomonas sp. FW305-3-2-15-E-TSA4 | reverse complement strand
CTACCAACTGAGCTACGCCCACCATATCGCGCTACTTGTGCCAAAGCTGCCTAATGGCGCACCCGGCAGGACTCGAACCTGCGACCATCCGCTTAGAAGGCGGATGCTCTATCCAGCTGAGCTACGGGCGCCTTATTAATCTGTACTCTTGGAGGACTACAAACTAAATGCTTTCCAGCTTCGCAGAACGCTAATTCCGCTCAACCTTCTTAACCAGTGCTAGGCTGTGCCCGACAAGTGCGACGAATAGTATAGAGCGCTCCCAAGGTCGTCAAATCCTTTTTGAAAAAAATTCATTTAATTAAAGGAGTTAGGGGAATTTGCTGACCAAGCGCCTTTGCCCTCACCGTCTGACATGCGAGAATGCGTTCTCTTTTTTTCCCCTCTCGATGGTTAATCACGCGCAATGACTGCACAACTAATCGACGGCAAATCGATCGCCGCCAGCCTGCGCCAGCAGATCGCCCAACGAGTTGCCGAGCGTCGCCAGCAAGGCCTGCGCACTCCCGGCCTCGCGGTGATCCTGGTCGGCAGCGATCCTGCCTCTCAGGTTTATGTCTCGCACAAGCGTAAAGACTGTGAAGAGGTCGGCTTCCTCTCTCAAGCCTACGACCTGCCTTCCGAAACCACTCAAGAAGCGCTGACCGATCTGATCGATCGCCTCAACGACGACCCGGCCATCGACGGCGTGCTGCTGCAACTGCCGCTGCCCGAGCACCTGGACGCCTCCAAACTGCTGGAGCGCATTCGCCCGGACAAAGACGTCGATGGCTTCCATCCTTATAACGTCGGCCGCCTGGCCCAGCGCATTCCGCTGCTGCGTCCGTGCACACCAAAGGGCATCATGACCTTGCTGGAAAGCACCGGCGTTGACCTTTATGGTCTGGATGCGGTGGTGGTGGGTGCGTCGAACATCGTCGGTCGTCCGATGGCGATGGAACTGCTGCTGGCCGGTTGCACCGTGACCGTCACCCACCGCTTCACCAAGGACCTGGCCGGCCACGTCGGTCGCGCTGACCTGGTGGTGGTCGCCGCCGGCAAGCCGGGACTGGTCAAGGGTGAGTGGATCAAGGAAGGCGCGATCGTGATCGACGTCGGCATCAACCGTCAGGACGACGGCAAGCTGGTCGGTGACGTGGTGTATGAAACCGCCCTGCCCCGCGCTGGCTGGATCACTCCGGTTCCCGGCGGCGTTGGCCCGATGACCCGTGCCTGCCTGCTGGAAAACACCCTCTACGCGGCAGAAACCCTGCACGCCTGAGACGTTTTTGCGCAGTAAAAGAACCCCGCCTTGTGCGGGGTTTTTCGTATCTGAGAAAAAACACTAACCGTTCGCCGGAAACCCCTCTTTTTACAGGCCTTTTCACGAGATTTTCAGGTCATTCAAACAACCATCGACAGATCTTCAGCCATACTCCTAGAATGCGACGCTTTGAAGAAATAACCCGTTACAAACTAACGGAATATCCTACCTTTATGAGTTCGCCCGCGTGAAAATTCGTCTTTCGATCCTGAGCCTGGTTTTTGCTTTTTCAGGCACATTCGTCACGCCAACCGTCAACGCCGCTGAAACTACCGCCGCGCCACGCGATGCTTCGCAATTGAAGATCGCCTCCGGCAGCGCCCTGCTTATGGATTTGCAGACCAATAAAGTCATCTATTCGAGCAACCCGGATGTGATCGTACCGATCGCCTCGGTGAGCAAACTGATGACCGGACTGGTGGTGGTTGAAGCGCACCAGAACATGGACGAATGGATCGACGTCGACATCAGCCACACGCCGGAAATGAAAGGCGTGTTCTCCCGAGTCAAACTGAAGAGCGAATTGCCGCGTCGCGAGATGCTGCTGATTGCCCTGATGTCCTCGGAGAACCGTGCGGCCGCCAGCCTCGCGCATCACTATCCAGGCGGTTACGCCGCGTTCATCGCCGCAATGAACGCCAAGGCCAAAGCGCTGGGCATGACCAATACGCACTATGTCGAGCCGACCGGGCTGTCGGAACGCAACGTGTCCACCGCCCGCGACTTGAGCAAACTGCTGGTCGCCGCGAGCAAGCATCCGATCCTCAGCGAGCTGACCACCACCAAGGAAAAAACCGTAGCGTTCCGCAAGCCCAATTACACCCTGGGTTTCCGCAACACCGATCACCTGGTGAACAAGGCTGACTGGGACATCAAGATCACCAAAACCGGCTTCACCAACCCGGCGGGTCATTGCCTGGTGCTGGTGACGCGAATGAGCAATCGTCCGGTCGCCCTGGTGATTCTCGATGCGTTCGGCAAGTACACGCATTTTGCCGATGCCAGCCGTATCCGCAGTTGGATGGAAACCGGACGCAGCACCAACGTTCCGGCGGTGGCCCAACAATACAAGGCCGAAAAGAACCTCAAGGCGCGCCAGAGCGGCGTGGTCGAAGCCTCCAAGTAGTTCGCGAAACAATAAAAAGCCCCGGCATCTCGGGGCTTTTTATTGCCTGCGTCTCAGTCATTGGGCAGCGGCATCTGTTCGTCATCGGGAATGCCATCACCGGCACTCGGATCACGATGATGCTCCGGCGTCAGCACATTAGGTCGCGCCAGCGGATCGCGCAGCGGGCTGTCCGGATCCAGCACAGGGTCCACGTCGTCCTCAGGCGTGGTCGGCACGCTGTCCGGTTTTTTATCGTCGAAGCTGGAATCGGTACTCATACGCACCTCACTTCATGGTTTCAGATCGGCCAACGGATCATAGGGCTTGGCCGGTCGCTGGCTGTCGTCGTCCGGTTGCACGTCTCGCGGCGCCTTGGCGGGGCCGACCGGATCAACTTGCGGATCGTCGAGATCCGGTGAATCCGGATCGAAACCCAGATCATGACCGGACGAATGCTCGCTTGAGTGTGGGCCTTTCGGGGATGGGGAATCTGCCATGCTCGCCTCCTGATTCACCCGCACATTCGGGCTCTATCAGTGAGAGGCCTGCCGGGCGTGAGGGTGCCCGGCAGATGACGAACGGAGCCTTAATGTGCGGGCAGAGCCTTTTTGGCTTGCGCCGCTTCACGTTCCTGCCCGGCCTGCGCCAGCTCATCCGCTGCTGCGAGCCAGCGCTGGCGATCAACCTCGGCGGGAATCTGCGACGGTTTCTGGATCAGCACCGCCCAGCCGCCTGATTTTTCGAACGCCGATTCAAAAGAGCTGAAGCTCATCAGTTCGCGGCGATTCATTCCGGCGCGCAACAGCACCTTCTGTTTCAACCGGTCATACCCGGAAAGGATCGCGTAACGCGGTTCGGCCCAGAACGCCGAGCCTTCACTGAAGCGCACCATTACCGGATAACCTGCCGCGACCTGGGTCAACAGGGCAGGCAAATTCTTGTCCAGCGGATAGACCACCATGCCGTAATCGCGAGCCAGGCTCTGCAGATTCTGCTGCAACTGCTCTTGTGCATCCGGCAGATGCAACGGTTTTTCCAGCAGCCCCGGGGTGATCATGATGCCCTGCTGCGACAACAGGCTGGCCAGCACTTGCGGACCACTTTGATTGGCTTCGCCGCGATAGAACGTGCCGCTGAGTTCGACCCGTTCCGGCAGACGCTTGACCTGCGGCGCCACACTGCCCGCACACCCTGCCAACACCGCCGCGCAACCGGCCACCAGCAACGCCCCTCGCAATCGAGAAAATACCTGCACCATCATCACTCTCGTCAGACGCCGGTCATCGTGTTCCGGCAACGCCTGCGATCATAGGGCGATGCAGGCCTGCGGTATAGCCTTAAACCGCAGACCGATCGTTTGCATAGAGCGAACTGATTGGTCATTACCGACCTTTGGTCAATAGTCTGAAACACCCCATTGTCTAGACTGTCACTGAAACAGAGCGAATTGAAAAAGTGAGTGCCCGACGCAGGGCAAAGAGGAGGCACTGATGAGCCTGACCATGACTATAGTAATGCTGATCGCCGGCTGGCTGGCCGTGGCCACTGCCATGTTGTGGGGCGTGCTGCGGATTTCGCGGCGCCACCATCACCCGCAGCCACCTGTGGCAGACGAAAAACCGCAAAAGCACAACGCACGGCACGCGACCGCACATTGATACTGCAAACGTTCCGCCCATAAAAAAGCCCCCTGAACGCTTGGCGCTCAGGGGGCTTTTGGCTGGTCAGCGCTTACGCCTGCTGCGCCAGTTTCTTCTGCTTCGCCCGGCGCGACATCATGTTCAGCACCTCAATCGCTGCCGAGAACGCCATGGCCGCGTACACATAACCTTTCGGTACGTGGGCGCCGAAGCCTTCGGCGATCAGCGTCATGCCGATCATGATCAGGAAGCCCAGCGCCAGCATCACCACCGTCGGGTTGTCATTGATGAACTTGGCCAGCGGTTCAGCCGCAAACAGCATCACCATTACCGAGACCACCACTGCGATCACCATGATCGGCAAGTGCTCAGTCATGCCCACCGCGGTAATGATGCTGTCGATCGAGAACACCATGTCCAGCATCAGGATCTGACCGATCGCGGCAGCGAAGCCCAGGGTCACGGTCGATGTCGCGCTTTTCGGGTCTTCCGGCGCCGGGTCCATGCTGTGATGGATCTCGGTCGTGGCTTTCCACACCAGGAACAGACCACCGGCAATCAGGATCATGTCCTTCCAGGAGAACGCCTGGCCCATGATTTCGATCACAGGGGCAGTCAACTGCACAATGAAGGCGATGGTGCTCAACAGGGCCAGACGCAGAATCAGCGCCATGCCGATACCGATTCGACGCGCCTTCTGCCGATGCTGCACGGGCAGTTTGTTGGTCAGGATCGAAATAAAGATCAGGTTATCGATGCCGAGCACGATTTCCATCACCACCAGTGTGGCCAAAGCAACCCAGGCGGCGGGGCTGGCGGCGAGTTCTAACAGATATTCCATGGGTCAGTCCTGACTCTGTGTAAGACGGTTTAGATGGTCTTGGAGGAAGATTCGGATTTTTCCGCGTCTTTTTCCGGTGTTTCTTTTTTCTCGATCAGGCCGCCGGTGGCGTCGCTGAGCGCTTGTTCAGCAGCCTTGTGCGTGTCGTCGATCGCCTGTTTGGCGCTTTCGGCGGCCTTGCCCATCAACTGCTGGGCGCTTTTCTCGGCCTGATCGCAACCGGCCATAAGCAGTAAAGACGTAAACATCAACGCTGGAATTGTGTATTTCATGGGACTTCCTTCGAATGAACAGACAGGGTCACAGACCGCCCGTCGATGGCTGGGCATTCTAGGGAGACAAACACTTCAGGAAAATTCGTATTTTTAGCGGCTATACTTCGGTTTTTACGAATTCAATACCTTCAAAACAGAGGTCGTGGCTCGATGCTCAACTACCGACAACTGCATTACTTCTGGGTGGTCGCCAAGACCGGCAGCATCGTGCGTGCCTGCGAGCAACTTAACCTCACGCCACAAACCATCAGCGGGCAGATTTCGCTGCTCGAACAAACCTATGGCATCGAACTGTTTCAACGGGTCGGCCGTCAGCTGGAGCTGACCGAAGCTGGACGTCAGGCCCTGCCCTACGCCGAGCAGATGTTTCAGTTAGGCGGCGAACTGGAGCTGATGCTGCGCGCCCAGCCCAACGAGCAGCAGATCCTGTTCCGCGTCGGCGTGGCGGACGTGGTGCCCAAGTCCATCGTCTACCGCCTGATTGCGCCGACCATGGAGTTGCACGAGCCGCTACGCATCACCTGCCGCGAAGACAAACTCGAACGCCTGCTGGCGGATCTGGCGATCCAGCGCCTGGATCTGGTGATCTCCGACAGCCCGATGCCGTCGCACCTTGACATCAAGGGCTACAGCCAGAAGCTCGGCGAATGCGGGATCAGTTTCTTCGCCACCACGAAGTTGGCAGCGCAATACGGGCAGGATTTCCCGCGCAGCCTCAACGGCGCACCGCTGTTGATCCCCGGCGCGGAAACCGTGGTGCGCAGCCGTTTGCAGCGCTGGTTTGCCGAGCAGCAGATCCAGCCGCGAATCGTCGGGGAGTTCGATGACAGCGCCCTGATGCAGGCCTTCGGCCAATCGGGCAGCGGGATCTTCATAGGTCCGAGCGTGATTGCCGATGAAGTCAAACGCCAGTACGGCGTCGAGGAGATTGGCCAGACCGACGCGGTGACCGAGTCGTTCTATGCCATTTCGGTGGAGCGCAAGGTCAAGCACCCCGGCATCGTTGCGATTACCGAAGGTGCCCGACGCGAGCTGTTTACCGCGTTATGACGCCTGGGCGCACGCGTCGCGCGGCTTGAGCGTCATCAACACCATGGCGAGGAACACCGACAACAGAATGAACCCGGCAGCGGCGAACCCCAGAAAACCGAGGCCGGCACTGTCGATCACCCGCCCGCCGATCATCGCTCCGAGGCCGATCCCGAGGTTGGCCCCGGCGATATTCAGCGAGGCGGCAAAGGCTGGCGCTTCTGGTGCAGCTTTCATCAGGCGCACGTGGCTGACCAGAAACAGCGCAGCCTGGGTGATACCCCAGATGCCCATGGCCACCGCCAGCCCCACCGTCGAGTGAATGTTCGGCACCAGCGAGACCATGCCGGCAATCATGAACGCGCAGAACAACACCGAGGCGCCCAGTGGATGACGATCCACCGCGCGACCGCCCAGTGAGTTGCCGATCAGCCCGACCGCACCGAAGCCCATCAGGCACCAGCCAACCACCGTACCGTTGAACCCGGCCAGACGCTCAAGAATGTCGGCCAGATAGGTATAAGCGGTGAACATGCCGCTGAATACCAGAATCGACAACAGCACATGGCCGATCATCAGCGGGTTGCGCAGGATCTTGAACTGCGAGGCGAAGCTGACCTGATGCTGGTGCAGGCTGGTTTTCGGCAGGTACACAAACAGCAACAAGGCCTTAGCGAAAGCGATGACCGCCAGAATCGCAAACGCACTGCGCCAGCCGAACGCATCGGAAATCAAGGTGCCCACCGGAATGCCGAACACCGTCGCGCAAACAATGCCGAAGCCGATCTTGGCAATCGCGCGGCCAGCGTGATCCGGGCCGACGATGTCCACTGCGGTCTCACTGGCCAAGGCCCAGAACACCGGCAGGCCGAGCGCCGGGATCAACCGGGCGATGGCCATGACCCAGATGTTCGGCGCCAGCGCCGCAACGGTGTTGGCCAGGCCGAACATGATCAAAATCGTGATGAACAACTTGCGCCGCTCGAACCGGGCGAAATACGCGGTCAAAAATGGACCGAACATCGCCACCGTGAAAGCGAATAGAGTCACCAGCAAACCGGCCTGCGGAATGGTTACCGCCAGGTCGCGGGCAATGGCCGGCAACAGGCCGACGATGACGAATTCCGTGGTCAGCACCGTGAATCCGGCGGCGGACAACAGAAGAATGGGCAACAGCATGAGCAACTCCAGCAAAACGACGACACCAGCGATGACCAAGAGGCCCGCTGGCAGACTATGAAAATGAGGATGGCGAATCTTAACAGAGTGTTTCCGGGCTGACTTGCACAAACCTGCCGACTTGCCGATCAATCCGGTGGCAGATCGTCACAGGCCTGAAGGATAACGCCTACGCTGTGATAAAGTCCGCGCCCTGAAAAACGTACACCCTATTCAGCGGCCTGTTTAACAGCGTTGATGGCGCGTCAGCCCTTTCGGTTCGTGCCGGTGACCTGCCCCCCGATGTATCACCGGTTTCACGCAACCTTGCACCCTATAAAAAATCAGAGATGCCGTTATGACCGCTTCATCCCCTTCTCTATTGCAACGCCTGAAAAACCTCAGCCTGGTCACGCAGATCCTGATCGGCCTGATTGCCGGTATCGCTCTGGCGCTGTTCGCCCCGGAAGCGGCGAAAGGCTCGGCGTTCATCGGCAAAGTGTTCGTCTCGGCACTGAAAGCCGTGGCCCCGATTCTGGTATTCGTGCTGGTGATGGCGTCGATTGCCAACCACAAGCACGGCCAGGAAACCCACATCCGGCCGATCCTGTTTCTTTATCTGCTCGGCACCTTCGCCGCAGCCGTAGTTGCGGTTGTCGCCAGCATGGCATTCCCCTCACATCTGGTGTTATCCACCGACAACGTGTCAGTCACCGCGCCAGGCGGCATCGCCGAGGTGCTGCAAAGTCTGCTGTTGAGCGTGGTCGATAACCCGGTCAGCGCCCTGATGAATGCCAACTTCATCGGCATTCTGGCCTGGGCGATCGGCATGGGCGTTGCCATTCGCCACGCCGGTGACACCACCCGCGAAGTGCTCGGCGACCTGTCCAACGGCGTGACGCTGATCGTGCGCGTGGTGATTCGTTTCGCACCTCTGGGCATTTTCGGTCTTGTGGCCTCGACCCTCGCGACCTCGGGCTTCGGCGCACTGATCGGTTACGCGCATCTACTGGGCGTGCTGCTGGGCTGCATGCTGTTCGTCGCGCTGGTGATGAACCCGCTGATCGTGTTCTGGAAACTGCGCCGCAACCCGTACCCGCTGACCCTCAAGTGCCTGCGCGAAAGCGGGATCACCGCGTTCTTCACCCGCAGCTCGGCGGCGAACATTCCGGTCAACCTGGAACTGAGCAAGCGCCTGGGCCTGCACGAAGACACCTACTCGGTATCGATCCCGCTGGGCGCAACCATCAACATGGCTGGCGCGGCGATCACCATCACCGTGCTGACCCTGGCCGCCGTGCACACGCTGGGGATTGCCGTGGACATCCCGACCGCGATCCTGCTCAGCGTTGTCGCGGCGATCTGCGCCTGTGGCGCCTCGGGCGTGGCCGGCGGCTCGCTGCTGCTGATTCCGCTGGCGTGCAGCCTGTTCGGTATCCCGAGCGAGATTGCCATGCAGGTGGTGGCGGTCGGTTTCATCATTGGGGTGTTGCAGGACTCGGCGGAGACGGCGTTGAATTCGTCGACTGATGTTTTGTTCACCGCTGCGGCATGCCTGGGTGAAGAAGCGAAAGCCCAACGCACCGCATAAACCTGTAGGAGCGAGCCTGCTCGCGATAGCGGTGTGTCAGTCACATCGTCTCGGTATGACACACCGCTATCGCGAGCAGGCTCACTCCTACAAAAAAAAAAGCCCGCCAAGGCGCAAACCTTGGCGGGCTTTTTTGTAGCTGGGTGTTTTAGTACGCGCCCATGTAATCGCGTTTACCCACTTCAACACCGTTGTGGCGCAGCAGCGCGTAGGTGGTGGTGACGTGGAAGAAGAACTGCGGCAAACCGTAGCTCAGCAGGTAAGCCTGGCCGCTGAAGCGCTTCTCCTTCGGCGTGCCCGGACGGGTCACGATCTCGATGCCTTCCTTGCCGTTGATCTGCTCCGGCTTGATCTCGCCGATGTAGGCCAGAACCTTGGCGATCAGCGCCTGCAGCTCGGCGAAGGTGGTTTCGGTGTCGTCATATTTCGGGATTTCAACTTCGGCCAGACGCGAGGAAACGCCCTTGGCGAAGTCGACGGCGATCTGCACCTGACGCACCAGCGGGAACATGTCCGGGTACAGGCGCGCTTGCAGGAAGGCGTTCGGGTCGATGTTTTTCTCGGTGGCGTGGGCTTCAGCCTTTTTCAGGACATCGCTCAGGGCGTTGAGCATTTGTTGAAAAACCGGGACGGATGCGGCGTACAGGGAAATGGTCATGGCAGTCTCGTGTGGTGGCTGGGTGGAACGTGGAGGCGATTATAGCCATGCTTGATGACCACACGGCTTGCCTTTTGTTAGCCAAGGATTAGGCTAGGCGCCTTCGACTGCTGAGGGAACGCGCGATGACCACCGAACTTGCAACCACCACCGACGAACCACGGCTCACCGCCACGGAAATCCGCATCCTGGGTGCGTTGATCGAAAAACAGGCCACCAGCCCGGAAACCTATCCGCTGACCCTCAATGCGCTGGTGCTGGCCTGCAATCAGAAAACCAGCCGTGAACCGGTGATGAACCTGACTCAAGGCCAGGTTGGCCAGAGCCTGCGGGCGCTGGAAAGCCACGGTTACGCCAAACTGGTCATGGGCAGTCGCGCCGATCGCTGGGAGCACAAGCTCGACAAGGCACTGGAGCTGGTGCCGGCCCAAGTGATTCTCAGCGGATTGATGTTCCTGCGTGGCCCGCAGACGGTGAATGAGCTGCTGACCCGCAGCAGCCGCATGCACGACTTCGAAGATGCCGAGCAAGTGGTGCATCAGCTTGAGCGCCTGATCGCGCGCGGACTGGCGGTGTTGATTCCACGTCAGGCCGGTCAGCGCGAAGACCGCTACACCCATGCGCTGGGCGATCCGGCAGATATCGAGGCGATCCTGGCGGCGCGGCAGAATCCTGGGGAACGCTCGACCAGCGGTGTGTCAGTTGAACGCATTGAAGAGCTGGAAGCACGAATTGCCGCACTGGAAGAACGCCTGGCGCGCCTCGAATAATCACCCCCAATCCTATGGTGGGAGCGGGCTTGCTCGCGAAGGGGCTGTGTCAGTCGAATCACTGTCAATGACACACCGCATTCGCGAGCAAGCCCGCTCCCACAGGGTCTGCACCAAGCCGAAGATCTCTATTTATTCACCATCCCAGTAATCCACACCATCCGCCTGCCGCGCCACGGCAACAAAACCTGACGCATTGCCCTCGGCATCAACCTTGAAATTGTCCATCACCGCGTATTTGTTGGAGTCCGGGTACTCACAGATATCCGGTTGCTGCTGGGTGCTGACCGCCAGATAACGCAGCTCCCCGTCGCTGGTGTTGATGATCTGATGCGCCGTTTCCGGGCCGCCCGGCGGGCAGGCGATCACGTCGCCCGCGCGGATCTGAAAGCGTTCGGCCCCCAGCCGCACCTCGCCCTCCCCGGCCACCACATAGAACATCTCTTCATTGACCCGATGGCTGTGAAACGGACTGCCGCGCATGCCTGGCGGCAAGGCGTACAACCGATAGCCGAGTTTCTGCGCGCCGAGCTGCTGGCCGATGCGCGCCATGCGTTGTTGATAGCGGCCAGCGGTTTCGCCCTCCGGAGCAAGGGCTTCGGGCAAGGGTTCGAGTTCGACCTGATGCAGGTTGAGAATGGGTGGGTGCATGGCGGGCCTCGGTCACGGTTTTTGTGGGTGGCAAGTCTGGGCTGGCTGGGGAGGCAGTATAGGCATGGATGTCTGGCTTGAGACCGTGGTGCATCCTTCGCGAGCAGGCTCGCTCCCACAGAGGATCTACAGCGAACACACAATCTGTGCATGACAAAAATTCAACTGTGGGAGCGAGCCTGCTCGCGAAGAGGCCCGCCCAGCCAGCACAACTCATCAGCTCCGGGCAAACGCCACCGCCGCCGCAAACTGCTCTTCACTCGGCCGCACCCCGGTGTACAGCACAAACTGCTCCAGCGCCTGGATCGCAATCACCTCCAGCCCGGTAATCACCTTCTTGCCCTCAGCCCGCCCGCGCACGATCAGCGGCGTTTCCGACGGAATCGCCACCACATCGAACACGGTGTCGGCAGCCTGGATCACTTCTGGTTCGAACGCCAGTTGGCCGGCTTCCGGCCCGCCGTCCATGCCCACCGGGGTGACGTTGATCAGCATCTGCGGCCGCTCTTCGCCGAGCTCCGCCTGCCAGCGATAGCCCAGCGAGTCCGCCAGAGCCCGTCCGGCGCGCTCGTTACGCGCAACGATCAAGCCATTTTTATAGCCGCCATCGCGCAAGGCACTGGCCACCGCTTTGGCCATGCCGCCGCTGCCGCGCAGGGCAAACGTCGTGTCTTGCGGTACCGCGTGGGTTTCCAGCAATTGCGCGATGGCGATGTAATCGGTGTTGTAAGCCTTGAGATGGCCGTGGGTGTTGACGATGGTGTTGATCGACTGGATCGCCGCTGCCGACGCATCCAGCTCATCGACCAGCGCGATGCAGGCTTCCTTGAACGGCATCGACACCCCGCAACCACGAATCCCCAGCGCACGAATCCCGCCAACGGCCCCCGGCAGGTCCTGACTGCTGAACGCCTTGTAATAGAAATTCAGGCCCAACTGCTCATACAAATGGTTATGAAAGCGCAGACCGAAATTCCCCGGACGCCCCGACAGGGACATGCACAGCTGGGTATCTTTGTTGGGATTCATCTGCATGAAACTTCTCCTTGAAAACGGACTTTCGGATGGACGGAGTTAGCCATTCCATCGGGTTCTGGACGATCATAAGCGCCTGTCTGCAACGGGCTGCGAGCCCCTTTGACCGACCGGTAAAGAAGCCGGTACAGACCTTACACAAAATTTACCCAGCGGCTGTGCTGATTTTCAGAATTTCGCTGTCATAGAAGTATCCCCGCGACAACTTTGGGCCTGGTGCAGGCCCGGACGCCGGGTCGAAGAACCGAGGAATTATCATGATTCGTAAACTCCCCATCGTGGCCTTGTTGATTGGTGCATTCGCTATCACAGGTCAGGCAGAAGCCCACGGCGGTGGCTGGCAGGGTCCGGCAGTGTTTGGTGCGATCGTCGGCTCGGCCATCATCGGCTCCGCGTTGATCAACCAGGACCGGCCGGTCTACGTGCAACAGCCTGTTTACGCTCAACCGGCACCGGTTTATGTGCAACAGCCGCCGCCACCGGTCTACTACCAGCCGGCGCCGGTCTATGTGCAACAACCGGTCTACGTGCCTGGCCCGGTCTACTACGGCCCACCACGCGGCTACTACGGCCGGCCACACGGCTACTACGGTGGCCCGCGCTGGTAATCGCCAACAACGAGCCCTGCTTTATAGCGGGGCTTTTTTATGACCGTCGGTCGGGCAGAGTCTGAAAAAATCTCGCCAAGGTCGCTGTGAGGACAGTTCCAGCAGCTAAAGTCGGCATGATGGACTTGACCGTTGGGGGCAAAACACAGAACGGTCATCTATTTGTCATGACGGAACCGCAATCTGAATCCGTCCGTAAACAACAGGTTGATAAAAACAAGGACGACCCATGCCTACACAAAATCCGCACCGCATCGTCGGTCTGTGCACTTCAAGCAAGGTGTACAGCGCGCTGACTGAACTGAAACACCTGGAAGGCCACCGCTGCGCCAAGTTTCTTTCGCTGCTGGCGGAGAATCTCGTGCACAAGGGCCTGCTCAATGAGCGCGAAGTGGTGCACATGCTCGACCAGGTTGTCGACTGATGCAGTCCTCACTGTGATCAATGACCACTATCGAAAGCGTTGATTGTCCCTGAGCGCAGCGAATCCCTAAGGTAGCTCCACAGATTGATGGAGGTACTTGTCATGGCTCAGGTTCAAATCATGTCAGTAATCGGTAGCGCTGTTCCCGCATCGCTCAGAGCGTCGGGATTGCTCGCCTGCTGGTATCTGGTGCGCGATGGCGAGCCGATCAGCGGCCCGCTCACTTCGCTGCCCGCGGCGCAGGCCCTGTCGCAGAAAATCGTCAGCCGCCCATTCCACGCTTAAGGCAACTGGACTTTCGGTTTGGTCTCGATGAACAACGCCCAACTGGACATGAACAGCGCTGCGATCAGCGGCCCGATCACGAAACCGTTGAGGCCGAACACCGCGAGACCGCCGAGGGTCGAGATCAGGATCATGTAATCCGGCATGCGCGTGTCCTTGCCGACCAGGATCGGGCGCAGCACGTTGTCCACCAGACCGATCACAAACACCCCGAACAGCCCCAGCACCACGCCCTGCCAGATCATCCCGCTGAGCAGAAAGTACACCGCCACCGGCGCCCAGACGATTCCCGCACCCACCGCCGGCAACAGCGACAGAAAGCCCATCAGCACGGCCCACAGCAACGCGCTGGGGATGTCGAGAAACCAGAAAATCGCCCCACCCAATGCGCCCTGAGTGACCGCCACCACCAGGTTGCCCTTGACCGTCGCGCGTACCACCCGATTGAACTTCAACTGCAAACGGCGTTTGTGGCTCTCTTCCAACGGCACCGCGGTGCGTACCTTGCGCACCAGCTCGGCGCCATCGCGCAGAAAGAAAAACAGCAGGTACAGCATGATGCCGAAGCTGACCACGAACTCGAATGTGCCTTGACCGAAACTGAACGCCTGGCTGGCCAGCACCTGGCTGCCCTGCATCGACGCCTTGACGATTTTCTCGCGCAGACCGTTGAGTTCGCCCATGCCGAAGCGATCGAGCAAATGCTGAAAATACGGGGGCAGGCTGTGTTTGAACTGTGCCAGATAGGCACCGATGTCCAGTTGGCCGCTTTCGATGTTGTTGTAAACCGTCGCGCCTTCCTGGACCAACAGGATGCTGAGGATGATCACCGGCAGAATCGCGATCACCAGGCAGATGCCCAGCGTGCAGAGCGCTGTCAGGTTGCGCCTCCAGCCGAATTTGAGCTGTAACTTGCGCTGCATCGGCGCAAACAGAATGCCGAGAATCACCGCCCAGAACACCGCGCCGTAGAACGGCAGCAGAATCCAGATGAAGGCGACCGTCACCAACAGCAACAGCACGGTGAGGGATTTGAATTGCAGGGTTTTTTCGTTCATGTCCAATCCATGTCAGTCAGGCGTCTCGCACGCCCCGAACCTTAGTCAGCCGGGGCGCGCGCGAGTGCCATCTTTGTTCATGGAGCATAGATTGCCTGGACGATGCAGCCCGGCTAATCAGCGCACCGGCAGCTTGACGATCTGCGCAGTGCTCAACACATCGCCGAAGGTGTCTTCGACTTCCGCCAGCGCGGCCTTGTGCAGCGAATCCTTGTCGATAGACACGCCGTTGGCGCGGGTGATGGCGCGGGTCGCCGAGGCATCGGACGCGACAATCACGTTGTAGCCCAAAGGCGCGGCGTCCCGTGCGGCACCCGCCACACAGGCGTGGGTCATCAGGCCGGAAATGATCAGGGTCTGGATGCCGGCCTTTTTCAATTGCTGGTCAAGGTCGGTGCTGGCGAACACGCTGACGGTGCTCTTTTGCAGCACCACGTCTTGCGGGCGCGGCTGCATGTCCGGGTGAAATTTAACGGTCTGGCCATCGATGGCAAACACTGGCGAGCCGGCCGGGGCAACGTGCTGCACGTGATACACCGGGATCTTGTGACTGTCGGCAAAGGTGATCAGCTCTCGGGTTTTCGCCAGGGCAGCGGCACCGTCCGGGATCGGCATCCGGCCGCTGAAATATTCATTCTGGAAGTCGATCACCACCAGCGCAGACTTGCCCGCTGGCAGATGATCGACCGGTGTAGCGCCGGACAATGCCCGAATGGTCGGGTGGTTGTCGGCCATCGCTGCGCTGCTGGCCAATACCCCGGAAAATGCACAAGCGGTTAGAAAGCGGCGAGTAAAGTTCTGCATGGGAAAGTCCTGCTTCGGTTGATTTGACAAGCGAATCTTAAGCAGCCACCGCCGCACCGAACACAGTAAAACCGGCACATGATCTGTGCGCTTTCTACACAGATAAAGTCCACGCACTCAAACGTAGATCCAGATCAATAAACCGCACTTGCCACTGCACTACCCTGCCGCGCTTTTGCGACCGATGCCGCCATGAAGCCAGACCTCCCCCTCGCCGCCCCGGAATTGCTCGCCCCTGCCGGCACCCTGAAGAACATGCGCTACGCCTTCGCCTACGGTGCCGACGCGGTCTATGCCGGGCAGCCGCGCTACAGCCTGCGGGTGCGCAACAACGAATTCGACCACGCCAACCTCGCCCTCGGCATTCGCGAAGCGCAGGCACAGGGCAAGCGCTTCTACGTGGTGGTCAACATCGCCCCGCACAACGCCAAACTGAAGACCTTCCTCGAGGATCTGGCGCCAGTGATCGAGATGGCGCCGGACGCGCTGATCATGTCCGACCCGGGCCTGATCATGCTGGTACGCCGGCATTTTCCGCAGATGCCGATCCACCTTTCGGTGCAGGCCAACACGGTGAACTGGGCGAGCGTCGAATTCTGGCAGCAACAAGGCCTGAGCCGGATCATCCTGTCGCGGGAATTGTCGCTGGAAGAAATCGGTGAAATCCGTGAACAGGTACCAGGCATGGAACTGGAAGTGTTCGTCCATGGCGCACTGTGCATGGCCTACTCCGGGCGCTGCCTGCTGTCGGGCTACATGAACAAGCGCGACGCGAATCAGGGCACCTGCACCAACGCCTGCCGCTGGAAGTATTCGGCGCAGCAAGCCACGGAAAACCAGCTCGGCGAGATCGTGCAGACCTTCCAGCCGGAGCCAACCCTGGGCATCGGCGCGCCGACCGATCAGGTATTCCTGCTGCAGGAAGCCAATCGCCCCGATGAATTAATGCCCGCTTTTGAAGACGAGCACGGCACCTACATCATGAACGCCAAGGATCTGCGCGCGGTGCAGCACGTCGAACGCCTGACGCGCATGGGCGTGCATTCGTTGAAGATCGAGGGCCGGACCAAATCGCACTTCTATTGCGCGCGCACCACCCAGGTCTATCGCCGGGCAATCGACGATGCGATGGCCGGGCGCGAGTTCGACCGCAGTCTGATGACCGATCTGGAATCACTGGCCCAGCGCGGCTACACCGAAGGTTTCCTGCGTCGCCATGTGCATGACGAATACCAGAACTATCAGAACGGCAGCTCGGTGTCAGAGCGTCAGCAGTTCGTTGGCGAACTGACCGGCGAGCGCCGCGACCGGTTGGCCGAGGTCAAAGTGAAGAACCGTTTTGCCTTGGGCGATCATCTGGAATTGATGACTCCGAAGGGCAATTTCCACTTCGATCTGCACCAGTTGCAGAGTGCCAAGGGTGAAGCGATCGAGGTTGCGCCGGGGGATGGCCACACGGTGTACCTGCCTATTCCGGATGCGGTGGATTTGCGCTTTGGCCTGCTGATGCGCGACTTGACTCCCTGAACCCCTCCCATGTAGGAGCTGCCGCAGGCTGCGATCTTTTGATCTTGTTCTTCAATAACAAAGTCAAAAGATCGCAGCCTTCGGCAGCTCCTACACAGGGAATGCGGGTGTAGCGGAGTCAGCGGAATTCTTCACGCAACATCGCCACAAACGCCTCACGCGCCGGGTGTACCCCGGCGTTTTCGTGCCAGTAAAACAGGTTGTCGATCGCCGTCAGTTCGGGAAACTCATAGCCCACGCATCCAGCGCCCTTGGCGTATTGCTCGAACACGCCTTTAGGCACCAAGGCCACCCCGGCGCCAGCACTCACGCAACCGACAATCGCCCCGTAACTCGCCAGGCTGACAATCGGCAGCGCCTGCCCCTGACGCAACAACCAGTGCTCCAGCGCCGCCCGATACGGGCAACCCTGCGGCCACATGAACACGGTTTTGTCCTGCAGATCGTGGATGTCGCGCACCGGGCCGAATGATGTCGAGGCAATCAGTAGCAATTCTTCGCGGTACATCGGCGTGCGTTTCAGTTGCGCGCGCTCGACGTCCACCGCGACGATCGCACCGTCGAGGCGATGGCTGACGGTGTCGTCGAGTAATTGGCCCCAGGTGCCAGTGGTCAACTCCAGCGCCACCTGCGGATAGCGCTGGTGAAACTTGGCCAACAGCCGCGGCAAACGCCCGGTGGCCGAGGACTCGATCGCGCCGATACGCAGCGGGCCGGACGGTTCGGCGGCGGGATCCACCGCGCGCTTGGCTTCGGCGGTCAGCGCCAGAATCCGCTCGGCATACGCCAGGAACGTCTGCCCCGCCGGGGTGATCCGCAGCCCGCGCCCCTCGCGCAGAAACAGCGCCACACCGAGTTCCGCTTCCAACGCCTTGATCCGTGCGGTGATGTTCGACGGTACACAAAACAGCTTTTCAGCGGCCCGGGCAATGCTGCCCTCGTCGGCCACGGTCTTGAACATGCGGATCTGCGCCAGCTCCATACTCATCACTCAAAGTGAACATTCAGCGCAGTATAAGTCAGTTGTGGAGACTTGTTGACCGCCCGGATACTCGGCACATCAACCCTTGCGGTGCGCCGATCATGCCGTCTCCTTCTCCCTTGAAAATCATTCTGGCCATGGCCTTCGTGGTCGGCTGCTGGGCCTATTCACCCACCGGCATTCACATCGGCCTGCAAGCCTACGACCCCGGGCATCTGGCGTTGCTGCGGTTTCTGCTGGCGTCGTTGTTCATGGCCGTGATCGCAGCGTTCAAGGGTATTCGCCTGCCGCAACGGCGCGACGTACCGCTGTTGTTCGCCCTGGGATTTTTTGCGGTCAGCCTGCATCACGTGGCGCTGAACATCGGCCAGCAAAGCGTCAGTGCCGGCGCCTCCAGCGTACTGGCGCAGTCGAGCCCGCTGTTCAGTACGCTGCTGGCGCGTTACGTGTTCAAGGATCAGGTCAGTGTCTGGCGATGGGGCTGCGTCTTGCTGGGACTGGTCGGGGTGGTGATCGTGGTCAGCGCCGATCGGGGCCTGGGGCAGATCGACGCGCATGGCTTGCTGATCCTGCTGGCAGCGCTGTCATGGAGCATTTACTTCGCCCTGCAAAAACATCACGCACGGCGTTATGACGGTTTCAGTCTGGCCTGTTATGCGGTGTGGTCGGGGACGCTGCTGTTGCTGATTTATCTGCCGGGGCTGGGTGCGGCGGTGGTAAATGCGCCGCTGCGAGTGCAGTGGGCAGTGCTGGCACTGGGGGTATTTCCCAGCGCACTGGCCTATCTGGCCTGGGGCTTTGTGCTCAAACATGTGGACTTGAGCCGGGCGACGATGACGTTGTACCTGATACCACCGACGGCGATGGGGATTGCTTCACTGGGATTGGGCGAGCGACCGACGCTGATGGTGCTGGCGGGGTCGGCGGTGGTGTTGATCAGTGTGCTGGCGTTGAATCTGGAGCGGCGGGTGGAGGGTCGACCGGTTGAGGTCTGATCGAGGTTTTTTACTGAGGCTGATGACCCCATCGCGAGCAGGCTCACTCCTACAGGGGGATGCGTTCTACCTGTGGGAGCGAGCTTGCTCGCGAACGGGCCGGCGCAGACTATAAATATCTCGTGCCGGGTTAGCCTCAGCGCCTGTCATCCGACAACGGAGTCGGCTCATCCGCCGGCGGCACATCATCGTCGGCCGCCGGGTCCTTCCAGTCTTCCGGTCGATCGGCATCACTCAACGGATCACGTCCCGGGCTCATGCCCGGCGGAGCATCGTGATCGGCCAGTGTCGGCTCATCCGTGCCGGGTACCGGACGGGTCGGATCGGTCGGCAGCACACCACCTTGAAACAGCAAATCATTAGCCATGACACACCTCACCAAGGAGGTCCGGAGAACCCGGGCCATACAGCTTGGAAGCGTGCCTGCGCAGGCGGTGCTATCGAGCAGACCAACGGCAATCAGCCCTGCGCACTGAAGCGGTCGCGGCTGTTGGTCAGGTGCAGCCACATGGCCGCGCGCGCCGCGTCCGGATCCTGCCGCTTGATCGCATTCAGGATCGCTTCGTGCTCCAGATGGGCCAACTGCCCCAGCTTGCTCAGATCCGCCGCGCCACGCTCGGCGGCATTGAGCCGCTGACGCGGAATCATCGCGCTGCCCAGGTGCTGCATGATTTCGCTGAAGCAGACGTTGCCGGTGGCCTCGGCGATCAGCAGATGAAAACGTCGATCAGCCTCAACGCAACTGTCGTTGCTGTCCAGCAAACGCTGATAGTCATCCAGCGCTTGGCGCATCTGCAGCAGTTGCTGCTCGCTGCGACGTGACGCGGCCAACGCCGCAGCCTGGGTCTCCAGGCCCATGCGCAATTCAAGAATGCTGCGCACCCCGAGAGCGGTATCGACATTCAGCCGCAAGCCCTGCTCGGCAGCACGCTCGATGACGAAACTGCCGATGCCGTGCCGCGTCTCGACCAGGCCCGAGGCCTGCAACTTGGAAATCGCTTCGCGCACCACCGTGCGACTGACGCCGTGCTCCTGAACGATGGCGTTCTCCGACGGCAGCTTGTCGCCGGGCGACAGCCGGCCGAGCAGGATGCTCTGGGTGAGTTTTTCCACCAGATCGTGTGCGAGGTTGTGCGCACGTTTGGGCGCGGGGGCGTCGAGGTCTTCTTGCATGTTCGGTTCCGGTGATCGGGGCTTGCCGATCGTAGCACTGCGTGATGGCTGACGAGTCGATTTTAGCGCCGAAACCGCCCTCAACTTGTATGACAACACTCAATAAAACGAAAAAAACGCAACAACCAAACGCTACGCCCTGTTTGAACATTTGGATCATGAACCCAAGAGGTGCGTCTGACGGCCGCGATTAAAACCAATAAAAACGGGGAAAAACACCAAAAAGAAATAAAGAATTTGTTCACCAGACAAATTTAATCGCTCCACCCCACTTGTAGGACAAAAAATCTCAGTTGTATGATGTCTATCAACAACGCACCATCCAGCCCTACCCCGCATAAAAATAATCAGTGGGAGAAAACCAAGTGAAAACCTCCGTCTCCGGGATGAACGAGGGCGTCGATTCGACACTCGCGTCCGCCATCTCGAAAGTGAAACGCCACGTCCTGCCGCTCTTCGTGATCATGTTCATCGTCAATTACATTGACCGGGTGAACATCGGTTTCGTCCGCACTCACATGGAACATGATCTGGGCATCGGGGCTGCCGCCTACGGCTTCGGCGCCGGTCTGTTCTTCATCGGTTACGCGCTGTTCGAAGTGCCGTCCAACATGCTTTTGCAGAAAGTCGGCGCGCGTATCTGGCTCACCCGCATCATGCTCACCTGGGGCCTGGTCGCCGCCGGCATGGCGTTCATCCAGAACGAAACGCACTTTTACATCCTGCGCTTTCTGCTCGGCGTGGCCGAAGCCGGGTTCTTTCCCGGGGTGATCTACTACTTCACCCGCTGGCTACCCGGCGCCGAACGCGGCAAGGCGATTGCAATTTTCCTCAGCGGATCGGCAGTCGCCTCGCTGATTTCCGGCCCGTTGTCCGGCCTGCTCTTGCAGATCAACGGCCTCGGCATGCACGGCTGGCAATGGATGTACTTCATCGAGGGCATGTTTTCCGTGGGGCTGTGCGTGTTCGTCTGGTTCTGGCTCGACGCCAAACCGCATGACGCGAAATGGCTGACCCGCGCCGAACAGGACGCACTGGTCAGCGCCATCGACGATGAACAGAAGGCCCGCGAAGCCGCGACGCCGATCCGCCCGTCAATGGGCAAACTGCTCAAGGACCGGCAAATCATCCTGTTCTGCCTGATCTACTTTTTCATTCAGCTGACGATCTACGCCGCGACGTTCTGGCTGCCGAGCATCATCAAGAAAATGGGTGAGATGAGTGACTTCCAGGTCGGGCTGTTCAACTCGATCCCGTGGCTGCTGTCGATCGTCGGCATGTACGCCTTCGCCGCTTTCTCGGCCAAGTGGAAGCACCAGCAAGCCTGGGTCGCCACCGCGTTGTTGATCGCCGCAGCAGGGATGTTCATGTCCACCACCGGCGGGCCGATCTTCGCCTTTGTCGCGATCTGTTTTGCCGCGCTGGGCTTCAAGTCCGCCTCATCGTTGTTTTGGCCGATTCCGCAGGCCTATCTGGATGCACGGATCGCCGCGGCAGTGATCGCACTGATCAACTCGGTAGGCAACCTCGGCGGCTTCGTCGCGCCGACCACCTTCGGCCTGCTCGAAGAACACACCGGCTCGATTCAGGGCGGCCTCTACGGCCTGGCCGCGACCTCGATCATCGCCGCGATCATCGTCTTCGCTGCACGCACCACCCCGAAACCCGCTGCTGACCTCGCCGTGGCCGAGGCCGCGCCAAAGCACGCATGACTTCCTTTTTAAAGATGCTGACAAGGATAAAAACATGACCGCACACGACACTGCCAAAGCGCCAATCATCACTGAAATGCAGGTGATTCCCGTGGCCGGCCACGACGGCATGCTGCTCAACCTGAGCGGCGCCCACGGGCCGTTTTTCACCCGCAATATCGTCATTCTCAAGGACAACGCCGGCCACACTGGCGTCGGTGAAGTGCCCGGTGGCGAGCGCATCCGCCAGACACTGGAGGACGCCCGCAGCCTGGTGCTCGGCAGCACAATCGGCAACTATCAGAAGATCCTCAATCAGGTGCGCCAGACCTTCGCCGAACGTGATGCCGGCGGCCGTGGTCTGCAGACGTTCGACCTGCGCATCACCATCCACGCGGTCACCGGACTCGAAGCCGCCCTGCTCGACCTGCTCGGGCAACACCTCGACGTACCGGTCGCGGCGCTGCTCGGCGAAGGCCAGCAACGCGATCAAGTGAAGATGCTCGGTTATCTGTTTTATGTCGGCGATCAACGCGAGACCAACCTCGCCTACCGCAGCGAACCGGACGCCGATAACGACTGGTTCCGCGTGCGTCACGAGAAGGCCATGAGCGCCGAGGCGGTGGTGCGTCTGGCCGAAGCGGCGCAGGCGAAATACGGTTTCCAGGACTTCAAACTCAAGGGCGGTGTGCTCAGTGGCGACGCGGAAATCGAAGCCGTGACGGCTCTGGCCGAACGCTTTCCCGAGGCACGCATCACCCTCGATCCGAACGGCGCCTGGTCACTGAAAGAAGCGATCCGCCTGTGCCGCGATCAACATAAGGTGCTGGCTTACGCCGAAGACCCGTGCGGTGCAGAAAACGGTTACTCGGGGCGCGAAGTCATGGCCGAGTTCCGCCGCGCAACCGGACTGAAGACGGCGACCAACATGATCGCCACCGACTGGCGCGAGATGGGCCACGCCATTCAGTTGCAGTCGGTGGACATTCCGTTGGCCGACCCGCACTTCTGGACCATGCAAGGCTCGGTACGTGTCGCGCAGTTGTGCCATGAGTGGGGCCTGACCTGGGGCTCACACTCCAACAATCACTTCGATATCTCGCTGGCGATGTTCACCCATGTCGCGGCGGCGGCACCGGGCGACATCACCGCCATCGACACGCACTGGATCTGGCAGGACGGCCAGCGTCTGACCAAGGCTCCGCTGCAAATTGTCGACGGTTGCGTGCAAGTGCCGCAGAAACCGGGGCTGGGGGTGGAGCTGGACATGGATCAGCTGGCCAAGGCCCACGAACTGTACAAAGGCATGGGTCTCGGCGCGCGGGATGACAGCGTGGCGATGCAGTTTTTGATACCGGGGTGGACGTTCGATAACAAGCGGCCGTGTCTGGTGCGCTGAATTCTGATCTGCAGTCCACCACTGTCCCCTGTGGGAGCGGGCTTGCTCGCGAAGGCGGCGTGTCAATCGATATTTGAGTTGACTGACACGCCGCCTTCGCGAGCAAGCCCGCTCCCACAGGGGGGATTTGTGTCAGGCAGAGATTTGTACCAGCCACTGCTTGAACGCCGTCATCGCCGCCGTCTCCGGCCGTGACTGCAAGCGCGTCAGCCAATAACTGCCGGTGGTGATTTCAATCGCAAACGGCTGACGAATCACGTCCGCCGCCAGTTGCCGGGCGAACATCAGCGGCGGTGCCAACGCTACCCCGCTGCCCTGCAGCGCGGCCTCCATCATCGCCAGCGACGAATCGAAGACAATGCTCTGCGGCGGCGCCGCGTGGGTCGCCAGGCCGGCGGCGTGAAACCACTCCGGCCATTCATCGGTGCGATAGGAACGCAGCAAGCGCTGTTGCAGCAGATCGCCCGGGGTATGCAACTGCCGGGCAATTTCCGGCACGCACAGCACCGACAATGGCGCATCGAGCAGGCGCGTGGCCTCGATGCCGTGCCACGCTCCGGCGCCAAAACGAATCGCGTAATCCAGCCCCTCGGCGGCGACGTCGACCCGGTTGTTGTGAGTCGACAGTCGCAAATCTATGAGCGGATGTTTCGCCTGGAAGTCTGCCAGCCGTGGCAGCAGCCAACCAACCGCGAAGGTTCCGACGGCACCCACGGTCAACATTTCCCGATACTGACCGCCGGCCAGTCGCTCGAGCATCTGCGCGATATGATCGAACGACGTGGTCAAAACCGGCAACAGGGTCTCCCCTTCACTGGTCAGCATCAGCCCGCGGGGCAGGCGTTTGAACAGGGTGACGTTGAGTTGCGCTTCGAGGCTTTTCACCTGATGGCTCACCGCCGCTTGAGTCACGCATAACTCCACGGCGGCACGGGTAAAGCTCAGATGCCGCGCCGAAGCTTCGAACGCGCGCAGTGCATTGAGCGGCAATTGAGGTCGAATCATGCCCAGTCCCAAATTTTTCTAATGGCTCATCCGAAATATCATCGTTTGTCGACGAGTGCCAGACTGCCTAAATTGTCGGCGCTGATCAGCTGCCCAACAACAAAATCGCCCGCAGTGTAGCGGGATATCACCCTCAACACTCATGGAGAGTGGTTCACTCATGTCCTTCATCACCCCGAGAAAATTCATTTCCTGCAGCGCTTTCGGCCTGTTTTTCGGCGCCACCGCGTGCATGGCCGCCACACCCGGCGACGAGCAACTGCAAGCGCTGGTGAACAAAGCCGTCACCCCGGTGATGCAGCAGCAGAACATCCCCGGCCTCGCCGTCGCCATCACCATCAACGGCCAACCGCATTACTTTAATTACGGCTTCGCTGCCAAGGACACGGGGCAGAAAGTCAGCGAAAACACCCTGTTCGAAATCGGCTCGGTGAGCAAAACCTTCGCCGCGACCCTGGCCGGCTATGCGCAGGCGACGGGCAAACTGGACCTGTCGACCAAGGCCAGCCAACTCTGGCCGGAACTGAAAGGTAGCGCTTTCGACAACATCAGCGTGCTGCAACTGGGCACCTACAGCGCCGGCGGCCTGCCGCTGCAATTCCCTGGCCAGTGGGATTCGGCGGAGAAGATGCTCGGCTACTACCAACAGTGGAAACCGGGCTTCCCGGCCGGTAGCCAGCGCCTGTATTCCAACCCGAGCCTGGGCCTGTTCGGTTATCTGGCCGCCAAGACCCTCGGTCAGTCATATGATCAGGCGATAAGCGAAACCCTGCTGCCGAAACTCGGCCTGCAACACACTTACCTGCAGGTGCCGAAAGCACAAATGAGCCTGTACGCGCAGGGCTACGACAAAAACAACCAACCGGTGCGCGTCACCCCGGGCGCCATGGATTCAGAAGCCTACGGCGTGAAAACCAGCGCCGCCGACATGCTGCGTTACGTGCAGGCCAACCTGAAACCGGCAAGCCTTGAAACTCCGCTGCAACAAGCCATCGCCAACACCCACACCGGTTATTACAGCGTCGGCGAAATGACCCAGGGCCTGGGTTGGGAAATGTACCGTTACCCGATCAGCCTCGACCGCTTGCTGGCCGGCAACAGCACGGAAATGGCCATGCGGCCGCACAAGGTGCAGTGGCTGACCCCGCCACAACCGCAGGCGGAAAATGTGCTGATCAACAAGACCGGCTCTACCGGTGGCTTTGGGACCTACGTGGCGTTTGTGCCGTCGAAGGATGTCGGCGTGGTGATTCTGGCGAACAAGAACTTCCCGATTCCGGAGCGGGTGAAGATTGCTCACACGATCCTCAGCGCTTTAGCCGACTGAAAATCAAATGATCGCAGCCTTCGGCAGCTCCTACACCGATCCCATGTAGGAGCTGCCGCAGGCTGCGATCTTTTTGGGCGGGCAATAAAAATGGGCGACCTGCAGAGGTCGCCCATTTTTTTGATTCAGGCCATGCCATCAGTCATCCGGCATTTCCGGTGGCTTGCTCGGTTTCGCCGGTTTGCTCGCCTTGGCGCCCTTCTCGCCTTTCTTGGCTGCCGGTTCGGCGGCGGTGGCCTTGGTTTCAGCGACCGTCGGTGCGCTGATTTCTTTCTCGCTGGCCGGCAGTGCATCAACCGTGTCGAAGATTTTCTTCAGGTCCACCGATTTTGCTTCATCGCCCGAGGCCGAGAGTTTGGTCTCGCCGTCCTTGCCCAGCAGGAAAACCTTCGGGTACGCGCCGGCACCGAGTTTCAGCGACCGCAGCAAAGCCATGGTGTCTTGCTGGCCGAGATCCTTGCCGTCGAGTTGTCCGGCCATATTGAGGATGGTGTAGACCTTGATGTTGCGGTCGGCGACGCCCTTCTTGTTCGCCGGATCTTCCAGCGACTTTTTCAACCCCACCCACACCGGGTCGACGGTGCTTTGGGCGATCACGATCAACGGTCGGGCCCGTCCCATATCCCCGGCTATGGGCGAGTCATTGTCAGCGGCGAACAAGGGGCCGGCAATCGCCAGCAAGAGTGTCAGGGTCAGTGACCTGATGAGCATGCGCATCTCCTTTTGATATCCACGCTCTAATGATTGCGCATCGCGGCGATTGTTCCGGGGTCGTGCCCGGCAAATATGTTTCGCCTTGTCAGAAGCTTAGGTCAGCCACGTCATTGCGCAACTGCATCGGCATAATCGTGACGCGGATTTGATTACCTTTTATCAGCGCATTAGGGTGGTCGTTCTGCCCACGAAATGGAGTTCAACCCATGCACATCGACTACCTGTGCGATCACCCGCATTTGATTGAGGAACTGGCCGAACTCAATTTCAAGGAATGGGGCGAATTCCGTGACGGCGACACCCTTGCAGCCCGCACCGAGCGGATGCGCGCGGCCTGCGGCAAGGGTGCGGTTCCCAGCGTGGTGGTGGCCATTGAAGACGGCAGATTGCTCGGTGGCGCGCTGCTGATCGACAGCGACATGAAGATCCGCCCGCAACTGACGCCGTGGCTGGCGGGCGTCTACGTGAAAGCCGAAGAACGCGGACGCGGAATTGCTTCGCAACTGGTCAACAGGATCGTCGCCGAGGCGGCGACGCTGGGAGTGACTGAGTTGTATCTGTACACCGACGCTGCGCAATCGCTGTATGCGGGGTTGGGTTGGGAGGTGGTCGAGGATCTGGTCTACGAGGATTTGCCGGTGACCGTCATGAAATTCAACATCCTTCATACCCCAGTGTAGGAGCTGCCGCAGGCTGCGATCTTTTGATCTTGATCGTAAAAACGAAGATCAAAAGATCGCAGCCTGCTGCAGCTCCTACATCAGAACGCCAGTTTATAGCCGATCAACAGCAACATGGTCGCCAGGCACGGGCGCAGCAATTCATCGGAAATGCGCCCGGTCAGGTGGCTGCCGAGCCAGATGCCTGGCAACGAACCCATGAGCAGAAAGCCCAACACGCCCCAGTCCATGTTGCCCATGCTCGCGTGGCCCAGACCGGCAACCAGGGTCAACGGCACGGCGTGGGCGATTTCGGTGCCGACCAGGCGCCGGGTTGGCAGCAGCGGATAGAGGATGAACAACGCGACCGTGCCGAGGGCGCCGGCGCCGATCGAGGTCAGGGCGACCATGGTGCCGAGGATCAGCCCGGTGATCACCGTCATCACATTCAGGCGCGCGCCGCTCGGGTTGTAATTGCCGCCCGCGCGTTTGTGGGCGAATTCGAGCAGGCGCTTCTTGAACAGAATCGCCAGCGCCGTGGCGAACAGCACGAAGCCCAAGGCCTGTTTGATGATCGCGTTCATCGCCTCGGGCGCGGTGTGCAGCGTACTGAGAAACCACAGGGTCATGGCGACTGCCGGCACGCTTCCGAGGGTCAGCCAGCCGGTGATGGCCCAGTCGATGTTGTTGTTCTTCTTGTGCACCAGCACGCCACTGGATTTGGTAATGGCCGCGTACAACAGGTCGGTGCCCACCGCTGTTGCCGGGTTGATGCCGAACCACAGCAGGATCGGCGTCATCAACGAACCGCCGCCGACACCGGTCATGCCGACAATAAAACCCACCACCAGCCCGGCAATCACCAGGCCGAAATTTGCCAATTCCATTAAGACGTCCAGAAAAACGACAGGAAAAATCTGGCCCGCAGCATAGCGATTTTTCATATAACCACATATATCGATGCGGTCTATCGTTATGCCTTCCAGCCACACCGCCTTTATCTGAGTGGGAGCGGGCTTGCTCGCGAAGGCGGCGTGTCATTCACGTAGATATCGACTGACACGCCCTTTTCGCGAGCAAGCCCGCTCCCACAGGGTTCTATGGTGCCAGGTAGATCAATGCACGCGCCGGCCCGGTTTGAAACTGTGATGCCGGTTGATCCACACCGTCGCCAGCGCGATCAGCGACAGGATCAACAATGCCCACGGAAACGACATCGCGCCCGCCCGATCCAGCAGCAACCCGCCAAACAGGCCGCCGCCGGCAATCGCCACATTCCAGGAGGTGGTGAGCATCGCTTGCACCACGTCCACATGCTCGCCGGCCGAATCCGCCGCCGCCGTCAGCAGCAACGTCGCCGAGCCACCAAACGACAGGCCCCACACGGCCATGCAGGTGTAGATCAGCCACGGTGACGGGGATATCAGCGCCAGCACCAGTGCGGTCACAGCAAACAGCACGAGGCTGATCAGCGTCAGCCAGCGCAACCAGCGGTCCACCAGCAGGCCGATGATCCAGATCCCGATCAGCGAACACAGGCCGAACACCAGCAGCACCAGATCGACGCGCTCGGCCAGCCCGGCCTGCATCAGGAATGGCGCGATGTAGGTGTAGAGAATGTTGTGCCCAAGCATCTAGGTCAGCACCACGAACAGCACCGGCCGTACGCCCGGCAGACGCAGCGATTGCAGCAACGGCAGGCGTTTGGCGCTGGCCTGACCCGGACGATCCGGCACCGCCAGCACAATCCACGCCGCCAGCACCAACGCCAGCGCCGACATGATCCCGAACGAAGCGCGCCAACCGATCAGGTTGCCCAGCCAGGTTCCCGCCGGGGTGCCCAGCGACAGCGCCACCGGGGTGCCGAGCATGGCGATTGCCAACGCCCGTCCCTGCTGGTGCACCGGCACGATGCCACGGGCGTAGCCGGCCATGATTCCCCACGACAGCCCTGCCGCCATCCCGGCCAGGAACCGCGACGCCAAGGTCAAGCCGTAATGGCTGGAGAACGTGGTCACCGTGTTGAACACCAGGAAGCCACCGACCGTCATCAACAGCACCCGCCGCCGTGGCCAGCCCCGGGTGGCGACGGTCAGCGGAATCGCCGCGACAATCGAGCCCAGCGCATACAGCGTCACCAGTTGCCCGGCGAGCACTTCACTGACCCCAAGCCCGGCGCCGATCTGCGGCAGCAGCCCGGCCGGCAGGGTCTCGGTGAGGATGGCGATGAAGCCGGTCATGGCGAACGCCAGTAACGCGGCATAGGGCAGTTTTTCTGCACGGGTGGCGCGGTCGATACGGGTGAAGTCGGTGCTTGCGGAGTCGGTCATGACAGGTGCAGCTCCCTTTGGATCAATAGTAGCGATGGATTGTATACAAAAATCCCACGCACAATTTGATCAATGTGGGAGCGAGCCTGCTCGCGAATGCGGTGGATCTATCAGAGATTCAGCGCCTGGCAGATCGCTTTCGCGAGCAGGCTCGCTCCCACATTGGATCTCCGCACTTACTGCACCGGAAGGAAATTCAGGAACAGCAGACTCTGCGCGTAATTCAACCCTATGCGCCGGTAGCGCTCATCAAGCATCTGCGCCAGCAGGTCGAGCCGCGCGACGATCTTGCCGAACTCGGTGGCGAAACTCAGGTTGCTGCCCTCCTCCGAGATTTCATTGGAGAACAGCAGCGGCTGGCCTTCCTTGTTCTGGCGCTGGGCCAGAATCCACGTGGCTTTCTCGATGTTGCGCGCGGCGTTGTGGACGAAGGTCGGGTTGATTGCATCGGTCATGTAGAACTCGATGCGATTGCCGTGGGCGGTGACCAGCATGCTGCCGATGGCATAGATGAAGGCGCCGACCCGATCCCCGAGAAACTCCGGACTCATCGCATAGCTGAGCGCCGCCAGATCCTTGCGGCCGCCCAGCACGGGCAACGGTTGCTGCTGCTCGACCGCCAGGCGCACCTGTTTCACCGCCGTGTTGATGTCGAGGAAACCCGACTTGCGCAGTTCTTCCGGGTTGCGCAGGTACAGCTTGCCCATTAGCCGATAAAGACTGTTGAGGTTGTCGCGCATCGCCAACGTGGCCATACGGTCGACACTGGTCTGCAGAAATTCCTGCGGTTGACCGTCACGCATCTGAGCGATGAAACCGTTGCCGGTCTGGTGCGTGCAACCGCTGACAAACAGCGATGACAGACAGGCCAGCAACAGGCACGGGCGGCGAAAAAATCGGGCGATCGGGTGAAAAACTCTCGGCATGAATTCTCGAACGGGCACATTCCTGTGCGGCGGGCGTCGCCGCATCCTGGCCATGGATAGAGCCGCCGAATCCGGAAAAGTGCAGCGCTGGCACGATTTCCCGACCTTCGGCAACTATTTAGTATGACTTTATATTTGCACTAAACCTTTAACCGACTATAAATTCTGACTCAACCCACAATTAGCATGACTATTACCCTGTTTTGAAAACAACAACAAAAAGGAAGGTCAACCATGCTTCAATCACGTCACCTGCTCTCCGGCCTCGGACTGTCCCTGATGATCGCCACCCTCTCCGCCAACGCGGCCGGCCTCAGCGCCGAACACAAAGCCTTTGGCAAAACCAATGACGGCACACCCGTCGAGCAATACATCCTGCGCAACAGCCACGGCATGCAGGCGACCGTCATCACCTACGGCGCCACCCTGCAATCGCTGCTGGTGCCGGACAAACACGGCAAAGCCGCTGACGTGGTGCTCGGTTTCGACGATGTTCAGGGTTACCAGAAAGGCACAGCGTATTTCGGCGCGACCATCGGCCGTTTCGGCAATCGCCTCGCGGACGGCGCGTTCGAACTCGACGGCAAGCGCTATCAGGTGCCGCAGAACGACAAGTCCAACGCTTTGCATGGCGGTACTCAGGGTTTCGACAAGAAGGTCTGGAAAGCGCAGGAAACCAAAGACAAGGATTCAGTCGGCGTGACCCTCACCTATCTGTCGGCGGACGGCGAAATGGGCTTCCCCGGCAATCTCACCACCGAAGTGACCTACCGCCTGACCGACAGCAACGAGTTGCGCATCGACTATAAGGCCAGCACCGATAAACCGACCGTGCTCAACCTGACCAACCACAGCTACTTCAACCTCGCCGGCGCCGGCAATGGCGACATTCTCAAGCAGGTTGCCACCTTGCACGCCAGCCATTACACCCCGGTCACCGGCAAACTGATCCCGACCGGCGAACTGGCGCCAGTGGCCGGCACACCAATGGACTTCACCAAACCCACCGCCATTGGTACGCACATCAAGGCCGATCACCCGCAGCTGAAATTCGCCGAACCGAAACAGGGTGGCTTCGATTTCAACTGGGTGCTGGATATAAAAGGTGATGTGAGCAAAGTCGCCGCCGAGGTCAGCGATCCGCAGTCAGGGCGGCATTTGCAGTTGTTCACCAGCGAGCCTGGTGTGCAGTTCTATACCAGTAACTTCCTCGACGGCACGGTCAAGGGTAAGGGTGGCAAGGTTTATCCGCACTGGGGTGCGTTTACCCTGGAGACCCAGCACTATCCGGATGCGCCGAATCAGCCGGACTTCCCGAGCACGCGGCTGGATCCGGGGCAGACTTACAACCATAAAGTGGTGTTGAAGTTCTCCGCGAAATAACACTTGCCTTGTGGTGAGGGGATTTATCCCCGATGGGTTGCGCAGCAACCCTGCTTCTTGGGGGCGCTGCGCGCCCATCGGGGATAAATCCCCTCGCCACAGGTTCATCGACCTCCATTGGAACCCCTGCGCTATCCTGCTGCCCACTAAGGTATGACCATCAGCACAGGAGGTTTGAATGCGTACCCTTGAACTGGCAGGCGTGCAGGTTCCAGTGATCGGCCAGGGCACCTGGCGCATGGGCGAAGATCGCTCGGCGCACCCGCGTGAAGTGTCCGCGCTGCGCCAAGGCATCGAACTCGGCATGACTCTGATCGACACGGCGGAAATGTACGCCGAGGGCGGTGCCGAAAGCGTGGTCGGCGAAGCCATTGCCGGTCTGCGTGATCAGGTATTTCTGGTGAGCAAGGTCTACCCGCACAACGCCAGCCGCACAGGCATCCCGCAAGCCTGCGAGCGCAGCCTGCGCCGGCTCGATACCGATTACATCGACCTCTATCTGCTGCATTGGCGCGGCCAGTATCCGCTGGAAGAAACCGTCGAAGCCTTCGAACGCCTGCGCGAGGACGGCAAGATCGGCCGTTGGGGCGTGTCGAATTTCGACGTCGATGACCTCGAAGAACTGTCCAATCCGGCCTGCGCCACCAATCAGGTGCTGTACAACCTGGAAGAACGCGGCGTCGAATTCGACTTGCTGCCATGGTGCCAACAAGAGCGTATGCCGTTGATGGCGTACTGCCCGATCGGCCAGGGCGGCGCGATGCTGGCTGAACCGGTACTGAACAAGATTGCCGCTCGTCACAACGTGACCCCGGCACAGGTTTCACTGGCGTGGATTCTGCGTCAGGATGGTGTGATTGCGATTCCCAAGGCTGTGCGACCAGAACACGTGCAACTCAATGCACAAGCGGCGCAGTTGCAACTGGATGCCGGGGATCTGGCGGCGCTGGACCAGGTATTCAAAGCGCCACAACGCAAGCAGCGGCTGGCGATGGTCTGAGTCGCTGGCCGTTGGCGAGGGCTTCGTCATGAGAAGCACTGATCAGTACGACCCGTTCAATCTGCAGCGTTTCGTCCAGGCGCAGGACCCGGTGTTCGAACGGGTTCAGCGTGAACTCGACGAGGGGCGCAAGCGTAGCCACTGGATGTGGTTTGTGTTTCCGCAGTTCGCCGGGCTGGGTGGCAGCGAGATGTCCCGGCGTTACGCCATTCAATCCGCCGACGAGGCGCGGGCCTATCTGGCCCACGACCTGCTCGGTGCGCGGCTGCGCACCTGCACGCAGCTGGTGCTGAACATCCGTCAGCGCTCGATTGCCGAGATTTTCGGCCACCCCGACGACCTGAAATTCCACTCCTCGATGACCCTGTTTGCGCAGTTCAGCGCCGAAGATTGCCCGTTCGCTCAGGCACTGGAGCGCTACTTCCACGGCATCCTCGATGAATGGACCCTGCAACTGCTGGACTCAAAACAGGCCCAGTTGTCCCCCGATCAGGGTTGAGAAATCGTCATCGACGAACGGCAGAATCGCGTCCGCCACCGGTTGCAGCTGGCGGGTGATGTAATGGTCGTAGTCGATCGCCGCGCGGCGCACTTCCAGCGGTTCCGGCCCGGCCAGGGTGATCACGTAACTGATCCAGCCGCCGTTCTGGTATTGCCGCGGGCGCCCGTGCTGCGCGTTGTAATCGTCGGCCAGCCGCGCCGCACGCACATGCGGCGGCACGTTGCGTTCGTAGTCGTCGAGGGTGCGGCGCAGGCGTTTGCGGTAGACCAGTCGTTCATCGAACTCGCCGGCCAGAGTCTTGCGCACGTAATCGCGCACGTAATCCTGATACGGCTTGCGCTGGAAGATCCGCTCGTAGAGTTCCTGCTGAAACTGCCGGGCCAGCAGCGACCAGTCGGTGCGCACGGTTTCCAGGCCCTTGTAGACCATTTCGTCACTGCCGTCGGCGCGGGTAACGAGGCCGGCGTAGCGCTTTTTGCTGCCCTCCTCGGCACCGCGAATGGTCGGCATCAGAAAACGTTTGTAGTGGGTTTCGTACTGCAATTCAAGAGCACTTTGCAGGCCGTATTCCTCACGCACATGCTCGCGCCACCAGTCGTTGACGTGCTTGACCAGCGCCTGACCGATCTGCGCCGCTTCCTCCTGCCCGTGCGCACGACGCAGCCAGACGAAAGTCGAGTCGGTGTCACCATAGATCACCGCGTGGCCCTGCGCTTCGATCAGCTGACGGGTGCGCAACATGATCTCGTGGCCGCGCAGAGTGATCGACGACGCCAGACGCGTATCGAAAAACCGGCAGCCGCTGGAACCGAGCACGCCGTAGAAGGCGTTCATGATGATCTTCAGCGCTTGCGACAACGGCGCGTTGTGCTCGCGCTTGGCGGTCTCGCGGCCCTCGGCGACCCGCGCGACAATCGACGGCAGGCAATGCCGGGTGCGCGAGAATCGGGCGCCGCGAAACCCCGGCACCGAATCGGCATCGTCCGGGTGTTGCAGGCCCTCGATCAGGCCCACCGGGTCGATCAGAAAAGTGCGGATGATCGACGGGTACAGACTCTTGTAATCCAGCACAAGCACCGACTCGTACAGCCCCGGCTGTGAATCCATGACGAAGCCACCGGGACTGGCCTGTGGCGGGTTGGTGCCCAGGTTCGGCGCGACGAAACCCTGACGGTGCATCAGCGGCATGTACAAATGGGTGAACGCGGCCACCGAGCCGCCGCTGCGATCTGCCGGCAGGCCGGTAACGCTGGCGCGTTCGAGGAGAAACGTCAGCAGTTCGGTCTTGGCAAAGATCCGCGTGACCAGCTCACAGTCCTTGAGGTTGTACTTGGCCAGCGCCGGTTTGTCCTCGGCGAACATGCGGTTGATTTCATCCATGCGCTGGTACGGGTTGTCGATCGCCTTGCCCTCGCCGAGCAGGGTCTGGGCGACGTTCTCCAGGCTGAACGAGGGGAAACTCCAGGTCGCTGAACGCAGCGATTCGATGCCGTCGATGATCAAGCGCCCCGCTGCCGAGGCAAAGTAGTGCGTGCGGCTGCCGTGTTCGCGCCACTGCATCTCTTCACCGCCACGGCCGATTTTCAACGGCACACCGAGGCGTCGCGCGTGTTCGTGAAGGATGCGCAGGTCGAACTGCACGACGTTCCAGCCGATGATCGCGTCGGGGTCGTGGAGGGCGAACCAGTCGTTGAGCTTCTTAAGGATCACGGTGCGCGAGTCGCAATATTCCAGATCGAAGTCGACAATGCTGGCGTCACCGTTGGGCGCGCCGAGCATGTACACCTGACGCTGGCCGCAACCTTCGAGGGCGATGGAATACAGCTCGCCGGTTTCGGTGGTTTCGATATCCAGCGAGACCAGCCGTAGTTGCGGTCGGTATTTCGGATCAGGTTTGAGTTGAGCGTTGAGCAAGACGCCGTCAGCGTCGGCGTTACCGCCGAACAGCACTGGTGCGGTGATGAAACGCTCCATCAGATAGCGCTCGGGCGGACGCACGTCGGCTTCGAAGACATCGACACCGGCGCGGGACAGCGCGGTTTCCAGGCGCATCAACTGGCCGTGTTGCTGGCAATACAGGCCCAGCACCGGGCGATGTTCGAAGTCCTGCAGGGCCAGCGGGCGCAGTTCGACGTTCTTTTCGTCGTGCAGCAGGCGTTCGGCCGCTTCGCGTTGAGCAGCGGGGATAAACGCTACCGACGTTTGCGGCGCCAGGCGCACACGGCGCGGCCCGGCGTCGGTCGCCAGCCAGAACTCGACTTCGGTGCCGGCCGGGGTGTCGCGCCAATGCCGGGTCAGGACGAAACCCTGCTGTAAATCCACCACTGCAACCTCAGGAATTGAATCAGAGGGGCATTCTACGCTGCCGTTCAAGGGATAACCCCATTCCCTGTGGTGAGGGAGCTTGCTCCCTCACCACAGGGTTAGAGCAAAGCCGGAAAAACCGGCAAATGACGTTTTTTGCGTGCTATCTGCCGCTTTGCCACCTTGCCCTGCGCGCAAGGGTCTACGATGCTTGAATAACAACGACAACACCTGAGTAACCGCCATGAAGACCGTCGCCCAACTGCTCAAGCTCAAAGATCAGAAAAATCAGGAAGTGCACCATATCGATCCCGGTCACATGGTGCTCGAAGCGCTGATGAAAATGGCCGAGAAAAACGTCGGGGCCTTGGTGGTGATGGAAGATGACAAAGTGGTCGGCATCATCAGTGAGCGTGATTACGCACGCAAACTGGTACTGCACGGGCGCTCGTCAGTGGGCACACCGGTGCGCGACATCATGGTCAAGGACGTCATCACCGTGGACACCCACCAGACCGTCGACACCTGCCTGGGCATCATGTCCGACAAACGCCTGCGCCACTTGCCAGTGGTGGAGAACGGCAAACTGATCGGTCTGCTGTCGATCGGCGACCTGGTGAAAGAGGCGATTGCCGAACAAGCGGAGCTGATCAAGCAGTTGGAGCAGTACATTCGCGGGGAATAATCTCCTTTCGCCCATGCACCGCCTCCCACATTGGTTAACAGGGTGTTCAGGACGGCCAATGCCGGGCGAAGACCGGTGCCAGCACCGGGTGCCGGTCGATGCGCTGCAACCACGCATAAAACCCCGGACGGCTCTGGCGCAAGTACTCGCGGCTGCCCGCCCAACGCGTCACCACTGCCGCCAGCACGTCCAGCGCGCCGGGCGTTTCGTCGTCCAGGTACAACTCGGCGGAAAACTGGTCGGCAAACACTTCCCAGCTCCAGTGCAGGCGCTCACGTGCGCCGGCCATCAGGTTCTGCCGTGAGGCTTCGTCCGGCATCACCAGCCAGCGCTCGGGGTAATCGATGACGCCGATGGCTGCATAGCAATTGCTGGCGATGTAGACCATGCCGCGAATCGCCTGATCGCGATCAGCCGCCTTGGCCGGCAACAGACCGGACTCGGGAAAACTCAGGCCCAGATGAATCAGAATCGCCACACTCTCGGTGATCGCACTGCCATCGGGCAATTGCAGGGTCGGCACCTGCTTCAGTGGATTGAGGCGCGCCAGTGCCTCGGCGGCTTCGCTTGAGGCTTCGATATCGATAAAGCGATAGGCGATCTGGCATAACTCCAGCGCCGCCTCGATGGCTGCGGCACCTGAATTGCGATGTCCGTACAGTTGATACATGCCCCCTCCTCGATCTCGACAGATCTGTGTAGCCCTATTTATAGCGGGTGTATCCGCTTTGGCACGTTTTTCCCATGCATTGGCGACTTGCGAATTCAAACCTCGCAAAACAGCGCTGGCGGTGCCCATCCCGCACCAAGAGCAATCATCGAACGCTATCCGCGTTCTTGTAAGGTGCGATACCGAACCAAAAGTTCGCGTATCCGAGCTGGCAACAAGGAGTTACCGCGTGAATCTTCAAACGCTCTGCCGCATCAGCCTCTGCTTGCTTGTTTATCAACAACGCCGAGTTTATTCGAACAGTCCCGGCGGCCAGTGCCTCTACTTTATTACCTGACTCCATGACCACACACCGTGATTGGCGATGACTCTTCGCCGACAACGGCGTGTTATTTATTTTTTAAATACAACTGCAAAAATTCCTGCACCAGCGCCGTATTAAATGAACGCAGGCTGGATTGTCGGACAATAACTTTCAGCGACTTTGCAAGTGCACCAAAACGGCTCCAGTGAGTTGAATTATTCAGCACTGGAAACAGTGATTTCATTTAAACAAGAACAAGGAACATACGCCGTGACCCGCTAAAACACAGACCCGCACCAAATCAGTCCGCCGCGCACCAGCAAGTGCCAGGGCCGTTAGCCAAGCCGCCGCTCTATCCCGCCGATCAGCGTGATACCGCGTAGAGCCTGACTCGCCTCTGAAAAAACTCCACTCAATGGAGTTTCGGGAAACTGTTGGCCGGAGAAATACACTACAAAGGCAAAACTTATATAAATGCGACATGGGTAACACTGATGAAATAAGACCTATACATTTCGGCAACATCTGGCACAGCGGTTGCTACATGCAAAAAGCACAAGCATGAGACACCAACACTGATCTCAAGCGATAGAAGAACAACCAGGGAATGGCCAATGAACACTCGAAGTCGATGGCTCTAAGCCAGTAACTGTAAGCAAGCCCTGTTCTATAGATAGTTCAACTATCGGCCTGCATACACCTTGAAGAAAGTTACACCCACCCACTCGAACATCACCCCAATGTTCGGACGGCACCTTATTGCCCTTCATCAACCCGAGGGAGCTTTAATGAACGATGCGGTAAAGCACAGAACCCTGCCGGGGTCGTTACGGGAAGCGCCAATCCCGCTGTCACCGGACAGGCCAGCCTTCACGGCCAATACCTCGCAATCCGGCGGGTTGAACAAACAGCAGATGCTGTTGCTGGTGGCGGTATCGGCGCTGATACACGGCGGCGCCTGGTGGTTTTTCCAGCAGACCCGGCCCGAGCCACTGCCGACTCCGCCGCAGATTCCGGAAATGACCGTCGAGTTGACCAGCCCGACGCCGCCGGCACCGCCCACACCGGAACCGCCACCGCCACCGCCGCCCCCTCCACCTCCGGAACCGGAACAACCGGTGGAAGACGAAGACGCGGTCAAGCCACCGCCAAAACCGGTAGAGAAACCCAAGCCGATCGAAAAACCGAAACCGCTCGAGAAGCCCAAACCGGTGAAGAAAGTCGAGCCGCCGAAAGCTCCGCCCGCCCCGGCACAACCGGCCGCTCCCGCTGCGCCGGCGACAACGAGCGCGCCACCGGCCCCGGCCGCAGCGCCTGCCCCGGTCAAGGAATCGGCAGCGATTTCCGGTCTCGCCAGCCTTGGCAACCCGCCGCCGGAATACCCGTCGCTGGCGCTGCGGCGCAATTGGGAAGGCAGCGTGGTGCTGCGCATTCAGGTGCTGGCCAACGGTCGCGCCGGCTCGGTGACAGTGACCAAGTCCAGCGGTAAGCCGCAACTGGATGACGCCGCCGTCGCGGCGGTAAAGAACTGGAAGTTCATTCCGGCCAAACGCGGTGACACGCCGATTGACGGCTTCGCCACCCAGACCATCGATTTCAAATTGCCGCAATAACGGCACAACCCAACGAACTCACAACCGACTTAATGCAAGCGAGGTGTAGCGATGAACAATTCACTGTCTTCGATGATTGTCCCCGGTGTGCTCTGGGGCCTGGTGCTGTTTTCCGTGGTCAGCTGGGCGATCCTGCTGGTCAAGTCGGCGCAATACCTGCGCCAGAAAGCCCAGAACAAACAGTTCAGCAAAGCCTTCTGGGGCGCGCCGGATCTGCTCACCGCCGCCGAACACGCCAGCCAGTATCCGGGCTCGCTGGCGCGCATCGCCAGCAGCGGCTTCGAAGCCTTGCTGGTGGAAGAATCGCCGCGTACCACGCAACAACTGGCGCACACCATCAACCGTTCCGATCGCCTGGAGCGCAACCTGCGCCAGCAGATTCAGAAGGAACGCCGCTCGCTGGAAAACGGTCAGGCGATTCTCGCCAGTATCGGCAGCACCGCGCCGTTCATTGGCCTGTTCGGTACCGTGTGGGGAATCATGGAAGCCCTGCAAAGCATCGGCGAAACCGGCTCGGCCAGCCTTGAAGCGGTCGCCGGCCCCATCGGTCATGCACTGATCGCCACTGGCGTGGGGATCGCCGTCGCGGTCCCGGCAGTGCTGATTTACAACTTCTTCCTGCGCCGCCTGAAGCTCGCCTCGGCAGACATGGATGACTTCGCCCACGACTTCGACGCCCTCGCCTCACGCAGCGCGTTCTCCATCAGCCGCCAGGCCATCGCCAGCAAAACCACAGCCGCCGTGCGGGAGGCCAGCTGATGTCCTTTTCTACCCAAGACAGCGATGAAGTGCTCAGCGAAATGAACGTCACGCCGCTGGTGGATGTGATGCTCGTGCTGCTGGTGGTGTTCATCGTCACCGCGCCGCTGATGACCAACGCGATCAAGGTCAACCTGCCGAAAACCGACGCCGTCGCCCCCGCCGAAAAGAAAGACCCAGTGGTGGTCAGCGTCGATCAGGACGGCAAGTTCTACCTGGCGAAAACCGAACTGGCGCCGGAATCGCTGGAAGCCAGCCTCAAGGAGGTCAAGGCCAAGGACGCCGAAGTACGCGTGCAGTTGCAGGCCGACGCCAACGTCAACTACGGCCAGGTGGCCAAGGCCATGGCATCCATCGAACGCTCGGGCATCAGCAAGATTTCGGTGATGACCACCCACTGAGTGCGGTGCCGGGCGCGCGTTGAGAAGCGCGCCCGGCACCGCTGAAGCATCCCGTCGCAATCAGCCGACCGAAAAAACGCCAGGCGTCTTCGGAGGGGATCGGCTTGCTTGAAGAAAGTGGTTTTCCGCACGCGGTATCACCGAAAGCGGAGCAATGAGGGGCTCACAAGGCCAATTCGATAACGTCTGACAAGTCGGAAACAACCATGCTGATGAACACTCCACGCTTCACGCTCAAACCTTTGGTGGCAACGATCTCTCGTCACCGTTTTGTCCCGTTGTATCTGGTGGCCATGGGGATGGGCGCCGGGACTGTGCAAGCCGCCGAGGATGACAACGCCACCGTGCCCGCTGCGGCAGCGGTGGTGGCGCCGACCACGCAACTGCAACGGGTGGAAGTGACCGGTTCGGCGATTCGCCGGGTCGATGCGGAAACGGCGGTGCCGATCACCATTCTCAAGGCCGATGAGTTGCGCAAACAGGGCGTGACCACCACCGCCGAACTGGTGCAGCGGATCACCGGCAGCCAGTCGATCAACAACAGCGCCGGCTCGGTCGGCGCTGCCACCGGTGGCGCTTCGTTTGCCGACATGCGTGGCATCGGCGCGAACAAGACACTGGTGCTGCTCAACGGTCGACGCCTGGCGAACAACGCCTTGTCGGGCACCAACTCGGCCGGCGGCGCGGTGGATCTGAACATGATCCCGTTTGCCGCGATCGAGCGCGTGGAGGTTCTGCGCGACGGCGCATCAGCCTTGTACGGCACCGACGCCATCGGCGGCGTGATCAACTTCATCACCAAAAAATCCCTGACCGACGGCCAGCTCACCCTCGGTGGCGAAACCCCGACCCACAGCGGCGGCGGTGCCACCAAAGACATGAGCGCCAGTTGGGGCTACGGCGACCTGGAGCAAGACCGCTTCAACGTCCTCGGCGTGTTCAACTACAACAAGCAGCAGAACCTCGACGCCAACGACCGCTCCTTCGCCCGCGACTATGTGCCCGGCCGTGGCCTGGACCAGACCTCCGGCACCGCATTCCCCGGCAACTACAGCCAGAACGGCAACGCCACCAACCCGTTGGCCAACAGCAATTGCAACGGGCCGAACCTGGTGGCGCGTGACGGCTTGTGCCGCTTCAGCACCCGCGAATACATCGACCTGATTCCGCAAACCGAAAAGACGTCGTTCTTCGGCAAGACCACCGGCAAGCTGGCGGATGACCACAACGTCAACCTCGAATACTTCTGGTCGCGCAACAACAACGCCACGGCGGTCGGCCCGGCCCCGCTCACCGGTTTGAGCCTGGACTCGTCGTCGCCCTACTACCCCGGCAACGGCATCACCCCCGGCCCGACCGGCTTCGCCCTCGACCCGACGCAACCGGTCGACGTCAACTGGCGCGAAACCGCCGCCGGCCCGCGTGAATCGAAAGACCAGAACACCAGCCAGCGCTTTCTCCTGAGCTTCGACGGTCTGGTCGGCGGCTGGGATTACAACGTCGGTGCCTCGTACAACCAGAACAAAATCGTCTCCAGTGTCACCAGCGGATATGTCAGCGATCAGGCGATGATCAACGGTCTGGCCAGCGGTCTGCTCAACCCGTTTGGCCCGCAATCCGCCGCCGGTCAGCAGTACATCGACCAGGCCATGTATCACGGCGCCTACTCCACGGCTGTTGGTCGCGTGGCCGGTTTTGACGGGCGGATCAGCCGCGAAATCGGCGACTGGTTCGGTGCCGGTCCCTCCGGTCTGGCGCTGGGTGGCGAGTACCGCAAAGAAAAATTCCATCAGGATTTCGAGCAGTTTGCCGGCGACATTCAGAGCCTCGGCATCGACCCGGCCGGTAGCGTCGAGGGTGACCGCAGCGTGAAAGCCGCGTACGCCGAAATCAACGTGCCGGTGCTCGACAGCCTGGAACTGTCCGCCGCTGTGCGTCACGACAAATACAGCGACTTCGGCAGCACCACCAACCCGAAATACTCGTTCCGTTATCAGCCGCTCAAAGAGCTGGTAGTGCGTGGCGCGTACAGCGAAGGCTTCCGTGCGCCATCGCTCTACGAGCTGTATTCGCCGCGCAGCATCACCTACACCCAGGGCTACTACAACGACCCGGTGCTGTGTACCGGCGGCGTGGTGCAACCGGGTGGCAACGGCGGGCGCGATTGCGGCCAGCAGTTCCTCAACCAGATTGGCGGTAACGAAGACCTGGCCCCGGAGAAGGCGCGCAACGTGACCCTGGGCTTCGTCTATCAGCCGGTCAGCAACCTGTCGGTGGGTCTGGATTTCTGGTGGATTCACATTTCCAACCAGATCCAGCCGTTCCCTGAATCCACTGTGTTCGATCAGGCCGGCAGCTACCCGGATCGCTTCGTGCGCAACGCCGACGGCACGCTCAACTACATCGTCACCGGCAACGCCAACCTCGGCATCGTCGAAACCAACGGTGTCGATGTGTCGCTGGACTACCGCTTCCCGAACACCCCGTACGGCCAGTTCGGCCTGGGGCTGCAAGGCACCTACGTCGACAGTTACGACTTCCAGAGCACCATCAAAGGCCCGTTCACCGACAAGGTCGGCGACTTCGAAGGGGACGGCGTGATCGCGCGCTGGAAGCACAACCTCACCGGCAGCTGGACCTTCGGCGCGGCTCGCGCGTCGCTGACCAACCGCTTCACCACCGGTTACAACGACTACGACCGCGATACCCATGCGCGCGTGGCGTCGTATTCGGTGTGGGACCTGTCGGCCGGCTACACCTTCAACAAGGTGCTGGACGTGGATGCGGGGATGAAGAACATGTTCGACCGCAACCCGCCGTTCTCCAACCAGGCCTACAACTTCCAGAGCGGCTATGACCCGCGCTACACCGACCCGCTGGGCCGCACGCTGTTTGCGCGCATGACGTATCACTTCTGACCCCAGGGCTGGACACATCCTTTGTGTGACTGAGCTTTTGTGGTGAGGGGATTCATCCCCGATGGGGTGCGAAGCGCCCCCAAAACCTGAACTGCGGATGACCAGAATCACCGCATGCAATGGGTTTGCGGCTGCTTCGCAGCCGGTCGGGGATAAATCCCCTCACCACAGGGCACTCCCACAGTTTTCAGCGTTGCCAGTGTGTTTTCGGGCTTAGAGGAAAAACTTCATGAGATTCATGCGCAACATGGCAGGCCTGCTGCTCGGCGGCGCTTTGCTCTGCGCCGCCGTGCCGGCACTGGCCGCCGGCAGCTACGCACTGACGGTATACGGCGAAGCGCCGAAGTATCCGGCGGGTTTCGAGCATTTCGATTTCGTCGATCCCGAAGCGCCCAAGGGCGGTTCACTCAGTCGTGCGTCGATGGAAATCGGCCAGTACAACTACATCACCCCGTATGCCGATCAAGGCATTTCCGTGGTGCAGGTCAACGACTGGGTGTATGCGCCGCTGGCGTTCCGTTCGCTCGACGAGCCGTACACCGTTTACGGGCTGGTCGCGCAACAGATGGAACGTGATCCAGAAGGCCTCTGGGTGCGCTTCACCCTGAATCCCAAGGCTCGCTTCGCCGATGGCACGCCGATCACCGCCGAAGACGTGCGCTACACCTTCAACCTGCTGATGACCAAGGGCAGCCTCAGTTATCGCCAGCAATACGCCGACGTGCAGGACGTGCTGATCGAGAATCCGCAGCAGATTCGTTTCACCTTCAAGAACAACCTCAACCGCACCCTGGCGCTGGACCTGGCAACACTGCGCGTGGTGCCCGAACACTGGTGGAAGACTCGCGATTTCACCAACGGCGGTGGCTTCGAACCCCCGCTGGGGAGCGGCCCGTACCGCGTGAGCAAAGTCGATGCCGGACGCAGCATCAGTTTCCAGCGCGACCCGGACTGGTGGGGCAAGGACCTGCCGGTCAGTCGCGGGATGTACAACTTCGACACGCTCACGGTGAATTTCTACGGTGACACCGACGTCGCCCGGCAACTGTTGCAGGCCGGGGCTTTCGACTACAACCGCGAGTTTTCCTCGTCCGGCTACGTGGTCGGCTACGACAGCCCGGCACTGCGTGACGGTCGCTTGCAGCAGGCGATCCTCGCTCCGGAAAAACCCACCGCCGCCCAAGGCTTCGTGTTCAACCTGCAAAACCCGATCTTTCAGGATCGCCGCGTGCGTCAGGCGATCAGCCTGCTGTGGGATTTCGAATGGACCAACAAGCAGATGATGCGCGGCTTCTACGTGCGCCAAAACAGCTTCTGGCCGAAGAGTGAAATGGCCGCCACCGCCCTGCCCGACGCCGAGGAATTGAAGATCCTCGAACCGTTGCGCGGACAGATTCCCGACGAGGTGTTCACCACGGTGTATCAGGCGCCGAAAACCGACGGCAGCGGCTACATCCGCGACAAGCAGCTGCAAGCTCTGAAGCTGCTCGCCGAGGCCGGCTGGACGCCGCAACACAGCCGACTGGTCAACGCCGCCGGTGAGCCGCTGGAGTTCACCTTCCTCGACGGTCAGGGCGGTTTTGATCGCATGCTGCTGCCGTTCAAACGCACCCTCGCGCAGATCGGCATCACCCTCAATCTACGGCGGATCGACTCGGCGCAATACGTCAATCGGCTCAACGCGCGGGACTACGACATGATCGTCACCAGTTTCCCGCGCAGCGGCGATCCGATCGTCTCCCCCGGCCGCGAGCTGTACAGCCTGTATGCCTCGCAAAGTGCCACGCAAGTCGGCAGTTCGAACTCGATGGTGCTGGCCAACCCGGCGGTCGATCAACTGATCGACGGGCTGGTCAAGGCCGACACCCGCGACGCCATGGTGCATTACGCCCGCGCCCTCGACCGGGTGCTGCAATGGGGTTACTACATGATTCCCAACTACTACTCCAAGGGCACGCCGACGGTGTATCAGAACCGCTTCGGCATGCCGCCGGTGCAACCGGCGTACGACGAAGGCCTCAACACCTGGTGGGAGGTCTCGACCAAGCCGTTGACCACGCAACAGATGCACACCCAGCTCGCGGGGGGCCAGTGACATGCTGCGTTATCTGAGTCGACGTTTGCTGCTGATCATCCCCACGCTGCTGTGCATTCTGGTGGTCAACTTCGTGATTGTGCAGGCCGCACCGGGCGGCCCGGTGGAGCAAGCCATTGCGCGCCTGCAAGGTTTCGGCGGGCACGGCATGGGCGGTGGTGGCGAAGTCGCCGCGACGGGTGGTGCCGGGCGCAGCAGTCGCGGGCTGGACCCGGCGCTGATCGAGGAAATCAAACACCACTACGGCTTCGACAAGCCGATGCACGAACGCTTGTGGCTGATGCTGAAAAACTACGCCCAGCTGGATCTGGGCAGCAGTTTCTTTCGCGGCGCCAAGGTCACCGATCTGATCCTGCAGAAACTGCCGGTGTCGCTGTCGCTCGGCCTGTGGGCAACGCTGATCACCTACCTGATTTCAATCCCGCTGGGCATCCGCAAAGCGATCAGCAACGGCAGTGCGTTCGATGTCTGGAGCAGCACCGCGATCATCATTGGCTACGCGATGCCGGCGTTTCTGTTTGCGATGCTGCTGATCGTGGTGTTCGCCGGCGGCAGCTACGTCAACTGGTTTCCGGTGCAGGGGCTGGTGTCGGATAACTTCGACAGCCTCAGCACCTTGGGCAAGGTCGGCGACTACCTCTGGCACCTGGTGTTGCCGGTTACAGCACTGGTGATCGGCGGTTTCGCCACCCTGACCATCCTCACCAAAAACAGCTTCCTCAACGAGATCAGCCGCCAGTACGTGATCACCGCGCGGGCCAAGGGTCTGACCGAGCGCCGCGTGCTCTACGGCCACGTGTTTCGCAACGCGATGCTGCTGGTGGTGGCCGGGGTGCCCTCGGCGCTGATCGAGGTGTTTTTCGCCGGTTCCTTGCTGATCGAAACCATCTTCAACCTCGACGGCCTCGGGCGCATGAGTTACGAGGCGGCGGTGTCGCGTGACTACCCGGTGGTGTTCGGCGCGTTGTTCCTGTTCACCCTGTTCGGCCTGTTGATCAAGCTGATCGGTGACCTCTGCTACACCCTGCTCGACCCGCGCATCGACTTCTCGGCGAGGACTGCCTGATGTTCACACTCTCTCCTTTGGGTCAGCGCCGGGTCGCGCAGTTCAAGGCCAACCGCCGTGGACGCTGGTCACTGTGGCTGTTCATTGGCCTGTGCCTGATCTGCCTCGGCGGCGAACTGATTGCCAACGACAAACCGTTGGTGATCCGCTACCACGGCGCCTACTACTTCCCGATCCTCAGCGAATACCTGGAAACCGATTTCGGCGGTGAACTGCCGTTCCAGCCGGATTACGCCAGCGCTTACGTGCACGGGCTGATCGAGGATCAGGGCGGCTGGATGCTGTTTCCGCCGATCCCGTTCAGCTACGACACGGTCAATTACGACCTGACTGAACCGGCACCCAGCCCACCCTCTTCCAGCAATTGGCTGGGCACCGACGATCAGGCGCGGGACGTGTTGGCGCGGGTGATTTTCGGCACACGAATTTCGATTCTGTTTGCGCTGATCCTCACCGGCATCAGTGCGTTGGTCGGCATCGTTGCCGGGGCGTTGCAGGGTTATTACGGCGGTTGGGTGGATTTGCTCGGGCAACGGGTGCTGGAGATCTGGTCGGGGCTGCCGGTGCTGTATCTGCTGATCATCTTGTCCGGGTTTGTCTCGCCAAGTTTCTGGTGGCTGCTGGGGATCATGGCGCTGTTTTCCTGGCTGGCATTGGTGGATGTGGTGCGCGCCGAGTTTCTGCGTGGACGCAATCTGGAATACGTCAAAGCCGCGCGGGCGCTGGGCCTGACCGACAGCGAACTGATGCTGCGGCACATCCTGCCCAACGCGATGACCTCCACCCTGACCTACTTGCCGTTCATTCTGACCGGCGCCATCGCCACCCTCACCGCGCTGGATTTCCTCGGTTTCGGCATGCCCGCCGGGACCGCTTCGCTGGGCGAACTGATCGGCCAGGCCAAGCGCAATCTGCAGGCGCCGTGGCTGGGGCTGACGGCATTTTTTGCCTTGGCGCTGATTCTGTCGTTGTTGGTATTCATCGGTGAGGCTTGCCGTGATGCGTTTGATCCACGATCTTGATCCGAGGAGCTGACATGAGCGACAACCTGATTGAAATCCGCGACCTGCGTGTCGCCTTCGCCGGGCAGGAAGTGGTGCACGGTCTGAACCTCGATATCCGCCGAGGCGAATGCCTGGCGCTGGTCGGCGAGTCCGGCTCGGGCAAGTCGGTCACGGCGCATTCGATTTTGCGTCTGCTGCCGGGCAAAACCGTCAGCAGCAGCGGTTCGATTGCTTACAACGGGGTGAACTTGCTGGACGCCAGCGAGCAGCAGATGCGCGGTTTGCGCGGTAACCGGATTGCGATGATTTTCCAGGAGCCGATGACCTCGCTCAATCCTCTGCACACCGTGGAGCGACAGGTCAGTGAAGTGCTGGAGATTCACAAGGGCCTCAAGGGTCGCGCCGCCCGTGAGCGCACGTTGGAGCTGCTGGAACTGGTGGGCATTCGCCAACCGCTGCAGCGTTTGAAAGCCTATCCGCATCAGCTCTCCGGCGGTCAGCGGCAACGGGTGATGATTGCAATGGCGCTGGCCAACGAACCGGAACTGCTGATCGCCGATGAGCCGACCACGGCGCTGGACGTGACCGTGCAGCAGAAGATTCTCGAGCTGCTGATCGAACTGCAACAGCGGCTCGGCATGTCGATGCTGCTGATCAGTCACGATCTGAATCTGGTGCGGCGCATCGCGCAACGGGTGTGCGTGATGCGCCACGGCGACATCGTCGAACAGGCTGACTGCGAGACCCTGTTTCGCGCGCCGCAGCACCCTTACAGCCGCTTGTTGATCGAAGCTGAACCGAGCGGTGCGCCGGTGCCGAGTCCGTACCAGCACAACCTGCTGGAAGTCGATGATCTGAAGGTCTGGTTTGCCCTGCCCAAGGGCTTGTTCAGTCGTTCGCAGGCGTACATCAAAGCGGTGGACGGGGTCAGTTTCCGCCTGCAACGCGGCAAAACGTTGGGAATTGTCGGCGAATCCGGTTCGGGCAAATCGACGCTGGGTCAGGCGATCCTGCGGCTGGTGGAATCCGAGGGCGATATCCGCTTCGGCAACAAGCAACTGAGCCTGCTCAATCAACGCTTGATGCGGCCATTGCGGCGGCAGATTCAGGTGGTGTTCCAGGACCCGTTCGGCAGCCTGAGTCCACGGATGTCGGTGCAGCAGATCATTGCCGAAGGGTTGCTGACCCACGGCATCGGCACCGAGGCCGAGCGCGAAGCTGCGGTGATTCGCGTGCTGGAGGAAGTCGGCCTCGACCCCAAGAGTCGTCATCGCTACCCCCACGAATTTTCCGGCGGCCAGCGCCAGCGCATCTCCATCGCCCGTGCACTGGTGCTGGAGCCGGCGCTGATCCTGCTCGACGAACCGACCTCGGCGCTGGATCGCACGGTGCAGAAACAAGTGGTGGACCTGTTGCGGCAACTGCAGATCAAGCATGGGCTGACCTATCTGTTCATCAGCCATGACCTGGCGGTGGTGCATGCGCTGGCCCATGACTTGCTGGTGATCAAGGATGGCAAGGTCGTGGAACAGGGTTCGTCGCGGGAGATTTTTGCCGCACCAACCCACCCCTACACCCAGGAACTGCTGAAAGCCTCCGGCCTCAAGCCCGCTGAAGCCCCCTGTGGGAGCTGGCTTGCCAGCGATGGCGTCGTGTCAGTCGACACTCATTTCACTGATACACCGCTATCGCTGGCAAGCCAGCTCCCACAGGTCCACAGGTAATTGAACAATATTTTTCAGGCACTGCATCCAAACGCCTCCGCCACGGGTAGTCCCTGTAACAGCCCTCTTCGGCTGTCAGCGGTCTACCCCTTTCGGAGATAACACTGATGAACTTCACTCAACTGATTGGCCTCACCGGTTTGCTCGCCCTGTCCTCGACAACCTTCGCCCAAAGCAGCTATCCCGATGCGATCAAAGTCCCGGAAGGCCACAAGATCGCGATGGAAACCACTGGCGTCGGCGAGATCACTTACGAATGCCGCGACAAGCCCAATGCCGCCGGGCAAACCGAATGGACCTTCGTCGGCCCGAAAGCGGTGCTCAATGATCGCAGCGGCAAGCAGGTCGGCACCTACTTCGGCCCGCCCGCCACCTGGCAGGCCAAAGATGGTTCGAAAGTCACCGGCACGCAATTGGCCGTCGCCCCGTCGAGCCCGGGCAACCTGCCCTATCAACTGGTCAAGGCCAACCCGACTGAAGGCAAAGGCGCGATGAGTGGCGTGAGCTACATCCAGCGTGTCGCGCTCAAGGGCGGCGTGGCACCGGGCAGTGAATGCACAGCAGCGAACAAGGGCAAGCAGGAAGTGGTGAAGTATCAGGCCGACTACATTTTCTGGGCGGCGAACTAGTTCCTTGATGTCCCTATGGGAGCGAACTTGTGGCGAGGGGATTCATCCCCGATGGGGCGCGAAGCGCCCCAAAATCCGGCAACTGCGGAGTCAGGCATTCACCGCAACCAACGGTTACGGCTGCTGTGCAGCCGGTCGGGGATGAATCCCCTCACCACAAAGGCTCGCTCCCACAGTAGAAGACTGTGTTGTCTGGATGTTTGAAGAATGTGAGCTAGATTGCACTTCATGTCTTTCCCTGAACCGCTGTTTGATTACGAAGCCCGTCTCGCTGCCTGTGCCCGCGGCGAGCAGTCGGCCCTGCGCGATTTGTACGTGCAGGAAGGCCCGCGCCTGCTCGGCGTGGCCAAGCGACTGGTACGTGACACGGCGCTGGCCGAAGACATCGTGCATGAGGCGTTTATCAAGATCTGGAACGCTGCGGCGCAATTTGATCCGGCGCGCGGTTCAGCGCGCGGCTGGATGTTCAGCGTGACCCGGCATCTGGCGTTGAACCAGCTGCGTGATCAAAGCCGGGAGACGCCGTTCAACGAAGAACACGATGCCGAGCCTGACGAGGACGCCTTCGATGTGCAGGGCCATTCGGCGCGGATCCATCGTTGTCTGGAACAACTCGACCCGCAGCGGCGAAGCTGCATCCTCCACGCTTATGTCGACGGCTACAGCCACGCGCAGATTTCCCAACGGTTGGGCACGCCGCTAGGCACGGTCAAAGCCTGGATCAAACGCAGCCTCAACGCTTTGCGGGAGTGCATGGGATGACCACTGAATCGGCGCAGGAACGTGATGAACTGGCCAGCGAGTACGTGCTCGGCACCCTGTCGGCGCCGGAGCGCGAAGCACTGCAACAGCGCTTGCCACACGACCCCGAACTGCAAGCAGCGGTGGATGCCTGGGAGCGACGCTTGCTCGACCTGACCGAATTTGCCGGGACGCAGCAGCCTTCGCCGCACTTATGGCCGCGCATCGAGCGCAGTGTCGAGCGGTTCGCGCAAAAAGCGCCGGCTGCGCCGTCAACCTCGTGGTGGAATCTGCTGCCGCTGTGGCGCGGCTTGAGTGCGGCCGGCTTGGTCGCCACATTGGTTTTGGGCTCGATCCTGCTGACCCAGACCACGCCGAAGCCGAATTATCTGGTGGTGCTGGTCGCGCCGCAGGACAAGGCGCCAGGCTGGGTGATTCAGGCCAGTAATCCACGGGAAATTCAGTTAATCCCGCTGGGCGTGGTCGAAGTGCCGGCGGACAAGGCGCTGGAGTTCTGGACCAAGGCTGACGGCTGGCAAGGGCCGGTGTCGCTGGGGCTGGTCAAACCGGGGCAGACGCTCTCGGTGCCGCTGGATAAATTGCCGCCGCTGCAACCGAATCAGCTGTTCGAGCTGACGCTGGAAGGCGCCAATGGCTCGCCGATCGGTAAACCAACCGGGCCGATTCAGGCCATTGGCCGAGCCGTCAAAGTGCTTTGAACCCGCGTCAACCGGCCTTGGCCATGCAGCGCTTGTAGCGCTCATCCACGCGTTTGGCGAACCACGCCGTGGTCAGCTTGCGGGTGATTTTCGGGCTCTGCAGCACAATCCCCGGCAACACCGCACGCGGCAGTTTTTTTCCCTCCGCTTGCTCCGCCAGTTCGAACACCCGCTGATAGAGTCTGGTCTCTTCGAACTCCAGGGTTTTGCCCTTCTCCAGTTGATCGCGAATGGTCGGGTTACGCATGCCCAGCGACTTGCCGAGGGTGCGCACCGCCAGTTCGGTGGTGCCAGGCATGATCGAATCGTAGCGAATCAAGTCGCCATCCAGCGCCAGCGGGATGCCCGAAGCTCGGCTGACCGCGTTCTGGAACGCGGCATTGCGGCTGGCGTACCAACCGGCATTGAAGTCGGCGAAGCGGTACAGCGGCTCGCGGTAACTCACCGGGTAGCCAAGTAAATGGGCGATGCCGAAGTACATGCCGCCACGGCGGGTGAACACTTCGTGGCGGATCGTGCCGTCTACCGGGTACGGATACTCCTTGGCGTGCTGCTCGGCGAATTCGATGCTGACCTGCATCGGTCCGGCGGTGTGTACCGGGTTGAAGCCGCCGAACAAGGTGCGGCCCATCGGCACTCTGCCGATGAAGTCGTCAAAAATGGCGCTGAGTTCTTTTTCACTGCGTGCCGCGTTCAGGCGTTCGCTGTAGGTCTTGCCGTTGGTGGAGCGCACTTGCAGAGCGCCACTGACCAACAGACTGGGAATATGCACTTTGGCGGCACGACGGTCGATTTCGTCGCGGGCGATCTTGCCCAGGCCCGGCACCGTGGGGTCTACCTGGAAGGTGGATTCCTGCTCGGCAACGGCCAGCACCGAACACAGATTCTGCGTGGTCGGGCTGATGTTCTGTGCGGCGAACGCGGCATAGATGTCGGTGGCCCAGCCTTGACGGTCGGGCACTTTGGCCGGCATCAGCCGCACTATTTCGGCTTTCACTTCAGCCGGCGCACGCGGTGCCGGCTCCTGGCTGCGCTGGCCGGCGCAACCGGCGAGCGCCAGCAGCGTGGCGAGGGTAATGACTAATCGAGGGGTGTGCATGGCGCTCCTTGGCGTGCGTTGAGGCGGGTTCACCATACGATCAAAGGGGTGACGCAGGCTAGGACTGTGACCTTTGTGGTGAGGGGATTTATCCCCGATGGACTTCGCAGCAGCCTTCCAATATCAAAGCGACCCGCTCCGCGCGTCATCGGGGATAAATCCCCTCACCACAGGTTTCCATTCGGAACCGAAAATTCAGCGAGATAAACAGTTTGCAAAACGTTACTGCGAACTCCTATCATTTGCACCTGGAGTCGTATTTGCGCAAGGAGTTCCCCGCGCCGTTCTAATTTTCTCACCGGCCGTACGCCTCCAGGTATCGACATGCCCGCTCCAGCTCGACTCGCCGTCCCGTTTCGCCCGACGCTTCTCGCCCTGCTATGCTCCCTGAGTGTCACCGCTCACGCTGCCGATGAAAACGGCAAGGCGCTGGTGCTCGACAACGTCAACATCAACGCCCAGGCACTGACGCCCAACGCCCTGCCCCCGGTCTACGCCGGTGGTCAGGTCGCCCTTGGTGGTCAACTCGGCGTGCTCGGCAATCAGGACATGATGGACGTGCCGTTCAGCGCCGCGTCGTACACCGAACAGCTGATTCAGGACCAGCAAGCGGAAAACGTTGCCGACGTGTTGCTCAATGATTCGTCGGTGCGTCAGGCCTCGGGTTTCTCCAACCAGGCGCAGGTGTTCATGATCCGCGGTCTGCCGCTGAACGGTGACGACATTTCCTATAACGGCCTGTACGGCGTGCTGCCCCGGCAGATCATTTCCACCGACGCCCTGGAGCGCGTGGAAGTGTTCAAAGGCCCCAACGCCTTCATCAACGGCGTGACGCCGACCGGCTCCGGCATCGGTGGTGGCGTCAACCTGCAGCCCAAGCGTGCCGGCGACGAGCCGCTGCGCCGCTACACCACCGATATCAACAGCGAAGGTCGCATCGGCCAGCACTTCGATATCGGCCAGCGCTTCGGCGAAGACAACCGCTTCGGCGCGCGGATCAACCTGTCGCAGCGCGAAGGCGACACCGGCATCGATCACGAAAACCAGCGCTCGAAACTGTTCAGCATCGGCCTCGATTATCGCGGTGACGCGCTGCGTATTTCCGGCGACTTCGCCTACCAGAAAGAACGCGTCAACGGCGGCCGCAACTCGGTCAACCTCGGCACCGCCACGCACATTCCGGACGCGCCGTCGGCCGACACCAACTACGCGCCGAAGTGGGGCTACACAGACATCGAAGACACCTTCGGCATGCTCCGCGCCGAATACGACCTGAACGACAACTGGACCGCGTACGTCGCCGGCGGCGCCAAGCACACCCGCGAAGTCGGGCGCTACAATTCGACCACGCTGGTGGGCAACAACGGCGCCTCCTACACCACCGGCTCGTTCATCCCCCACGACGAGGACAACACCAGCCTGATGGCCGGCCTGAACGGCAAGTTCAACACCGGCGCGGTCAGCCACAAGCTCAACTTCGGCCTCAGCGGTCTGTGGGCGGAACAGCGCAGCGCCTATGATTTCGACCTGACCAAGTACGCCAACAACATCTACCACCCGGTGGAAACGCCGTCGCCGGTCGGCAACTTTTCCGGCGGCGATCTCAATGACCCGGGCATCGTCGGCAAGACCTTCAACCGCAGCCTCGCGCTCTCCGACACCCTCGGTTTCTTCGATGATCGCCTGCTGATCACCGCTGGCCTGCGTCGCCAGCAACTGGTGGTGCAAGGCTACAACTACGCCAGTTACGGCAGCGGCAGCCGCAAGTCGAGCTACGACGAATCGATCACCACGCCGGTCTACGGCATCGTGTTCAAGCCGTGGGAGCATGTGTCGTTCTACGCCAACCACATCGAAGGCCTGGCCCAGGGGCCGACCTCGCCGACCAGCGCCGGCGGCTTGCGTGTGACCAACGGCAACGAAGTCTACGCACCGGCGCGCTCCAAGCAGACCGAGGCCGGGGTCAAGGTCGACATGGGCACTTACGGCGCGAGCCTGGGCGTCTATCGCATCGAGCAGCCGAGCGATGGCTACTGTGAAATCAACAGCGCCACCACCTGCACTTACGTGCGTGAAGGCGAGCAGATCAACAAAGGCGTAGAGATGAACGTGTTCGGCGAGCCGATCAATGGCCTGCGCCTGATCAGCGGCCTGACGCTGATGGACACCGAACTGCGCAACACCCAGAACGGCGCCAACGACGGCAACCGTGCCATTGGCGTGCCGAGCTTCCAGTTCAACGCTGGCGCCGACTGGGATGTACCGGGCCTGCAAGGCGTGGCGCTGAATGCGCGGATGCTGCGCACCGGTGGCCAGTATGCCGACGCGGCCAACAACCTCAGCCTGCCGAGCTGGAACCGCTTTGACGCCGGCGCGCGTTACGCCTTCAAGGTCTCGCAGAAAGACGTGACCCTGCGCCTGGGCGTGGAAAACCTGGCGAACAAGAAGTATTGGGAATCGGCGCAGGGCGGCTATCTGACCCAGGGTGAGCCACGGGTGGCGAAGTTGTCGGGCACGATCGATTTCTAAACCTCGCCGTGAAATGAAAAGGCCCCGCAGCTTTACCGTTGCGGGGCCTTTTTTATTTCTGCGGCGAGTTATAAGCCCCCTTCGCGAGCAGGCTCGCTCCCACATTGGGATGCGTTCGACTGTGGGAGCGAGCCTGCTCGCGAAGGGGCCGGCACTGGCTAGCCTTTCCATCTGATCCATACTTGCTGCACAGCCAACGGAGGACAGGCCCATGAACCGCAGCGACGTACTGATCATCGGCGCCGGCCCGACCGGTCTGGTGCTGGCCCTGTCGCTGAGCAAACTGGGCGTGCGCGTGCGCATCATCGACAAGACCTCCGCGCCCGGCACCACCTCACGAGCACTGGCGGTGCAGGCGCGCACCCTGGAGTTGTATCGCCAGCTGGACCTGGCCGACACCGTGGTGCGCAACGGCCACAAGGTCGCGGCGGCGAATTTCTGGGTCAAGGGCAAACCGGTCGCGCAGTTGCCGTTGCAGCGCATCGGCGAAGGCCTGACGCCCTACTCGTTCATCGAAATCTTCCCCCAGGACCAACACGAACAGCTCCTGCTCGAACGCCTCGAAGACTATGACGTGACGGTTGAGCGCAACACCGAGCTTGAGAGTTTCGAAGAAACCGGCGACGGCCTCACCGCGCACTTGCGCCTGCCCGATGGCGAACAGGAAATCTGCCAGGCCTGCTATCTGGCGGGATGTGATGGCGCCCGCTCAGTGGTGCGCAAAACCCTCGACACCGGTTTTCCCGGCGGCACCTATCAGCAGATTTTCTACGTCGCCGACGTCAAGGCCAGCGGCCCGGCGATGAACGGTGAGCTGCACCTGGATCTGGATGAAGCGGACTTCCTTGCGGTGTTTCCACTGGCCGGCGAAGGCCGCGCCCGACTGATCGGCACCGTGCGTGACGAACGTGCCGACCGCGCCGAAACCCTGCAATTTGCCGACGTCAGCAGCCGCGCCATCGAGCACCTGAAAGTGCACATCGACGAGGTCAACTGGTTCTCCACCTACCGCGTGCATCACCGCGTGGCCGAGCATTTTCGCAGCGGTCGGGCGTTTCTCCTCGGCGACGCCGCGCACGTGCACAGCCCCGCCGGCGGCCAGGGCATGAACACCGGCATCGGCGATGCGATCAACCTGGCCTGGAAACTCGCCGCCGTGCTCAACGGCAGCGCCACGGCGAAGCTGCTCGACACTTACGAAACCGAGCGCATCGCCTTCGCCCGGCGGCTGGTGTCGACCACCGACAAGGTGTTCAGTTTCGTCACCGCCGAGGGGCGCATCGCCGATTTGCTGCGCACGCGTCTGGCACCGTTTCTGATCCCGAAAATGGCCACGTTCGAGGCCAGCCGCGAGTTCCTCTTTCGCACGGTTTCGCAAGTCACCCTCAACTATCGCGGCATGCCGCTGAGCCAAGGCACGGCCGGCCACGTCCACGGCGGCGACCGCTTGCCGTGGGCGCATGATGGTGAGGGGGATAACTACGAACCGCTAAGGCAGCCTTGCTGGCAGGTGCACGTGTACGGCGACACCAGCGACGAGATGATCGCCTGGTGCAACGAACACCATCTGTCGCTGCACGTGTTCGACTGGCGGCCGGCGTTTGAAACGGCGGGATTGGGGCGTAACGGTTTTTACCTGTTGCGCCCGGATACGTATGTGGCGATTGCCGATAACAGTGCGGATCCGAAGGTGATCGAGCGGTACTTCCGGGATCACGGTATCCGGCCCTACTTCAACTTTCCGTGACCCTACACAGTCCCAATGTGGGAGCGGGCTTGCTCGCGAAGGCGTCGTGTCAGTCAACCTATTCGTTGCTGATACACCGCATTCGCGAGCAAGCCCGCTCCCACAGGGAGTTCTGCGGTGTCTGTCAGATCCCGGCCAGCGCCAGATCCATCGCAAAGTAGGTGAAGATCAGATCCGCCCCCGCACGCTTGATCGCGCCCAGGCTTTCGCGCACCACGCGATCCTCGTCGATTGCACCGGCCTGCGCGCCGAACTTGATCATCGCGTATTCGCCGCTGACCTGATACGCCGACAACGGCAGGTTCGAGGCTTCACGAATGTCGCGGATGATGTCGAGGTACGCACCGGCCGGTTTGACCATCAGCGCATCGGCGCCTTCCTGCTCGTCGAGCAGCGATTCGCGCAGGGCTTCGCGGCGGTTCATCGGGTTCATCTGGTAGCTTTTGCGATCACCTTTCAGCGCACTACCACCGGCTTCGCGGAACGGGCCATACAGCGCCGAGGCGAATTTGGTCGAGTAGGCCATGATCGGAATCTGGGTGAAACCGGCGGCGTCCAACGCCTGGCGGATCGCCCGCACCTGGCCGTCCATCGCCGCCGACGGGGCGATCACGTCAGCACCGGCACGCGCCGCGGCCACCGCCTGTTTACCAAGGTTGATCAGGGTCTGGTCGTTGTCGACTTCGTGGTTGTGCATCACGCCGCAGTGGCCGTGATCGGTGTATTCGCAGAAGCAGGTGTCGGACATCACGATCATTTCCGGCACGGCGTCCTTGGCAATCCGCGACATGCGCGAGACCAGTCCATCTTCGCGCCAGGTGTCGCTGCCGTTGGCGTCCAGGTGATGGGACACGCCAAAGGTCATTACCGACTTGATCCCGGCACGGGCATAACGCTCGATTTCACTGGCCAGCTTGCGCTCGGGAATGCGCATCACCCCCGGCATGCTCTTGATCGGCACGAAGTCGTCGATCTCTTCTTCGACGAAAATCGGCAGCACCAGATCATTCAGGCTGAACTCGGTTTCCTGGAACAGGCTGCGCAGGCTCGCATTGCGGCGCAGACGGCGGGGACGTGCTTCGGGGAACTGGCTGGACATGGGGCTTTCCTGAAATCGGAAGATGAGACGAAAGTCGTAGGGGGCGAAGCTTATGCCTTCGGTGGGCGCAGGTACAAACCTGGATCAATCAACAGTGCGTTACCAAGGACGCAATAATCTGCGGGCGTCATCACTATTCCTGTGGGAGCGGGCTTGCTCGCGAAGGAGGTGTATCAGAAAAAGACGTGTTGACTGACACGACGCCTTCGCGAGCAAGCCCGCTCCCACAGGGTTATGTGTGGCCTCAGGAAGGAATGGTCAACCCGCGCACCACAGCCGGGCGAGACAGAAAGCGCTCCAGCACCCGGGTCACGTTCGGGAAGTTGCTGATGCCCACTAGATCCCCCGCCTCGTAGAACCCGATCAGGTTGCGCACCCACGGAAACGTGGCGATGTCGGCGATGGTGTAGCGCTCGCCCATGATCCAGTCGCGACCTTCCAGGCGTTTGTCGAGCACGTTGAGCAGGCGCCTGCTCTCCTCGACATAGCGGTCACGCGGACGCTTGTCCTCGTAGTCCTTGCCGGCGAATTTGTTGAAGAAACCGAGCTGACCGAACATCGGGCCGATACCGCCCATCTGGAACATCAGCCACTGAATCGTCTCGTAGCGCAGCGCGCCCTCCTGGGCGAGCAACTGGTCGCTCTTGTCGGCGAGGTAGATCAGGATTGCGCCGGATTCGAACAGCGGCAGCGGCTGGTCTTGCGGGCCGTGGGGGTCGAGGATCGCCGGGATCTTGTTGTTGGGGTTCAGCGACAAAAATTCCGGGGACATCTGGTCTTGCGTGTCGAAACCCACGCGGTGCGGCTCGTAGGGCAGGCCGATCTCTTCGAGCATGATCGAGACCTTGACGCCGTTGGGGGTCGGCAGGGAATAGAGTTGAATCCAGTCGGGGTACTGCGCCGGCCATTTCTGGGTAATTTGGAACGCGGACAGATCGGTCATTGGAAACATCCAGTCACATGGGAAGCGCTGATCATAATGTAGGAGCTGCCGCAGGCTGCGATCTTTTGATTTGGTTTTCAGAAGCCAGACCAAAAGATCGCAGCCTGCGGCAGCTCCTACACGAACCGTAACATCTTGCGGGTACTGTGCATGAACCAAACCGGCTTCAGAGGACTCTGAGCTAAGCCCTTCGCAAAGGAAGCGCGACACACGACATGGACAACATCCGGTGCTGGGAGCCCGCGGTGTAAGGGTTGGTCAGCCCCAACCGAATTTGCTGAAGAACCTATATTCAATGACGAACCTCATGAGTTTCGCCAAACGTTTCAAACATCGCGCCTACGTGGCCCTGCCTTCGCTGCTGGCGGTCAGTGCATTGTTCCTGTCGCTGGAGTCGAGCCAGATTCGCGCGCAACCGGTGGACGGTACGCAGACGCTGGTCTTCCTGCGCCATGCGGAAAAGCCCGAGGGCGGCCTCGGCCAGCTCAATTGTCAGGGCCTGAATCGCGCCATCGACCTGTCGACCCTGTTGCCGGAAAAATTCGGCAAGGCCGATTATGTGTTCGCCGCCAACCCGACGCGCAATGTCGAGGAAGGCGAACTGGACAACTCCTACAGCTACATCCGTCCGTTAATGACCATCAGCCCCGCCGCGATCAAGCTAGGCCTGCCGGTGAACATCGAGTTTTCCGCCAACGACACCAGTGACCTGGCGCGCGAACTGACCGAAGACAAGTACCACAACTCAACGATCTACACCGCTTGGTCGCACGGCTACTTGCCGGAGCTGATCAACAAGGTCGCGGGCAAGGCCGTCGGCGAGAAGCAGACCATCACCGACGACTGGGCCTCAGGTGATTTCGATTCGCTGTACGTACTGACCCTTACCTGGCACAACGGCAAGGCCAGCCTGCAGAGCCACAGCTACAAGCAGGGGCTGGATAACGGCAAGGCGACCTGTCCGACTTGAGTGATTGGCTGCCTGTGCCGACCCTTTCGCGAGCAAGCCCGCTCCCACATTCGATCTGCGCAAATACCCTGTGGGAGCGGGCTTGAACTGGCCTAATGATTTTGGACACCTCAATCGGGCGCTATGATGGCGCCCAAATCTGAGGTGTTTGGATATGCGT
>NZ_JBYSZP010000005.1:315755-344062 GCF_058787295.1 Pseudomonas sp. FW305-3-2-15-E-TSA4 | reverse complement strand
GGGAAATGCATTCCAATTGTGGGAGCGAGCCTGCTCGCGAAGGGGCCGGTCCTATCGACCTCATTCTCCTTTGGGCAACTCGATCACAAACCGCGTCCACCCCGCAGCCGATTCGCAATGAATCTGCCCACCATGGGCGCGGACGATCGATTGGGTAATCGCCAGCCCCAGCCCCGCATGTTCACTGCTGCCTTCCTGCCGCGCCGGATCTGCTCGATAAAACCGGTCAAACAGCCGTGGCAACAACTCTGCCGAAATGCCTTCGCCACTGTTCTCCACCGACAGCTGCGCTATGTGCGGTTGATCGACGATGGACAGGCGCACGCTGCCTGACGCCGGGGTGAAGCGCAGCGCGTTATCCAGCAGATTCGACAAGGCCCGGCGCAGCATGCTGCGATCGCCTTCTATACGCGCATGACCTTCGCGGCTCAGCGTCACCCCGGCGTCCTCGGCCAGTGGCGCAAAAAACTCCAGCAGCACATCGCTCTCATCCGCCAGTTCCAGTGCCTCACGCTTGGGCATCAGCAAACCGTGGTCAGCCTTGGCCAGATAAAGCATGTCGTTGACCAGTTGTGCCATCCATTGCAGTTCTTCGAGGTTGCTGTGCAGGGCTTCGCGGTAATCCTCGATCGGTCGCGGGCGGGTGAGGGTGACCTGGGTGTGGGTCAGCAGGTTCGACAGCGGAGTGCGCAGTTCATGGGCGATGTCGGCAGAGAACGCCGACAGCCGTTGAAACGAGTCATCGAGGCGTCCGAGCATGGCGTTGAAGCTGTGGGCCATTTCAGCAAGCTCTGGCGGCATTTGCGCTTCCGGCAGTCGGGCGTTGAGCGAATGTGCGGAAATCCCACGCGCCACTGCACTCATGCGCCGCAGCGGACGCAAGCCGCTGCGTGCAGCCCAGGCGCCGAGCAGCGCAGTGGCCAGCGCCGACAACCCGACAGTCAGCCAAATGAGATGCTGCATGCGCTGCAGGAAGTGCTGGTGATGAGTGATGTCCAGTAGCAGAGTGAGCTGTGGCGAGTCGGTTTTGTCAGGGTAGAGCGGGGCGTTGAGCATGCGGTAGTCGGCGCCGTCATGGCTGATGGTCGACAGGCCCGGCTGTTGCGGCAAGTCCTGCGGTAAATTGATCGAGCTGTCGTACCAGCGCTGGCCGTCACTGCCGGTAATGCGCAGCGCCAGATCGGCCTGACGGCTCAGCTCATCCGCCAGCCGCGCCTCACGCTGAGCGGGTTGCACATCCTGCAAGGCCCGGCGCAGGCCGATCAGTTTGCCATCCAGCAATTGCTGATCGAGCTCAATGAAGTGCGCCTCGCTGGCGCGGCTGAACAGCACCCCGGCGAACAGCGAGACCACGGCGGTGCACGCGGCAAACAGCAGAGCCAGACGAGAACTCAGCGACAGGCGACGCATCAGGCCGGACGCTCTTCAAGCACGTAACCCATGCCGCGCACGGTGTGGATCAGTTTGTTGGGGAAGTCATCGTCGATCTTCAGGCGCAGGCGGCGGATCGCCACTTCGATCACGTTGGTGTCGCTGTCGAAGTTCATGTCCCAGACTTGCGAGGCAATCAGCGATTTCGGCAGCACTTCACCCTGACGGCGCAGAAGCATTTCCAGCAAGGCGAATTCCTTGGCGGTGAGGTCGATGCGCTGGCCACTGCGTTCGACCCGACGGCGAATCAGGTCCAGACGCAGGTCGGCCAGTTGCAGACTGGTTTCCTGGGGCAGGGCGCTGCCACGGCGCAGCAGGCTGCGCACCCGGGCCAGCAGTTCGGAGAAGGCGAAGGGTTTGACCAGATAGTCGTCGGCGCCGAGTTCGAGGCCGTGCACCCGGTCTTCCACGGCGTCCTTGGCGGTGAGAAACAGTACCGGCGTGTCGAGGCCGGCGCTGCGCACCGCCTGCAGAATCTGCCAGCCACTGCGCCCGGGCAGCATCACGTCGAGAATCAACAGCGCATAATCCCCGCTCAACGCCAGTTGCTGACCGCTGACGCCGTCGGCCACCAGTTCTGTGTTGAAACCGGCCTCGGTCAGGCCCTGGCGCAGGTAGTGGCCGGTTTTCGGTTGGTCTTCGACGATCAGCAGTTTCATGGGCGACTCGGGTTGTAGGAACAAAAGCGTTATACCGTGGGAGCAGGCGACGCACGCCAACCTGACAAAGTTGTAATCTGCCTGTCAGGTAGCTGCCAGCGCAGGCGGGCTAGAGTTTCCCACAGGCTGAACCTTATCTTGTTGGAGTATGACTATGTTTTTGCGCAACCCTCTGACCGTCGCCGCCTGTGTGCTGGCGCTGAGTTCACCTGTCTGGGCCGCACCCGCGCACAGCTATGATTTCGGCCAACCGGCACCAGCAGCCAAGGCTACTCGCAGCATTGAAGTTGTACTGAACGACATGTCGTTCGACCCCAAGGCGATTCAGGTCAAGGCCGGTGAGACGGTTCGCTTTGTGCTGGTGAATAAAGGCCAGTTGCTGCACGAATTCAACCTCGGTGACGTCGCGATGCATGCCCAACACCAGCAGGAAATGTTGCAGATGCAGCAAAGCGGCATGCTCACGCCTACCGGCATGAAAGAAATGTCCCACGACATGGCGGACATGGATCACGGCAGCATGGACCACAGCATGAAGCACGACGACCCCAACAGCGTGCTGGTCGAGCCGGGCAAGACCGCCGAGCTGACCTGGACCTTCAGCAAGGCCAGCAGCCTGGAATTTGCCTGCAATATTCCCGGTCACTACCAGGCGGGCATGGTCGGCAAACTGACTGTCAGTCAGTAAGCACTCAAAGGCGGGCGCAAAGGCTGATAGAATCCGCTGATTCTTCAGTCAGGTTTCCGCCATGCATCCCGCAGCCGAACATTCGCCGCTGGGCAAATCCAGCGAATACATCGCCACGTACACGCCGTCCCTGCTGTTCCCGATTCCGCGCACCGCGAAATGGGCCGAGCTGGGCCTGACCGCCGAAACCCTGCCGTATAAAGGCGTGGATTTCTGGAATTGCTTCGAACTGTCGTGGCTGTTGCCGTCGGGCAAGCCGGTGGTGGCAATCGGTGAATTCAGCATTCCGGCGGATTCGCCGAACATCATCGAATCGAAGTCGTTCAAGTTGTACCTGAATTCGCTGAATCAGACGCCGTTTGCCGATATCGCCAGCCTCGAAGCGACGCTGGTCAAGGACCTGTCGGCCGCTGCCGGCAAACCGGTCGGCGTACGGGTACGCAGTCTGAAGGACGTCGAAGCCGAAGGCGTCGTGGCGTTGCCGGGCGTGTGCATCGACGATCTGGACATCAGCGTCAGCAACTATGAGCATCCGCGTCCGGAACTGCTGCGTTGCGATGATTCGAAGATTGTCGAAGAGAGCGTGCATAGCCATCTGCTCAAATCCAACTGCCCGGTGACCAGTCAGCCGGACTGGGGCAGCGTGGTGGTGGAATATCGTGGTGCGGCGCTGGATCACGCGAGTCTGCTGGAATACATCGTCAGTTTCCGCCAGCACTCGGACTTCCACGAGCAGTGCGTGGAGCGGATCTTCCTCGACCTGCAGCGTTTGCTGAAGCCGGAGAAGCTCACGGTGTTTGCGCGCTATGTGCGTCGCGGCGGGCTGGATATCAATCCGTATCGCAGCACCGAGACTGCGCAACTGCCGAACCATCGCCTTGTGCGCCAATAAATAACCCCTGTAGGAGTGAGCCTGCTCGCGATAGCGGACTGACATTCAACATTGATGTCGACTGATACACCGTTATCGCGAGCAGGCTCACTCCTACAAGGGATCGCGTTTCAAGTTGTGGAAATGAAAAAGCCCTGCCATCGCTGGCAGGGCTTTTTGCGTTTCAGCGCAGGGCAGTCAAATGCCCATGCTACCCAGCGCATTAACGATATTGCGCAGGGTGCCGGCAATGGCCGGGTGTTCCACTTCAAAGCGTTCCACCGCCAGGTTCACACCGTCTGCGATGCTGGTTTCCTGCGTGACGCTTTCCAGTTCGATTTCCGATTCGATCTGCGCCATCAGCGCATGCAGATCTTCACGCTCGGCTTCGGTTAGCGGCGGATTCTGCTCCAGTTGCTCGCGCAGGGTGTCGAGTTGTTTTTGCAGTTCTTGGGCGGGCATGGTGGGGTTCCTTTTATCGAGAGGCACTGGCATTGACCGCAGCCGCGCGCCAAAGGTCTATGGCTGACCTTTAGATTAATCCACTCTGCGGCAACCTGCATGATTCCGGTCAGGGCTTTTCGCCCTTGAGGCGGCGCAGGTTGATGTCGGCCAGGCAGGTGTCGAGTTCGCCCAGATGATCGATCACCGAATGCACGCCCAGCCCGAACAACTGCAGGGTTGCCTTACCGCGTCGTTGGTCGCGTTCGTTCTGGCTCAGCGCTTGCCACTCGCTCGGCGACAGGCCGCACAGAGAGCCGCAGGACGCCAGGCCGATGGTCCACAGCCCGGCGTTGAGGCCCGCTTGCAGCAACCGGGGCTCGCCGCTCACCAGCACGCAGCCATCCAGGCAGCTGACGTTCAAACCCATCAGCGCCTGCCAGCAGGCGTTCGGTGCGGGCCATGGATTGATTGTTGCTGAATATTGCGTCGGTTTGATCCACGCCGGCAGAGAGGCCGCCAAGGGTTGCGCGAGGGCAGGGGGCAGCTCGTCGATCCACGCACAGGGAATCTGCTGGCGCTGCAGGCTGAGCAGGCTGTCGAGAGCGCCGGGTGTGGCGTCGGCGTGCTCGGGCAGTACGCTGGCGTGTTGATGGGCACGGGCGCCGAAATCCACCAGACAGCCACTGAGTCCGAACAGCACGGCGGTCAGGCCGGGCGCGGCGACAGGCAAGACTTCAGCGTGGGTCATGGCAACGTCCCTGAAATAGGCATGAGGCTAGGCGACGCCGGTGACAGTTGGATGACAGGTGTGTGAAGGCGCTCCCTGGAAACGTCCTGCATTACTCTTCACGGGTGGACTGCCCAAAACGGCTTTTGCGCTTATACTAGCGCTCTTAACGCCTGGGCCCGGGTGCCCGCGCCAGTAAAAATCCAAGGAGTTTTTCTATGCGCTGGAGCAATCCTCTCGCTCAGCTATGTGTATGTGCCAGCGTCCTGCTGGTTCCGTTCGCCGCCAACGCTGCAACGGAAGAAGACCCTTGGGAAAGCGTCAACCGCCCGATCTTCCAGTTCAACGACTTCGTCGACACCTACGCGCTCAAGCCGCTGGCGCAGGGCTATGAGTTCGTGACGCCGCAGTTCCTCGAAGACGGCATCCACAACATGTTCCGCAACGTCGGTGACGTCACCAACCTGGCGAACAACATTCTGCAGGCCAAGCCGGCAGCAGCCGGTGTCGATACCGCGCGTATCATCTTCAACACCACCTTCGGCCTGCTGGGCTTCTTCGATGTCGGTACCAAAATGGGCCTGAATCGCAGTGACGAAGACTTCGGTCAGACCCTCGGTTACTGGGGCGTCAGCAGCGGCCCTTACGTGATGCTGCCGTTGCTCGGCCCGAGCACCCTGCGTGATGCACCGTCCAAGTACGTCGACAGCTTCACCGGTCCGTACCGCTACATCAACGACGTGCCTGTCCGTAACTCGGTGTTCGGCCTGAACATCGTCGACACCCGTGCCAGCCTGCTGTCGAGCGAGAAGCTGATCAGCGGCGACAAGTACACCTTCATCCGCAACGCTTACTTGCAGAACCGCGAGTTCAAAGTGAAGGATGGCCAGGTCGAAGACGATTTTTAATCTCGACCGATGACAAGGAGGCGGCCCATGAGGCCGCCTTTTTTGTGTGCGCTTATTTCATCTGCAGAATGGTCAGGCCGAGCTTCTGGCCATCGCCGTCCTGGGCCTTGACCCAGACCACTTTGGTCTCCGCCTCCAGCCCACTCAACGCGGCATGCTCGGAATCGATGCGTACGCTCAAGCGGTCGCCAACCGCGAACTGGCGCGGCGCTTCGACCTGCATGCCGCTGCTAGAGAGGTCGATGCACACGCCGGCGATCTCATCACCTTCATGAATCAACACCACATCGGCATCGACCCGCATGCGGATGAAATCGCGCTTTTCGCTGTAGTCCCGACCGGTTTGACTCATGGCTTCGACCTTCCATTGGGTTACGGTTTGAGCTGTTCTTATAACTCTCGGTGATTTGACAAGTAAAGTCGTCAAGCGACCATCGGCGCATGCTTGAAACGCCCCGCGGATGGGAGTACCGTCTGCGCCTTAGAAGGGCACCTCTGGTGCAATCGCGTTCCGGCTCAATGCTCGAAAGCGGTGCAGCAGAGAGGCTAGAAAGCGAATCCAGTAGTCTGAGCCGGGCCGATGCCCCGCCTGCTACGCCAACCTAATTCTGGCGCCGTTTGCCCACATGCCAAAAACCAGTGCCACGCTGCTGATAATCGATGATGACGAAGTAGTGCGCGCGAGCCTCGCGGCCTATTTGGAAGACAGTGGTTTCAGCGTCCTGCAGGCCAGCAACGGCCAACAGGGTCTTCAGGTATTCGAGCAAGACAAGCCCGACTTGGTCATCTGCGATCTGCGCATGCCGCAGATGGGTGGTCTCGAACTCATCCGTCAGGTCACCGAGCGCTCACCGCAAACGCCGATGATCGTCGTTTCGGGTGCCGGCGTGATGAACGACGCGGTCGAGGCGCTGCGCCTGGGTGCGGCGGACTACCTGATCAAGCCTCTCGAAGACCTGGCCGTGCTCGAGCATTCGGTGCGTCGCGCGCTGGACCGTGCGCGCCTGTTGCTGGAGAACCAGCGCTACCGCGAGAAGCTGGAGAAGGCCAACCGCGAGCTCGAAGCCAGCCTGAACCTGCTCCAGGAAGACCAGAACGCCGGTCGTCAGGTGCAGATGAACATGCTGCCGGAAAGCCCGTGGCGCATCGACGAGTTCCAGTTTGCCCACCAGATCATCCCGTCGTTGTACCTGTCGGGTGATTTTGTCGACTACTTCCGTGTCGACGAGCGTCGGGTGGCGTTCTACCTGGCCGACGTATCGGGGCATGGCGCCTCGTCAGCGTTCGTCACGGTGCTGCTGAAGTTCATGACCACGCGCCTGCTGTTCGAGTCCAAGCGCAACGGCACGTTGCCGGAATTCAAGCCTTCGGAAGTCCTTGGTCATATCAACCGGGGGCTGATCAGTTGTAAGCTGGGCAAACACGTCACAATGGTCGGTGGAGTCATCGACGAGGAGACCGGTTTGTTGACCTATAGCATCGGCGGCCATCTGCCGTTGCCTGTGTTGTACACGCCTGACAGTGTTCGTTACCTCGAAGGCCGCGGTTTGCCGGTGGGCCTGTTCAATGAGGCCACCTACGAAGATCACGTGCTTGAGCTGCCTCCGACGTTCAGCCTGACGCTGATGTCCGACGGCATTCTGGATCTGTTGCCAGAACCGACGCTCAAGGAAAAAGAAGCCGCTTTGCCCCAACGGGTGAAGTCGGCGGGCGGCAGCCTGGATGGTCTGCGGCAAGTGTTTGGATTGGCCACGCTAGGGGAGATGCCGGATGATATCGCCCTGTTGGTGTTGAGCAGGAACCTTCAATGAGTACCGGTAGAATCCAGTTCGCCGAGCAGGACGGCACCTTCGTCCTGAAGTTCGTCGGTGAAGTTCGCCTGACCCTGTGTTCGGCGTTGGATGCGACTATTGAGAAAATCTTCACCGCGTTGAATTTCAACGCGATCGTGATCGATTTGACCGAAACCCGCAGCATCGACAGCACCACCCTCGGCCTGCTGGCCAAACTGTCGATCCTGTCGCGGCAAAAGGTCGGCCTGCTGCCGACCGTCGTCACCACCCACGAAGACATCACCCGTCTGCTGCAGTCGATGGGCTTCGAGCAGGTGTTCAACATCGTCAACCACCCGGTGCCGTGCCCCGAGTGCCTGGATGACCTGCCGGATCAGGACCAGTCCGAAGAAGTGGTGCGGATCAAGGTGCTCGAAGCGCACAAGATCCTCATGGGCCTGAACGACTCCAATCGTGAAGCCTTTCATGATCTGGTTAACGCCCTCGAAAGACACTGATTCTTTGGGGTTGAGGTTGTCTGTTCCGGCCTCTTCGCGGGCAAGCCCGCTCCCACAGTGATTGAGTGACCCCGAGATCTTCATTCCACACCTGACCCTGTGGGAGCGGGCTTGCTCGCGAAGGCGCCAGTCCAGACGATGCATCTTTCAGCACCGCATAAAAAAAAGGGCGAACCCGTTTGGGTTCGCCCTTTTTGCATTTCAGCGATTCAGATCACAGCTTGGCCTGCAGCAGCGCCTCGAGCTTCTCCTGGTCACGGGCAAACTGACGGATGCCCTCAGCCAGTTTCTCGGTAGCCATCGCGTCTTCGTTGGACAGCCAGCGGAATTGCGCTTCGTTGAGGCTCAGGCGCGCTTCGCCGGCGTGGCCCGGGGCGAGTTTGCGCTCCAGTTTGCCGGTGTCTGCCGCGAGCTTGTCGATCAGGTCCGGGCTGATGGTCAGGCGATCGCAGCCGGCCAGTTGCTCGATCTGGCTCAGGTTGCGGAAGCTGGCACCCATGACCACGGTCTTGTAGTCATTGGCCTTGTAGTAGTTGTAGATGCGGGTGACCGACTGCACGCCCGGATCATCGGCGCCAGTGTAGTCGTTGCCGTTAGCCTTCTTGTACCAGTCGTAGATGCGGCCCACGAACGGCGAGATCAGGAACACCCCGGCGTCAGCGCAAGCGGCAGCCTGAGCGAAGGAGAACAGCAGGGTCAGGTTGGTCTGGATGCCTTCCTTCTCGAGGATCTCCGCAGCGCGAATGCCTTCCCAGGTCGAAGCGATCTTGATCAGCACGCGGTCACGGCCGATGCCGGCCTTGTCGTACAGCTCGATCAGGCGATGCGCACGCTTGAGCACGGCGTCCTGGTCGAACGACAGGCGCGCATCCACTTCGGTAGAAATGCGGCCCGGAATCACTTTGAGGATTTCCTGGCCCACGGCGACGCCGAAACGGTCGCTGGCCAGACCCACGTCGCCCTTGCAGTCGCTGACGCAGGCGTTCAGCAGCTCGGCGTAGGCGGGGATGGCGGCTGCCTTGAGCAGCAGGGAAGGGTTGGTGGTGGCATCGACCGGCTTGACCCGGGCGATCGCTTCGAAGTCGCCGGTGTCGGCAACTACGGTGGTCATCTGTTTGAGTTGTTCCAGCTTGGAAGTCATGGGTGTGCTCTGTCCTGTGGGTTTGACGACATTACCCGAGCGTTGACAGCCACTCAAGGGCATCAAGGCGCAACGGGTTCCCCGGGGGCAACAACCTGAGAACGGCTGTTTGAACGGTGGGGCGCGGTATCGATGAATACGATGCCAAAATCGGCCGCAGGTTCAAAGCAACTGACGGCCAGCGCCCCTTGAGCACATTGACGGAGGTTATTGCTGGCTCAGCTGGGTTTTGACCGCAGTTTCTGCCGGTTTCGGCTGGCCATCGGACGTCAACAGACCGAAATTCTTCTCGCGGTCATTGCTGCCGGTGTCGCTGTTTTTCCACTCGTAAATCGAGGTCAGGGCAATGTTGCGGGTTTTGATATCGGCGACGAATGCGCTGATTTTGCTGGCCTGACCCTCAATCCCGCCGTTGGAGGCGAGCGCCGAGATGCCCCATTCGCTGATCACCCCCGGCAGATGGAAGTTCTGCTGGATAAACGCCTGGGCGTTGCTGATCTGTGTGCCGCTCATGCCGTAGGGATGGTAGGAAACCGCGTTGAGGCATTTGGGGTATTCGCTGACGATTCGGTTGAGTGCCACGGTGGACGCCGAGCCGGCGGTCGGTGGCCGGGCAAAACCAAAACCGATCACCGGGACAGTCTGGGGTTTGTCTTGCAGGGTCTTGCACGCTGCGCTCATGAACGGCACGAAGGTCGTGTCGAAATTGCCGGTCGGCCAGTAGGTGCCGAGGTCCGGCTCATTCCATAGCTCGATCGCCACCAGTTGTGAGCCATAGGTCGCTGCCAGGCTGGTCAGCGCGTTGGCATACGCGATCCCCGCGTTCGCCAGATCATTGGCCGGTAACGGCTTGGTCGCGCGCAGGGTCATCAGCACCGGCAGACCAGCAGCGCGGGCCACGGCGAAGGCATTGCTGATCTGCTTCTGGTAGGCCGCGCTGGGCAGGCTGTCAGTCCATACGCCAAAACGCACGAAACTGAAGCCGGTGGCTTTGACGCGCTCGGCGTCGGCAGCGGAGAAGGTCTGGACTTTGACCTGAACCCCGATGGTTTTATTGGCGGGCAATGCCGGGAACAGTTCATTGGCCTGGCTCTGGCCGGTTGCCGCCAGCAGTAACAGGGTCAGGGCGCTCAGGGGTTTGAGATGGGCTGATTTCATGTCGGTTCTCCGGGTGAGAAGTGACAACGGCGAAAAGATATCTCGAGATAACTGTTTCGAAACTGACAATGGCACTAAGTGCGCCAATGTTATTTTTTGTCAGGAAAACCAGACCTGAAAATCACAGTTATTTTTAGTCCGTTAATTGTGTTTTGGCGGCTTTTGACCCTGTGGTACTTAATACGCTGGTACTAACAGGGCGAATCTATTTCTGAGTGCAGAATGATCTAGTGGGTTCATTAAGATCCGCTCTAGATGTTGGCGGAATGATATTACACAGGAATGTAAACCTTGTTCAAAAAGATCCTCGTCGTGTGCGTTGGCAATATTTGCCGAAGTCCGACAGCAGAACTTCTGCTGCGCAACGCGCTGACCCCCTCAACCATTTCGGTGACGTCCGCAGGTCTCTCTGCGCGGGTCGGCGAAGGCATGGAAGCCTCGGCGCGCCAGGTGCTGGAAGACCACGGGCACAGCGCCGAAGGTTTCCAGGCTCGGCAATTGACCGCCGATATCGTCAATGAATCAGACCTGATTCTGGTCATGGAAAAACAACATGTGAATCAGGTGCTGAAGATTGCCTCGCACGCCCGAGGCAAAGTATTTCTTCTCGGCAAGTGGCAGAGCGAACGAGAAATACAGGATCCGTATCGTCAAGGTAAGGCCGCTTTTATTCATGCCCATGCATTGATTGAAGATGCTGTTAGCTCGTGGGCGCAGCGCCTCGGACATTGATGAATATTCTTCAGATCAGTGAATGGTAAGAAAGACTTATGCAGTTACCGTCAGTAATCGCCAACCGTGATAACGATCAAGACAGTATTGATCTTCTCGGCATATTCGGCAGTTTGATCGACCAGAAATGGCTGATCGGTGCATTCACCGGTGCCTTCATGGCCGCCGGCGTTGCCTATGCGGTATTGGCGACGCCGGTGTACCTGGCGAACGCGCTGGTGCAGGTCGAACCGAAAAAGAACGACATGCTCGGCTTTTCCGACCTCAGCAGCATGCTCGGCGGGCAATCGCCGTCGGTGACCGAAATCGGCATCATCAAATCCCGTGCGGTGATCGGCAAAACCGTCGACGACCTGCGCCTGGATATCGACGTCACCCCCAACACCTTCCCGGTGGTCGGCGGTTTTCTCGCCCGGCGTTATCGCGGCGAAACCGAGTTCAGCGTGGCGCCGCCGCGTTTTGGCTTCAACAGCTACGCCTGGGGCGGCGAGCGTCTGGAGTTCACTCGGCTCAATCTGCCCAAAGAGTTGTTGGGCAAGAAGCTCACCCTGGTGGCTGGCGAACAACAGCACTTTCAGTTGCTCGATGACAACGACAACCTGTTGGTCGAGGGCGTCGCCGGCGAAGCCTTCGCCCAGGACGGCGTCGAGGGTTTGATCGAGCGCCTGCAAGCCAACCCGGGCACCCGCTTTGAAGTGGTGCGCAATCCACGGATCGTGACCATTCAGGGTTACCAGGATGCGCTGGATATCTCCGAGCAAGGTAAAGAGTCGGGGATTATCCGACTGGCACTGGCCAGCGCCGATGCCGCCGAGGCGGTGAAGATCCTCAACAAGATCGCTGCGCTCTACGTCGATCAGAACGTGCGCCGGACCTCGGCGGAGGCGGCGCAAAGCCTGGCCTTCCTGCAAAGCCAGTTGCCGCAGGTCAAGCGTGATCTGGCGAAGGCCAGCGACGCGCTCAACGCCTACCAGACCCACGGCAAGACCGTGAACATTTCCCTGGAAACGCAGTCGGTGCTCGGTCAGTCCGTGGCGCTGGAAACGCGGATTTCCGAGCTGAAAATGCAGCAGGCGGAAATGGATCGCAAGTTCACCAAACAGCATCCGGCGTATCGCGCCTTGATGTCGCAGATCGGTGAGTTGACCCAGCAGCAGAAGTCGCTGGAAGGCAAGGTCGGTGATCTGCCGGCCACGCAGCAGGAGCTGCTCAACCTGACCCGCGATGTGGAAGTGGCTTCGCAGATCTACACGCAGTTGCTGAACAAATCCCAGGAATTAGACATCGTCCGCGCCGGGGCGGTGGGCAATGTGCGCCTGATCGATCCGGCGGATGTTGACCTGAGCAGCCCGGTCAAACCGAAAAAAGCCCTGATCGTGCTGATCGCAACGTTCCTCGGCGCCTTTGTCGGCGTAGCCCTGGTGCTGTTGCGCAAATCGTTGAGCAAAGGTCTGGAAGGGCCGGAAGCCATCGAACAGCTCGGGCTGCCGGTGTACGCGTCGATTCCCTACAGCGCCTTGCAGCGTGATGAGGACACGAAAAAAGGCCGAGCCAAAATCACCGCCGAGACGCCGGCCTATCTGCTGGCCCTGCGCAACCCGACCGACCTGTCCATCGAGTCGATCCGCAGCCTGCGCACCTGCCTGCATTTCGCCGCGCTGGATTCGACCAACAACCGCATCATGATCTCCGGCCCCAGCCCGCAGGTCGGCAAGACCTTCGTCTCCTCCAACCTCGCCGCGGTCATGGCGCAGAGCGGTCAGCGCGTGCTGCTGATCGACGCCGACATGCGCAAGGGCCACTTGCACAAGACGCTGAATGTACCGATCGCCAATGGTCTGTCGGATCTGCTGGTCAAGCGCTGCAGCATCGAGCAGGCGATCAACACGGTGGAAATCGACAACCTGCACTTCATCAGCCGTGGTCAGGTTCCGCCGAATCCCTCCGAGCTGCTGATGCATGCCAACTTCCGCGACCTGCTCGCCGAACTGAGTCAGCGCTACGACGTGGTGATTATCGATACGCCGCCACTGCTGGCGGTGACGGACGCGGCGATTGTCGGGCGTGAAGCCGGGATCAGCCTGATCGTCACGCGGTTTGCGGTAAACCCGGCCAAGGAAATTGAAGCGACCATTCGCCGCTTCGCGCAGAACGGCATCGAGCTCAAGGGCGCGGTGTTCAACGGCGTCGAGAAGCGCGCTGCCAGCTACTACGGCAATGGCAGCTACGGCTATTACAACTACGAATACGCGTCGGACAAATCCTGAGATTCAGGGACGTTCCAACAGGCATGAAAGTGGGTGGGTTGTGAAGAAAATACTGCACGTGGCAGAAACGATAAAAGGTGGGGTCGCCACCGTTATCCGCACCATCTCGGCGTCGCCCGAAGGGCAGGATTCGAATTACGAGCTGGTCTATCTGGTGCCGCTCGACCAGAAACAAGAGCTGCACGGCATTGATGCACAGCAGATTCGCACGTTCGAACGCAGCGGGCGTGATGTGCGTTCGCTGCTGCGATTTGCCTGGCAACTGACCCGGGTGATGCTCAAGGAAAAACCCGATGTGGTGCATTTGCACAGCACCTTTTCCGGGGTGATCGGCCGCGTGGTCTGTGTGCTTCTGCGACCGTGGCGCAAGCCGAAAATCGTCTACTGCCCGCACGCCTTTTCGTTCCTGATGGAAAGCTCGCCGACCAAGCAGAAGATCTACGCATGGATCGAGCGGGTCCTGCAGCGGGTCACCGACGTGATCATCTGCGTCAGCCGCTACGAGATGGACAAAGCTGCGCGGTTCGGCATTCAGCGCTCGCGCATGAAGCTGATCTACAACGGCATCCACCAGCGAGATGAAGCGCCGAAGGCCGAGAGCCCCGCGCCGATCCATCTGCTGTTCGTCGGTCGTCTCGACTACCAGAAAGGTTTCGACGTGCTGCTCAAGGCCTTCGCCAAGGTGCAGCGCAGTGATCTGAAACTGACGGTGGTCGGCAGTGCGGTCAACGAGGACACGGTCGAGTGCCCCGAGATGGACGCGGTCGAGTACCTGCCGTGGGTCACGCCGGCCGAAGTGCAGGCGCTGTATCAACAGGCCGACGCGCTGATCGTTCCGAGCCGCTGGGAAGGTTTTGCCATGGTGCCGCTGGAAGGCATGGCCATGGGCTTGCCGGTGATCGCCAGCAACTGCACGTCACTGCCCGAACTGGTCACCCATGAAGTGTCCGGCTACGTCTTTCCCACCGGTGATCATCAGGCGCTGGCCGACGTGCTGGCGCGAATCCAGAAGCCGCGGTTGCTCGACCTCGGCAGCGAAGGCCGGAACATCGTGCGCGAGCGTTTCAGCGCCGCGCTGATGATCCGCCAGACCTACGACGTGTATTGCGCTCCCACTTATTAAGTAGAACTCAGCTTATGAACGTAACGATTTTGCATGGCTACAGTGCGTCCAACTCCGGTGACGGCCTGCTCGTCGATCTGGCCATCGCGTTGGTGCAGCGCAACTTTGGCGAAGACACCGCGATCAATGTCGTGGCGTCCGACCCGCAGTCTTTCGCCTACCTGCCGCACCCGCGTTTCGATGCGCCGGTGATGGCGGCCAAGGGCCTGGGGCGGGTCAAGCAGGCGGTGTTCCTCAATCAGTCGTATGCCGGACTGGCGGATCTGTTGCGCAAGACCGATCTGATCGTCGGCGTCGGTGGCGGCTACATGCGCTCGAAAAGTGCCTTCGAACACATCAAGCTCAAACTCGGCCACGCCAAGCAACTGGAAACGGCGATCCTCAGCAAGGTGCCGTCGGTGTACCTGCCGCAAAGCATCGGCCCGTTCCATGGCGAGAGCCGCCAGATCGTCGAGCACTACGCCAGTGCCGATGCGGTGTTCGTGCGCGATAACCGCTCCTCGGCAATGTTCGATGCCTGTGAAAACGTCTACCGCGCGCCAGATCTGGCAGTGCAGTCACTGGCCAGCAAGATCCTTCAGCAACCGAAGTTCACCCGCTGTGCCGCATCGCCGGCCACCGTGTGCGTGGTGCTGCGCAAGCCGCCGGAGTGGAGCAAGGACAAGAAGGTCGCCTACGTCGCCAACCTGAAGTTGCTGCTACAGCGTCTGAAGAACAAAAGCAAAGTGGTCTGCGCGGTGCAGAGCGCCGTTCGCGGCAACGATGACGGTGCGTTCTATCGCGAGTTGGGCATCACCGAGGACCTGCTGTCGTTGAAGGCGACGATTGCCAAATATCAGCCGGACCTGGTGATCTCGGTGCGTCTGCACGGCGCCATCGAGTCGCTGCTGTCCGGTGTCCCGGCGTACCACATCAGCTATGAGCGCAAAGGCTTTGGCGCCTATCAGGACATGGGCGTGGAAGACTGGGTGATCAACGGTGGCGACATCAATGTCGACCAGATCATCGACACCGTGTATGCGCCGAACGCGCTGTCGAATTTCGGCAAGCGCCTGACCGATACCTGCCGCGAAATCGAAGCCAAGACGGTGATGATGGACGAGATCATCAAAGGCGTCGTTCGATGATATTTCGCTTGCTGCTGCGCGGCGGAGCCTTGGGCGCGAAGTTTCTGCTGGTGTTGGCCATCACCCATTACCTGGGCTACGAAGCGCTGGGGTTTTATGGCGTGGTGGTCGCGGCGTCGCTGATCGCTTCGAAGTTCTACAGCGTTGGTTTCAGTTCCGAGATCAATCGGTTGATCAGCGTTGGCGGCAGCTCGCGGCGGGTGGTCGACAAAGTCCTGTTGCTGTACCTGGCGGTGGGGCTGCTGCTGTCGCTGGTCACGGTGGGGATTTACTCGCTGTTTCAGCAGGTCGAGGCGAGCACCGCGCTGATCCTCTGCGTGACGCTGGTGCTGCTCACCGAACACCTGTCATTCGAGATCAACTCGTTCGTGTTTTCTGCGCAGAAAGCCACCGCGGGCGCGCTGCTGTTCTTCATCAAGACCGGTCTCTGGGCGCTGCTGGCCGTGGGCGGGATGATGCTCGACTGGGTCTCCGGCATCGCCAGTGTGCTGTGGCTGTGGGTGGCCGCCAACGTGCTAGTGATCGTCGCCGGTTACCTGATCGTGGTGAATGTGCACAAGGGTCGGGTCAGCGAAGCACTGACTACCGCGACCGTGTGGAAGGCCGGGTTGCCGTTCTACTTCGGTACGGGGTTGATCGCGCTGAGTCAGTACGCCGAGCGCTTTCTGATTGCCGATCTCGAACCCTACGCCAGCCTCGGTAAATACGTGTACGCGTGGTCGGCGGCGAACACTTTGCAGGCGCTGTCTTACGCGGTAGTGGCGGTGGTCGGCATTCCGGTGCTGGCCAAGCGGTTTCAGGCGGATCAGCAGTCATTTACGGTCAAGCAATTGTTCGTCAACAAATGGGTGATGCGCTCGTTAGTGGTGTCGGCGGCGGTGGCGGTGCTGATCTATCTGTTCTTCAACGTGGTGCTCGATTACGTCGCCACCAGCGTGCCGCGTCCGGATAACGCGATCCTCGGTGTGCTGATCTTTTCCTTTGCCCTGCGGGCCATTGGCGACATCGTCTGGGGCGGTCTGATTGCCTCGAAAAACAGTCGGGTGTCATTCGCCAGCGCGGCGATCTGTCTGCTGGTGTCGGTGCCGGTCAGCTACCTGCTGATCAAGCACTATTCGATTTATGGCGCGGCGTGGGGCAATGTCTTCGCGATTATCGTGCAGCTCGGGGTGATCGCCGTGTTGACTCGGGCGACCCGTGCCAAAGGGGCGCTGGCATGGGGTTGAAGTTGCCGTGTATCGAGTTTCGCGGCCGCAAACTCGATTCTTCGCTGTCGTTCCTGATTCTGTTCACCGGGTTGTTTCTGTCGGTGGCGATGCCGCTTCTGATCCCGCGCGCTCCGGGCCCCGATGCGATGACCTTGTGGTCGTCCTACGCCCGCGCCGACAACTGCAATTTCTGGAACCCGTTCTCACCGGATCGTTCCTCCTACGAGTGTTCGGCATTCCTGCTGCGGCCCACCGGGATCAACCTGACCAACGCCTGGGCCTACGGAATGTTCTGCAACTTCTTCCTCACAGCGATTCCGGTGGTGGTGTTCCGGCGCATGCCGCTGGCGATCTTCGGCACCCTGTGTCTGTGGGGGATTGTGCGTTCGTTCTTTCTGGAAAACCTGACCAAGGAAATCATCGTTTCGGTGGCGGTGCTGAGCATTTTGTTCAGCTCGCTGACACGCAAATACCGCGGCGGATTTTTTCTGTCGGCGGTGATCTACGGCGTGCTGATCCGGCCTTACTGGATTCTGTTTTCGCTGTCGTGGGTTGGCGTCTGCGTGATGAAAAAGTACGTGTCGCGCTTCACCTTCTTCCTGATGCTGTTCCTGTTTTACCTGGCGGTGGCCATGGCGATCCAGCTGGCGCTGGGCTTTCCGGTGTCATCGATTCGCGCCAGCAACAACGAGTTGCGCACGGCGGGGGAGGAGGGCTCGAAATCGCTGATCGTCTCGTGGCTCAGCGGCAGTGACTTCGTCTCGCAGGCGCTGGACTCGATGATCATCTTCTTCCGGCTGTCGTTCCCGGTGGAGCTGATTCTGTTGTCCGGGCCGGGCCAGGTGATCTTTGTGGCGCTGATGATCATGACTGCGCTGCTGCTGTTCAAAGTCATCACCTCCACCGACTACAAAGGCGCGCCGATCGAAACCAAACCCAAGGAGCTGATCGCGATTCCGCTCGCGTTTTTGCTGGTGCAGGGTTTGTTCGAGCCGGACTTCGGCTCCTTCGCCCGGCACTTTTCCATGGTGGTGCCGGTGCTGTTTGTCGGTCTGGGCCTGATGTTGCGCGCGAACAAACCGGTGCGGGTTGAATCACGAGTTCTGAATTGAGGCAGGTGCTGTATGTCGAGCAAGAAAAAATCGCTGGAGATCGAAACCCTGCGTGGCCTGGCGTGCCTGCTGCTGGTGCTCTATCACGTCATTGGCCCGTTGGGCGGAGGCCTGAAGATCGATCTCGGCTCGCCGTTTCGGGTGATCGCCGACTCGATGGTGTACGTGCGAATGCCACTGTTCACCTTCATTTCCGGCTACATCTATTCGATCTACAAAATTCGCGGCAATGACTTTTCCGCGTTCTTCAGTGGCAAGGTGCGACGGCTGATCGTACCGCTGTTTTGCGTCGGTGTGCCGTTCTCGGTGTTGCAGGCGGTAGGGCCGGGGGTGAACAAGGACGTCGGCGTGATCGATGCGCTGTTGTCGTTCTGGGTGCCGGTCAATCACTTCTGGTTCCTGCAGGCGGTGTTCATCATTTTCATGTTCGTCGGTCTGCTGGAATGGCGCGGGATGCTGCGCTCGATGACGCGTTTGTATCTGCTGTCCGCCTTCGCTGCGGCGGTGTTTCTGTTGCCACCGTTCAAGCTCGATGCGTTCGGCATCAATGGTGCGATTTACCTGCTGCCGTTTTTTGTGGCGGGGATGATCGGTCAGGAAAATGTCGAGACGTTGAAGCAACGGTTCAAGGTGATCGGGCCGCTGGTGTTTGTGCTGATCTCGCTGACGCTGCTGTACGTGGCGGCGATTGATCGTGAGTTGATCGTCGACCGCCGCAGTCTGATCGGTCTGACCGTGGGCTGCGTGTCCTGCATCGCCTTGCTGTCGAGTGACATGCGCTCGAAGTGGCTGACCTGGCTGGGCGGCTACTCTTACGCGATCTTTCTGTTCCATGTGTTGTTCGCGGCGACTTCGCGGTTTGTCATGGGACGGCTGGGGGTGAAAGACGAAAGCATTATGGTGCTCAGCGGACTGCTGTCGGGTCTGTTGGGGCCGGTGCTGCTGTCGATGATTTTCAGTCGCTTCAATGTCACCTCGGTGCTGTTTTTGGGCGAGCGTGCGGCGAAGAAAAAACCGCTGGCGAGCATTGCTCCGGTGGTGCCGGCCAATAGCTGAAAAGCTTCGCGAGCAAGGATCTCTGGAACTCACACCATCCCTGTGGGAGCTGGCTTGCCAGCGATGGGGACCGATCAGATGAAGCTTATTCGCCTGACCCACCGCCATCGCTGGCAAGCCAGCTCCCACAGGATTTAGGTGTACAAGGATTTAGTGGATGACCTCAACCTCTGCTCGCGAACGGGCCATTCCAGACTGAAGGAAATAATGCATGTTGGCAGTAAATGACGCTCAGCCCGTCGCGGCGTCGGTGGTGGAAGTGGGCGATGCCCGCGAGCGCTTTGCGCAGTGGCGCGAAGGCAAGGCCGGGAAGGTCTTGTCGGTCTCGGTGATCGGCGACAGCTACAGCGCCGGGCAGGATTTCTACCTGACCAAACTGGTGCAGCGCGTGGCCGGCGAAGTGGGTTTTGCCGGCCCCGGTTACGTCGGTTTCAACCACGGCGCCGCGCTGGGCGGCACGCATTTCAAATACACCCGCAGCAGCGAAAAATACTTCGGTGGTGGCTGGCAAGTATCCGGCCTCGGCCAAGCCAGCCCCGACAGCCGCACGGTGACCGGCAAGCCCGGTGCCTGGCTGCAAATCGATGCCAGCCCGACACCGGCCATCGACACCCAAGTCACCCAGGCGAAATTGCTCTATCTGGGCAACGGCGAAGCCAGTGAGCTGCGCTACCGTTGGACACCCTCGGAAGACTGGCAGCCGTTGACGCTCAAGGGTTCAGGCGTGCAGGAAGTACCGCTCGCAGGTCTCTCTTCAGCGGCAGACTGGTCGTTCAAACTGGAAGTGGTGAAGGGCGCACCGACCTTGTTTGGCTTGTGGATGAGCAACGAACAGAACGGCGTGCGTGTTTCGAAACTGGCGGCCTCGGGCGCGGCCTCGGCGGACTTCTATCACCGCGACCCGCAATGGCAGGTGCAGTGGAAAGCCGCCGTGTCGAAGATCCCCGCCGACGTTTATCTGATCATGCTCGGCGGTAACGACCAAGGCTTCGGCGTCAAACCTGCGGAGTATCTGCAGAACGTTCAGGGCCTGGTAACGATGATCCGCGAGATCCAACCGGCGGCGAGCATCAACCTGATCATGCGTCAGGACACCACACGTTCCAGCGCCTATCCGATGTCGGCGTATGCGCAGGTACTGCAGCCGTGGGCGCATGAGCAGCAGTTGGGCTTTGCCAATCTGCAATGCGCGTTCGGCCCTGACGTCAAACGCTATGCGGCGGCGATGATCGGCCCGGACAAGATTCATCCGCAGCCGGCCACGGGCGGGAAGGTGATTGCCGATTACTTCTATCGCTGGATCGTCAGTGGCATCAACGCGGACAGTTGCGACTTGTAGGAGCTGCGGCACGCTGCGATCTTTTGATCTTGCTCTTGAAAACAAAATCAAAAGATCGCAGCGTGCCGCAGCTCCTACAGGGGGCGTGTTTTATTTGAAGTTATCTATCTGGCTCAGGAGCTCAGCCGTTTTCTGCGGCATCAGTTGCGTGGCACACCGCGTCTCGACGTTGATGATGATCGCCGGCTCGTTGCAGCACAGGCGTACGCGGAAGCGCCAGTCGCTGAAGATCACCTTCAGGCCATCACGATCGTCCATTTCCAGCGCCTGCTCGGCATACCGTTGTTTCAGATGGGCGAGCAGGGGATAGGGATCCGCCAGCGTGCGGCGAATGTCGCCGGACGCGGGAAACATGCCGATGCGTTCCACCAGCAAAATACTGCCCAGCCACGACTCGTTGGCGCTGGCCAACGGCTGATGGTGTGACAGCCAGCTCACCGTGCCGAGGTTGCCCACCTCCCGTTCAATCTCTGCTGCATGCTGTGCCATGTTCATGGGTTGCCTCCTGAAAAGAGAAGTGGGCGGGGACCGTCTCAGCGGCCCTTGAGGTAGACGTTGTCGTAGCAGAAGTTGGTCGCCTGCAAATAACCCTCGGCGTCGCCGCAGTCGAAGCGCAGGCCCTTGAACTTGTAGGCCAGCACGCAACCGTTCTGCGCCTGTTTCATCAGCGCGTCGGTGATCTGGATTTCGCCGCCCTTGCCCGGTTGGGTGTCGGCGATCAGGTCGAAGATGTCCGGCGTCAGGATGTAGCGGCCGATGATCGCCAGGTTCGACGGAGCATCCTGCGGTGCCGGTTTTTCCACCATGTTATTGACCCGGTAGATGCCGTCGGAAATCAGTTCGCCGGCGATCACCCCGTACTTGTGGGTCTGGTCGGCCGGGACTTCCTGGATGGCGACGATCGAGCAGCGGAATTTCTTGTACAGCTGGATCATCTGCGACAGCACGCCGTCACCTTCCAGGTTCAGGCACAGGTCATCGGCCAGCACCACGGCGAAAGGTTCATCGCCGATCAACGGGCGGCCGCTGAGAATCGCGTGACCGAGGCCCTTCATTTCCACCTGACGGGTGTAGGAGAAGGTGCAGGTGTCGATCAGCTCGCGGGTGCCGGCGAGGAACTTCTCTTTCTCGGTGCCGCGGATCTGGTGTTCGAGTTCGTAGCTGATGTCGAAGTGGTCTTCCAGCGCACGCTTGCCCCGACCGGTGACGATGGCCATGTGTTGCAGGCCGGCGTCCCGTGCTTCTTCAACGGCGTATTCGATCAACGGCTTGTTGACGATCGGCAGCATCTCTTTCGGCATGGCTTTGGTTGCCGGCAAGAAACGCGTGCCGTAACCGGCAGCGGGGAACAAACATTTACGAATCATAAAAGTATCCTGGACAGTCATGGAACACAGGCAATGGGTGCGCGCACTTATCAAAGCGCACAAGTTTCAATGATTATTGAACGAGTACTTTAATACCTGAGTCAGGTTGTTAATGGCAATTAGCGCAGGGGGTAAAACATGACAATGTTATGAGATGTCGGTTAAGGCATTATTAGTTATTTTTAGTCGGTATCTGTTGATAGTGATGAGTGTACTTGGGGTGCTAATAAGTACCGGGCAATACAGTTTGACCTGCAAAAATATTTATTGCCAGTGGTTGAACTAATTTTGTTTAAGGCTGTTGTCGTCCTTATTTGTGTGGTGCGCCACAGATTCAATGAAAGGGACTTGACAGGCTACTTGTCACTTATCCAATGACGGACCGCGCTATGAAGATTCTGGTAACGGGTGGCGCCGGCTATATCGGCTCGCACACCACACTTGCGCTGCTTGAAGCAGGTTATGAAGTTGTTGTACTGGATAATCTTTGCAACAGCAGCGATGCGGCACTGCACGCGATAGAAGGTATCTGCGGCAAAAGTGCGCTGATGATTCGCGGCGATGTCTGCGACCGGGCGTTGCTGGACCGGATTTTCCGCGAGCATGCGATCGACGCGGTGCTGCATTTTGCCGGGCTCAAAGCCGTCGGCGAGAGCGTGCGCAAGCCGCTGGATTACTACGAAAACAACGTCGGTGGCAGCATCACGCTGTGTCAGGCGATGGCGGCGGCCGGGGTGTTCCGGTTGGTGTTCAGTTCGTCGGCCACGGTGTACGGCGAGCCTGAGCAGATGCCGATCCGAGAAGATTTCCCCACCGGCATTCCGACCAACCCTTACGGTCAATCCAAGCTGATCGTCGAGAACGTGCTGCGCGACCTGAGTCAGGCCGAGCCGCGCTGGAGCATCGCCTTGCTGCGTTACTTCAACCCGATCGGCGCGCATCACAGCGGGCATATGGGCGAAGACCCCAGCGGCATCCCCAACAACCTGCTGCCTTACATCAGCCAGGTCGCGGTCGGCAGCCTGCAGGAACTGTCGATTTTCGGCGACGATTACCCGACGATCGATGGCACCGGAGTGCGCGATTACATCCACGTCGTCGACCTCGCCGATGGCCATCTCAAAGCCTTGCAATCGATTGCCGACCGTCCGGGCATTCATACCTGGAACCTTGGCACCGGCGACGGCTACAGCGTGATGCAAGTGCTGCATGCCTTCGAACAAGCCAGTGGACGTCCGGTGCCGTACCGGGTGATGCCACGGCGCAGCGGGGACATTGCCGAGAGCTGGGCCGACGCCTCGAAAGCGCAAAAAGAACTCGGCTGGAAAGCCACGCGCAGTCTGCAGGACATGGTCACCGATACCTGGCGCTGGCAATCGAATCATCCGCGCGGTTATCTCGAATGATGTCGTTCTAATACTGAATGTTAGTTTCGGTCAGCTGTTAGATATCGTCGGGAAAATACGCTGGAAATGCCTTTTGCAAGTCCGTAGATATAAACCTGCCGTTCGACTTTTATCAGTTGGGTAAGACTGTGAAAGAACGACGGATCTTGTTCGCGCTTTTCGCGGACTTGAACGCTACCACCGCTAACAAAGACCGGTTTTTAACAGGTCGAATGTTAGAAAGGAGTTGATATGAAAAAAGTGATGGCGATTGCCCTGTTGACGATGTTGAGCAACTGGGCGTCCGCTGCTGAAGCGCCGCTAACTGCGGTGACCAATGTATCTGGCAGTGTTGCGGCTTCTACAGCGCCTGCTGCCAGTACTGCAATGGTTGCCAGTGCAGTCGCGGCGTCCAACAGCGGCGGAAGTGCCAACGGCGGTACCACTGGCACCACCGGTACTACCGGCACCACCGGCACGCACAACTAACAGGAACATTTGTTAGTGCAGTACAGGGTCGCCCGACGCAAGTCGGGTGACTTTATTTTTAGATTCGCCCTTGAATAGCGTAGTGCCATTATGACTCGTAGTTTTTCTCTTTTGCTGTTGGCAAGTATCGCTTTGCAAGGTTGCATGTTTTCCCCCGGCCAATACCTGAGCACCGGCGACATCACGCGCCAGGGCGCCAGCGAAAGCAGTCGGGTCGAGCTGATCCCGATCACGCCCAAGCTGATCTCGATGACCCGTGCCACGCAGAAGCGTGAAACGGTACCGTCGGAACTGTTGGCCACGCCTGCGGAATACCGCATCGGCAGCAACGATGTGCTGTACATCACGGTCTGGGATCACCCGGAGCTGACCGCGCCATCGGGGGCACAACAGCAGATCGACGCCAACGGTCGACTGGTGCGCTCCGATGGCACGCTGTACTACCCGTTCATCAAGGAAGTGCAGGCGGCCGGCAAGACTATTCAACAGCTGCGCTCGGACATCGAAACCCGGCTGTCGGCGTTCATCGCCGAGCCGCAGGTGGATGTCGCGGTGCTGCGTTTCGCCAGTCAGAAAGTGGTGGTCTCGGGCGCCGTGGCCAAGGCCGGTCCGCAGCCGATTTCCACCAACCCGTTGAGCGTGGTCGAAGCCCTCGGCACTGCCGGCATCGACACCAACAACGCCGACCTGTCGGGCCTGTTGCTGACCCGCAATGGCCGGGTGTATCCGCTCAATCTCGACTCGCTCAACCAGCAGGATTCCGAGTTGCAGCACGTCTTCCTCAAGGGCGGCGATCAGCTGTACCTGCCGTACAACGACAACAAGCGCATCTACGTCATGGGCGAAGTCAATCAGCCCCGTGCGCTGAGTTTCAAGACCGCGACGATGAACCTCTCCGACGTGCTCGGTTCGGTCGGCGGTCTGAGCCAGACCACCTCCAATGGCAACGCGGTGTACGTGATTCGCGGGGTGGAAAACCTCGATGTCGAGCCAGCGAAGATCTATCAACTGGAAGCCCAGTCGCCGACCGCCATGGCACTCGCTTCGCACTTTGAAGTGCGTCCGCAGGACGTGGTGTACGTCGGCCCGGCCAACGTCACGCGCTGGAACCGCTTCATCAGCCAACTGGTGCCGTCGGCATCGATTGTCGGGACCGGGGCTTCCGCTGCGAAGAACTGGAGCGAATTCAGTAACAACAGCAAATAAGGCCGACCGTGAAAACCTTGAAAGTTGGCGTCTGCCTGATGGCGGCCTTGATGTTGTGTGGCTGTAACCCGCTGATGACCGCCTCGGTGCGCAACCTCAAGTCGGCGGTGATCGGCCCGGACGAGCTGGACGTGAGCGCGGCCCAGGTGGCCGAGGTCAAGTATCCGCAAGTCAAACTGACCACGCCGTCTGGCTCCGGGGTGCTGGCGCTGGTGCGCGAGCGTGAAGACCTGCAGTTCTGGGTCGCCTCCGGTAAACAGGTGTTGCTGCTGCGTGATGGCCTCGCCGTGCGCACCATCGGCCTCGGCGTCGAGGGCGACCTGGACGGCACGCGGCTGGCCGACAACGCACCGTTCAAACGCGGCCTGCATCAAGTCGTCGATGGTTTCACCAGTCAGCGCTGGATCGACCTGTACAAAGGCCAGGAAGTCGGCTTGATCGTCAACAGCCGGTTCTCTCGCCGATCCACGCAAACTCTGCAAATTCTCGACAAGGAATACACCGTGCTGCGTGTCGACGAACGTATCGACGTCCCGGCGATCGGGCTGCGCGCGACCAATCATTACTGGGTCGATCCGCTGGACGGTTTCATCCTGCAGAGCGAGCAGCAACTGACCGCGCAAATGCGTGTGCGCATCGTGCAACTGACCCCTGATCGCAGGCATCTGCCATGAAGCGCTTACGGATGGTATCGGCGGGTTTGCTGTTGCTCAGCGGCATCAGTCAGGCAGCGGTCACGGTCAGTGGTGATGTGGCCAATCCGGGGCCGGTGGAATTACCGCCGGGCGGGCGCTTGCTCGACGTGATCAGCGTGGCGGTGCCGAATGCCGAGGGTTACTGGCTGGCCGGCGTGTTGCTGCGTCAGTCGTTGCTGGAAGAACAGGCCCGACTCAAGGCCGGGGTGTTGTTCGATCTCGATGTGTTGCAGCGCATGGCCTCGTTGTTTGACCGCCCGAGTCGCGCGGCGCTGGCGCTGCGCCTGGCCGAGCATGTGCGGCAGATGCCGGTCACCGGGCGTCAGGTGGCGGACCTCGATCCGGTCGCGGTGGAAGTCGGTTTCGCGCGCAACATTCGTCTCGACGATGGCGATCGGCTGATCTACCCGAAACGGGTCGACGAGGTGCAAGTGCTGGGCGCGGTTGCCGAGACCTGCCACCTGCCTTATCAGCCTCTGCTGGAGGCGCGCGAGTACCTGGAAAGCTGTACGCCGCTGGACGATGCCGAGGCCGATTACCTGTGGCTGATCCAGCCCAATGGTGCGGTGCGGCGCGTGGGTATCGCGCACTGGAATCGCGAGAGCGGGCAGTTCCCCGTGGCCGGCAGCAAGATTCTGGTGCCGGTGAAAAACGATGATCTGGATCCGCCTGTTCCTGAACTGAATCAGCAGTTGGCCGAATTGATTGCCACGCAGCTGGCTGAGGTGGTTCGTTGAAGTTACGTTTTGCAGCTGTGTTGTTATTGCCGTGCGGTCTGGTGCATGCCGAGCCGCGTATTACCCAAAATGATTTCGGCGGCACCGGTCTGTTGCAGACCCCGACCGCGCGCATGGCCCCGGCCGGAGAGCTGAGCGTCAACGCCAACCGCACCGAGCCTTACAGCCGCTACAGCGTGTCGTTGCAGCCACTGGACTGGCTCGAAGGTTCGTTCCGTTACACCGCGATCACCAACCGGCCGTACGGCTCTGAGGCGCTGAGTGGCAGCCAGAGCTACAAGGACAAGGCGGTCGACGCCAAAGTCCGGCTGTGGCAGGAAAGCCATTGGGCGCCGGAAGTCGCGCTGGGCTTCCGAGACATCGGTGGTACGGGCTTGTTCTCCAGTGAGTTTTTCGTCGCTAACAAGCGCTTCGACAATTTCGATTTCAGCGCCGGTATTGCCTGGGGTTATCTCGGTAATCGTGGTGATCTCGACAACCCGCTGGGTTACGTCAGTGATCGCTTCGACACCCGGCCGGCCCTTGAGGGTACCGGTGACGTCAACTCCGGCTCGTACTTTCGCGGTAGGCCGTCGTTCTTCGGTGGTGTGAGCTATCAGACGCCGTGGGATCGACTCAGCCTGAAGCTCGAATACGAAGGCAACGACTACAAGCACGAGCCGAAGGACAACGTGATCAAGCAAGACTCGCCGATCAACTTCGGCGCGGTGTTCAAGGTGGCCGATTCGGTGGACGTCAGCGCGGCATGGGAGCGGGGCAACACGGCGATGTTCGGCATCACCTTCCACACCAATTTCGTCAGCCGCAAGGCGCCGGCCAAGACCTACGATCCGACGCCGGAGCCGCTGCCGGCGAAGATGCCGACCACGCCGATGGAACAGGTCAACTGGGCCGACGTGTCGCAACGCTTGCAGCAGAATGCCGGGTACAAGGTCGAGCGCATCAGTCAGCGTGATTCCGAGCTGATCGTCTACGGCGAGCAGCAGCGTTACTTCCATTCGTCGAAGGCCGTTGGCCGCGCGAGCCGGATTCTCGATAACAGCGTGAACGACGACATCAACTGGTTCACCGTGGTCAACAAGCGCTACGACCTGCCGCTGGAAGAGACCAGCGTGCCGCGCCAGACCTTCCGCGAAGTGATCAACAACGAGGAGCCGCTGGAGTCGTTGCACCGCACCACCGAGATCAACCCGGCGATGCCGCACAACGAGAAAACCCTCTACAGCGAAGCGCCGCAGCACTTCAATTATGGCGTTGGGCTGGGCTTCAAGCAGAACGTTGGCGGGCCTGATGGTTTGCTCTATCAGTTCAGTGCCGACGCGGATGCCGAGTACCGCTTCAACCGCAACACCTGGTGGAACGGTCTGCTCAGTGCCAACCTGGTGAACAACTTCGACAAGTTCACCTACGATGCACCAAGCGGCCTGCCGCGGGTGCGTACCGATTTGCGTCAATATCTGACCACCTCGGAAGTGACCATGCCGTTGTTCCAGGTCAGCCATGCCGAGCAGTTGGACAAGGACCTGTATGGCATGGTCTACGGCGGCTATCTGGAATCGATGTTTGCCGGTGTCGGCGGTGAGGTGCTGTTCCGGCCGACCGGTGAGCGCTGGTCGGTGGGAGCGGATCTGAACTATGTGCGCCAGCGCGAGTTCGACCAGGGTTTCGGCCTGCGCGACTACTCGGTCTGGACCGGGCACATCACCGGTTATACCGATTTGCCGTACGACACACTGGCTGCGGTCAGCGTCGGTCGCTACCTGGCCGGCGACTGGGGCGGCACGCTGGACATCTCCCGCGAGTTCTTCAATGGGGTGCGCTTCGGTGCCTGGGCGACGATCACCACGGCTGGCAGTGCCGAGTACGGGGAGGGTAGTTTCGACAAGGGCATCTACCTGTCGATCCCGTTCGACGAAATGATGAGCATGTCGACCATGCGCCGCGCCAACCTGGTCTGGGCCCCCCTGACCCGTGACGGCGGCGCCAGGCTCAATCGCAGCTTCCAGCTGCACTCGATGACCGATAGTCGCGAGGGTGACATGTTCTACCGCAACTTCTCGAAGATTACCGAGTAAACCCCGGGCCTTCTCGGGACCTGTGGGAGCGGGCTTGCCCGCGAAGGCGTCGGCACATTCAACATCTCTGCT